>JBLFXJ010000093.1:0-23402 GCA_047609825.1 Myxococcota bacterium
GGCACGTCGTCGAGCTCGACCTCCAGCTCCGCAGCGACGGGCTGGGTGGGCACGGCCGTGCGTTCGGGCTTGCGGCGCCAGCCATACCAGCCCCAGAGCACCCGGAACACGATGAGCAGCAGGATGGCCACGCCGATGGCCGCGATCCATCGGAGCAGCGCCTGAGCGCCGCTCGCGTCCCAGGTGGGGGGCTCGCCGCAGGAGGTGCGGTCGATGGGTCGCCGGGGGCCACTGGCCAGGTCACGCCCCGGCTCCCCCCAGATCGCCTTGCCGTCACACCCCATGGGCTCGTCCACCGGCTCGGCGCCGGCGCAGGTGGCGCGCAGGCCCGGGCAGCGGTCCTCCGGCAAGGTCTCGATGAGGGGGCACCACTCCTTGGCGGTGGCGGCGTCGAGCCCGGCCTCGTGGCAGAACCGAAACGCCGGGTCGTCCAGCACTGTGGCGGCAGGCTCCGGCTCGGGAACCGGTTCCGGCACCCCGTCTGCGCACGCCAGCACGAGCCAGAGCATGCTCATCGGGCCAGCCCGGCCGCGCGCAGCCCGACCTGGAGGTCCCAGCCCTCGACGCGGGTGCGAACGTCCACGTACAACATCAGTCGATACAGGGCATGCAAGGGCTGAACGAGCAGCATGCCGCCGAGCATCCACGGGGTGACCTGGCCGCTGGTGGCCGCACCTAGCGGCTCGCCGAGCTGAAGCAGGAAGCCCACTACCGCTTGGCCGGTGGCCTCACCGACAAGAGCTCCCCACAGCAGCAAGAACCACCACGCGCCGGCGCCGACGAGTGCGATTCCCGCGTGGCCGCCGGCCAGCCGCACCGAGCGGTTGATCCCGCGCCGCGCTGGCACCCGCTCGAGGAGGGCGGTCTCGGGGAGGTAGAGCAGACCGGGCTGCACCACCGGCAGGAGGATGCCGCACACGGCGATGGAGATGAGCCATCCCAGCGCGAGCATCAGGGTGCTCCATACGAGACCGCCTCCGCGGCCGACCAGGTCGCCGAGCACATCTCGCACCGAGAGCTCGTCAGCGAACAGCAGCCGGCCGCCCAGGAGCGTGAACGGCGCCTGGACCAGCGGCACCGCCACCAGCGGGATCGCGAGCAGCGCCAGGTGGCCGTCGGTGAGCCAGCACAGCGGCACACACACCAGCAGCCACGGCAAGCCGACCATCAGCAGGGTGAGGCGCGCGAGGGGGCGCCACCGGTCGCGGATCAGCTGCACGGTGAGGTCGAACACCTCGAGGGGACCGCGGGGCCGGAGCACCACGCGGCAGAGGTTGGGGTTCATCCGGCCCTCCGTCCGCCGAGGGAGAGCCACGAGGTGACGATGATCACCTGGCAGCCGGCGAAGACCCACTTCACCGGCACCGGCACCGGGCTGGCGCTCCAGAAGCCCTCGATGGCAGCGGCCACGAACAGCATGAACGCCGCACCAGCCACGAGGCGGTACACCGCTGGCCCCACGGCGCGCAGGGAGCCCGCGCGGGTGCGGCCGCCGGTGTCGATCAAGGCCCACCCCAGCTTCATGCCGGCGGCGCCGGAGATCACGATGGCGGTGAGCTCCCACGCGCTGTGGCCGCAGGTGAACGCGAACAGGTTGCCGCCCAGGCCCACATGCCCGAGGTAGCCGCTCACCGTGCCGATGATCAGCCCGTTGTACACCAGGAAGTAGATCGAGCCGAGGCCGAACAGGGCCCCGGTGGCGAAGCAGCGGAACGCGATGCCGACGTTGTTGTAGACGTAGAACCCCGCCATGGCGGCGTCTTCGCCCGCGTTGCCCCGCTGGGAGTTGGTGGAGTAGGCCTCCTCCATCTGCTCGAGCTGCGAGGCTGGCAGCACCGTGGTGGCGAAGTCGAGGTCGACCAGGCCGCCGACGAGGCCGACGAAGTACGGCCCGTAGAACAGCGCCATGGCCAACCAGAAGAACACCCACGACCGGCGGACCTCGGCCGGGAACCCGCGGGTGATCACCGTAAGCAGGTCGACGCTGCCCACTGCACTCGAGCCGTACAGCGCGTTGTGGCCCCGGCCCGAGAGGTCGTCGAGGTAGCCGAGCACATCCCGCGGGAGCCCCTGACTCTGGGCCCGGGCCAGGTCGGCACACACGCCGCGGTACAGGGCGGCGAGCTCCTCCCAGTGGGGGCCGGTGCTCGCGCCGTCGAGCAGGAGGTGTTCGAGGCGGTCCCACCGCGGTCGCGCCGCTGCTACGAACGCATCGCGATCGCTCATGCGCGATCCTTGCCGGTGGCCCTGGCATACGCCAGGGTGAGCACCCGCTCCCAGCTCGGGGCCTCGATGCCGGTGGCCTCCGAGAGCTGTGGGCCGAGCAGCCAGGCCAGCTCCTCGGCCCGGGCGTCGGAGAGCGAGCGGCGGCGTCGGAGCAGGGCCTCGATCACGTCCAGCTCGGCGCGGGTGAGGTCGACCCGGGCCGGCAGCGCCTGCCGTTCCTCCTCGCTCACCGGCGGGTCGATGCGCACCTCGCCGAGCACGCGGGTTCGCTCCTCGATGATCACCACGGTGCCCGCAACCATGTCGCCGAGGCGGCGCATCCGTGGGTCCAGCACCATGCACAGCACGCCGAGCCCGAACCCGACCGGCAGGAAGTCGGCCGCGCGGAGCAGGTTGCGCAGGAGGAAGTCGGGGAACTGCCCAGGCGAGCCGTCGAGCCGCACGGTGCGCAGTGACAACACGAGCTTCCCCGGGGTGCGGCCGGCGAGCAGCGTCTCGAAGAACACGCCGTAGAACCACTCCACCACGAACAGTACGACCAGCCACAGGCCGGCGCCGACGCCCTCCAGGCCGGTGAGGCTGAACACCAGCGCCAGCACCGCGCCCACCGCCGAGAGCACGATCAGCTGCACGCTGGCGTCGATCAACCATGCTGCCGCGCGCGGCCCGGGGCCCGCGAGACGATGCTGGAAGCGGACGCGCTCGGGCGTCTCGATGGTCGCGGTCGTGTCGAGCAGCACGGGCCCTTCCGTGAGGCCGTCTCGTAACCCGACCTGCGGTGGGCACCGTGGCTACCGTGCGCCGCTGCACCGGTTCATGGGTGGCGGCGCGGAGCGGACTAGATGGAGTCGCGGGCGGCGGCGAAGGCGGCGGCGGCCTGGGCGATCTCGCCAGCGTCGGGCACATCGGCATCCGTCAGGTCGGACGCGGAGGTGCGGGCGCGGGGCGCCTCGGGGCGCATGCTCTCGAGCGCGCTGGGGCCGAGCAGGCCCAGGGCGACGGCCACGACGAGTGGGTGAGCGGCGAATTTCACGGATCCTCCTTACCGGGGGTGCCGGTAACCGCTGGACGGCGCGGCACCAGGATCTGTTGCAGCGTGATGACGACACGAGACACCGTTCCCTCCGCGCCGCGCGTGAGGCAGACTGCAGGCCAGCAGCCGAGGAGCGCCGATGCCCTTCCCCCAGTGGACCGACGAACACGACCAGATCCGGGCCACCGTACGCCGGTATGCGGAAGAGAACCTCGCGCCCTTCGCCGGGGAGTGGGACAAGGCGGGCGAGTTTCCGCGCCAGGTGTTCACCGATCTGGCCGAGCTCGGGGTGCTCGGCATCCGCGTGCCCGAGGCGTATGGGGGGCTCGAGCTGGACTGGTGGTCGACGGTGGCATTCATCGAGGGGCTGGCCTGGAGCCGCAGCGGCGGCCTGATGATGTCGGTGCTGGTCGACACCGACATGGCCACCCCGATCATCGCCGAGATCGGCACGGATGCGCAGAAGGAGGAGTTCCTCGCGCCGGTGGTGGCGGGGGAGAAGATCGCCGCCCTCGGGGTCACCGAGCCCGGGTGCGGATCGGACGTAGCGGCGCTGCGCACGACCGCCCGGCGCGACGGTGACGACTACGTGATCAATGGCTCGAAGACGTACATCACCAACGGCTCGTTCGCCGACTTCATCACGCTGGCGGTGCGCACCGGAGAGGCCGGGCACGGCGGCATCAGCCTGGTGCTGTTCCCCACCGACACGCCGGGCTTCACGGTGGGTCGCAAGCTCGACAAGCTCGGCACCCGGTCGGTGGACTCATGCGAGCTGCACTTCGAGGACTGCCGCATCCCCTGCCGCAACCTCCTGGGGCAGGAGAACGCCGGCTTCTACTACATCATGACCAACTTCCAGGGCGAGCGGCTGGTCACGGCGGTGATGGGCAACATGGCCATGGAGATCGCGCTGAAGGACGCCGCCCGGTACGGCACCGAGCGCGAGGCGTTCGGCCGGCCCATCGGCACGTTCCAGGTGTGGCGCCACACCTTCGCCCAGCACCTCACCGCCCTCGAGGCGAGCCGCGCGCTCACCTGGCAGGCGGTGGACCGCATCGCGTCTGGCCAGGACCCCACCAAGCTGGTGAGCATGGCCAAGCTGTTCGCCGGCGACCTGTCCCAGAAGGTGATCTACGACTGCCTGCAGTTCCATGGGGGCTACGGGTTCATCGAGGAGTACCCGATCTGCCGGAGCTACCGTGACATGCGGTTGTTGCCGATCGGAGGGGGGACGAGCGAGGTAATGAAGGAGATCATTTGGAAGTGGGTGGCGGCCGGGGGGTAGCTCTCAGGCCGCCTCGCCGCCTACGGACTCATCCCCGCGGTACACGCCGCGCGCGGCAAGCGTGTCCCACTCGAGGATCACGGTCCCTCCTTGGGTCTCGTACTGCTTGCGCCAGTCGGACAGCAGCTCGAAGCAGGCGTGGTCCACGTAGTCCACGTGCTCGAGGTGCACGTGGACCTCGCGGCGCTCCGGCACCTGGTCCAGCGCGCGGGCGAGGATCGGCAGGCCGACGAAGGTGCCGCTGCCGCGCAGGCGCAGGTCGAGGCGCCCCGCGATGGTGTCGGACTCGGTGACCTCGACCTGCAGGCGGGAGAAGCCCCAGGCGAGCTTGAACACCGCCAGCGCGATGCCTACGAGCAGGCCTTCGAGCAGGTTGGTGCTCACGATGGCCACCACCGTGATGAGGTAGATCGCGAGCTCTCCCTTGCTGCGTGCGAGCAGAGCCTTGGGCACCTCCAGGTTCACCAGGCGCCAGCCGATGTACACCAGGACCGCCGCGAGGGAAGCCACCGGGATGTACTCGAGCGTGAACGGCACCGCGGCGACCGCGATCAGCAGCCACACGCCGTGCAGGATCGCGGACCACCGGGTCTTGCCACCCGACTCCACATTGGCCGTGGAGCGCACGATCACGCCCGTGATGGGCAGGCCGCCCAACAGGCCGGCGAGGGTGTTGCCGATGCCCTGTGCGAACAGCTCCTGGTCGAGATCGCTGCGGGGGCCATCATGGATCTTGTCGACGGCGACCGCGCAGAGAAGCGCCTCGGCGCTGGCGATCACCGCGAGGGCGAGCGCGCCGCCGAGAACGGCGGGCTGGAGCAACAGAGCGAACCCGCCGAGGGTGGGCAGCCGGATGAATCCGCTCAGGGAGTTGGGCACGGAGACGTAGTTGATCGGCAGCTCGAACGCGGCGGCAGCGGTCACGGCCGCGGCCACAGCGAGCAGGGGTGCGGGAAGCGCGCGGAGCGGCCCGCTGAGGCGACTGCGCGCGGCGTTCCACAGCACGAGCACCGTGAGGGTGAGGAGCCCGATGGCCGCCGCCAGGTGGTGGGGCGTGCCCTCTACCGGCAGCACGCCCTTGGCCACCGCCCGCGGGATCGTGATCACATTGATCAGGCCATTGCTGGAGGGCACATCATCTACCATCACGTGGAACTGCGACGCGAAGATGAGCACGCCGATGCCGGCGAGCATCGCGTAGATCACGGCGGGAGCCACCGCCCGGAACCACTGCCCGAGGTGAAGCTTGCCCGCGACGGTCTGGATCAGACCGGCAACGATGAGCATCGGTCCGAGGGCCTCGATCCCATGCGTGTGCACGATCTCGAACACGATGACGGCCAGGCCCGCGGCGGGCCCGCTCACCTGCAGCGGCGAACCCGCGAGCTTGCCCACCACGATGCCACCGATGATCCCCGACAGGATGCCCATGGCGGGCGGCACGCCCGAAGCGATGGCGATGCCCATGCAGAGGGGGAGTGCCACCAGGAAGACGACGACGGAGGCGAGACCCTCGGTGAACCAGCTGCGTGTCATGCGGGACCTCGACGGTTGTTCAGGGTCGGACTGTATCGTGATTCAGGAAACACGATAAGTATTTCGTATAAATAGAGTCATATACCGGGGCGGCAACCGCGCCATGTGACGCCATTCGCCGTGCAGGGGGTTCTTCGGCAACCTGATAGAGGGGACGGAGGAGGCCGCGTGTCCCAGCCCAGCAAGGCGACAGGCGCGTGCGTGCTTCTGGCAAGTCGGGGTGGGCGCGCGATGCGGACGGCAGGATGAACCTGGTAGATCCCGCACTCACCTTGGCGCATGTGCGCCCGCTGGTGGCCCGACAGCGGGTCACCGGTCGGACTCTCGAGGTCACGTTCAGGTGCCCCGCGTCGGGGGCCGAGGCGGTCGCTCGCTGGGCCGCACCTCCAGGACCGGCCGCTGCCGTAACACCACCGCGCCCGGCCCTTGCGGAAGAAGTGAGGGATCAGGCGGCCCGGCTGGTGGTTCGCTTGCTCGGCACCGGATCGCTCGGTCGCGCCGCCAGTGGGGCGATGTTCCGCGCCCTCACCCCGGCGGAGCGCGGCCCGACGCTCACGGTCGACCAGCAGAAGGTAGGTCTGGTGGCCGCCTTCGCCTCCGTGATGCACGCCTTCGCGTGGGATCCGGCCGGGCGTCGGTGGCTTCACGCGACGGCAGCGCCGGATCTGCTCGGGGCGCTCGAGCGCCAGCTCCACTTCCACCCGCCCCGCACCGCGTTCGACAAGACCCTGGTGGCCCGGATGCTCGTCGAGGTCGCCACGGTAGACGGCCCGCTTGGCGAGGAGGAGCTTGGCTATCTGCAGGACGTCCTCGACCCGTCGGCGGGGTCGTTGGAGGCGCTTCAGGCTCGGCCTGCACTCACGCCGGCAGAGCTCGCGCAGGCCACGCCCGGGCCCGTGCGCACCTCGATGCTCGCCCTTGTGCACGTGGTGGCGCGCGTGGACGGTCACCTCCACCCCTCCGAAGAGCGGCACATCGAGGCGTTTGCCGGGGGCCTGGCCGTAGACGGCGGTGAGCACGGGCGGGCGCGTCGCCTCGCAGAGACCTGGCTCCTCGACCAGGCGCTCGAGCGGATGACCGGCTGGGGGGGGCACGATGCGCACGCGCGATCGGAGCTCGAGGCGCTCGGTCGGCGGCTCGGCATCCCCCCGTCGCGGATCGAGGAGGCGGAGGCGCGGTTCCAGCGTCGGCTGTGAACCTTCGCTCCTGGCACGCCCGTGCCTTCGCTCGCCGCTGATATACCAGCGGCATGCTGTCCTGCGTCGTCCTCGCGTCCACCCTGCTGTCAGCCCACGCCATGCCCGGAGATGATGGGCGCCAGGTGTGGGACGTCACCGAGCTCACCCCCGTGCCCGTGTCGCGCGTCGTCGCCCCTCGCTCGGTCGACGAACTCCAGGATCTGCTCCGCACTCACGACGGCCCGGTCAGTATCGGCGGTGGCCGGTTCAGTATGGGTGGCCAGATCGCGAGCGAGCACACCCTGTTCCTCGACATGCGCCAGCTCGACGCGGTGATCGGGATCGACACCGACGACCGGACCATCCGGGTGCAGGCGGGCGCCACCTGGCGAACCATCCAGGAGGCCATCGACCCGCACGATCTGTCGCTCGCGATCATGCAGTCCTACGCGAACTTCACCGTCGGCGGCTCGATGTCGGTCAACGGGCATGGGCGCTACGTCAACCGCGGTGCGCTCGCCCTAGCCGTGCGCGAGTTCACACTCTGCCTGGCCGACGGCTCGCTCATCCGGGCGTCGCCCACCGAGAACAGCGAGCTGTTCTACGGCGTGATCGGGGGCTATGGCTCCCTCGGTGTGATCGTCGAGGCCGTGTTGGACCTGGAGCCGAACGACGCCCTGGAGCGGCAGGTCGTGTGGATGCCGCGCGACGAGTACGGCGAGTGGTTCGAGACCAACATCCTCGGGTCCGACGACGCGGTGATGCACAACGCCGACATCTACCCGCCCCGGTGGGACGAGGTGGCGTCGATCACCTATGCGAAGACCGACCGCGCCGTCACGGTGCCCGACCGGCTCCAGAGATCAGGTCCGAGCAGCGTGATCGACAAGCTGATGTTCTACTGGGGCACCGAGCTGCCCTATGGCCGAGAGGTTCGGGCGAGCTGGGCCCAGCCACGCGCCCTGGCCGAAGACCTGGTGGTGTGGCGCAACTGGGAGGCCAGCTACGACGCCGCTGGCCTCGAGCCATTCTCCCGGTCCGACACCACCTATGTGCTGCTCGAGTTCTTCATCCCGGTGGGCCAGTTCGACGCATTCGCAGCCGACATGGTGGAGATCTACGAGCGCTACGACGCGAAGATCCTCAACGTGTCCATCCGGCACGCCACCGGCGACCCCACAGTGATGGCGTGGGCCCGAGAGCCGGTGTTTGCGTTCGTCGTGTACTACGCCCAGGGCACCGCCCCGTGGGAGCAGGAGGAGGTGGCGATCTGGACCCGCGAGCTGGTGGATGCCACGCTCGAGCAGGGCGGCACCTACTACCTGCCGTACCAGATCCACCCTACGCCGGCGCAGTTCCACTCCGCATACCCCCGGGCCGACGACCTGTTCTTGCTCAAGGCTGCGGTGGACCCCGACTACAGGTTCCGGAACAGGCTCCTCGAGACCTACGTGCCACCGCCCGCATCCGACCACCTCGACGACGTGGCGGAGCGGCTCGCGCGGCGCGACGACTGGGCGCGGCCCGAGGACCAGACCTACCTCACCCTGCCCGAGTGGTACATCGTGCACAGCGCCGACGAGATCGGCGCGTTCCTCGCAACCGAGCCGCCGAGCGCGTACCCGTGGTTCGGCGCCATCGGCCAGTATTGGGGCCTGTACAACGAGGTGTGGGGCCTCACCTCGCAGCATTACCCCTTCAACACCGGCTACCACGTGATGCTCGGCACCATCGGGGCCTTCACCACGGTGGAGTACGGCGCGAAAGGCGCCTGGGAGGGGACCCTCGGCCGCCTCACGGCCGGCGGCGCCGACACCCCGGATGATCGGTTCAACGCAGCCCTCTCCGTGGAATATGCGGCGTTCATCCATCATACGCCGTGGTATGCCTTCCCATGGGGCGAGCGCTTGAGCTCGCTATGGGCCGACTCCGGCGGGCCATGGTCCCTGCGTCGCGCGGAGCGTCGCCTGGGGCTTACCCTCGAGCTGGGGAGCAAGTGGCTGTCGTCGATGGTCATCGGATGGGGCACGGGTGCGACCTACGGCGAGGCGGCCGGCACGCTGCTGGCGTGGGTGCACACCGCCGACCGCGACGCGCTCGATGTCGACGGCGTCGACGTGGTCGAGTCCCTCAGCGAAGGTGAATGGCTGGTCTCGCTCCCGCGGTATGAACCGTTCACGGAGGCGGTCCCCGCCCTGGCCGAAGCGGGAGTAGTGTTCCGGGAGATCGCCGGTAACCGGAGGGTGGCGCTCACGGTCATCGCCCGTGATGACTGGGATCGGGCGCATCTGTGGGGCACCCCGATCCGCACCTGGCCGCTGCTCACCGAACCCGGGTCGTCGCGGGTCGCGCTGGACGTGCCCGTCGCCCAGCTGCACACCACGTTGTCGGCCCTCGCCGCCGAGCCCGTCACCCTCGACCACGTCTACGACTACTGAAGGCCCCCGATGGACCGACGCCAGCTCCTCGTCCGTGCGCTCGCAGCGGCCCTCGTGCCGGCGCTGCCCAGGGCCGCACTCGCCAGCCCAGAGTCCACCTTCCACGCCATCTACGATCACGTCGTGCTGCGGGATCAGTTCTTCGGCTTCCTCCAGCACGTGTTCCATCTGTACCCAGAGGATCGGCTCCACTACCTGATCCGTGAGGCTACCGCCGCACACGCGGGTGACGAGGCGATCTATCGAGAGGTCGTCGCCGGCATTCCCGAGATCAAGCCGCTGCTTTCGGAGCTCACCTACGCGATTCCGGCGCTCCAAGTACAGAAGACGGTGCTCGCCTCCCAGACGGTGAGGCTGGTTGGAGACGGGGAGGTGGACGGGTATGTCGAGGTGGGCACCACGGGCCGGTACGTGCGTCAGCTGTCAGAGCGGGTGTCGCTGCGCGGCCCGCTGTGGGTCGTGAACGACAGGCCCCCCGCGGCCACGCCGGTGGACTGGATCGAGCGGGGCCAGCTCGCCGAGATCGGCACCTTCGTCCCCCTCGGGGGCTACGACCCGCTCACCCCGATTCCTGACGCCAGCGTCGACCTCGTCACTGTGATGATCGGCCTGCACCACTGTCCTGACGACGCACTGGAGGCCTTCGTCGCGGATCTCCGCCGGGTCCTCCGACCTGCAGGACATCTGGTGATCCGGGAGCATGACGCGGAGGGGGCTGATCTCCAGGCCGTGGTCACCCTCGCCCACGATGTGTTCAACGCTGGCACCGGTGTGGACTGGCCGGGCAACCAGGCGGAGCTCCGGCACTTCCGGCCGCTGACCGAGTGGTTCGAAGTGCTGGCGCGCGGAGGATTCGTGCAGTCGGGCGACCTGTTGGCCCAGCCGCACGACCCCACCCGCAACCTGCTCGTGCACTACGAGCCCGGCTGATCCGCCAGCATGTCCGCCACGAGGCTGAGCAACGTGGACAACCGGTACGGCTTGGGGAGGAACACGGCCCGCTCCGTGGGCGCGCCGTCGAGCACCTCCTCTTCGGTGTAGCCGCTCGCGAAGATCACCGGCAGCGACGGCCGCTCGAGGCGACAGCGCTGCGCGATCTCGACGCCGCTGGCGCCCGGCATCCGCACGTCTGTGAACAGCAGGTCCACCGTGTGCCTCTGCCACTGGGCCCACGCCTCTTCGCCGTCCGACGCCACGTACACCGTGAACCCGGAGTGGGTGAGTGCGATGCGTGCGAGCTCGAGCAGCGCAGGCTCGTCTTCCACCACGAGGATGTGCGCGTTCCCACGGGCGGACGGTCGGGTGAGCTGGGGCAGGGTCGGCTGCGCCACTCCGCTCGCCTGGGGCAGGTGGACGGCGAAGGTTGTGCCGCTGCCAACGCGGCTCTCCACCTCGATATGCCCTCCCGATTGCTGCACGATGCCGTACACGATGGCCAGCCCGAGCCCCGTCCCTTCACCGGGTGCCTTCGTGGTGAAGAACGGTTCGAAGATTCGCGCGCGGGTGTTGGTGTCCATGCCTGCGCCGTCGTCGCGCACTTGGAGGACCACCCGGCCGGCACCTGCGCTGGTGGCCGGGTAGGCGCGGGTGGTCAGCAATAGTCGGCCGCCGCCGGGCATTGCGTCCCGTGCGTTCACGGCCAGGTTGAGCAGCACCTGCTCCACCTGGCCGGGGTCGGCGGTCACGGCGGCGCCAGCCGGGTCCAGGTCGAGCACCATCGCGATGTCAGCCCGCAGCACGCGCTCGAGCAGGCGAGCCATACCCCGGACAACCTCATTGAGGTCGAGCACGCGCGGATGACGCGGCTGGCGGCGCCCTACCGCGAGCAGCTGGTGGGTGAGATCGGCAGCTCGCTCCGCTGCGGTGCGGATGTGCTCCACCAGCTCTCTCGCGTCCGGGTTCTCCACCAACGTCGACAAGAGCTCGGCGTTCCCCAGCACCACGGTGAGCAGGTTGTTGAAGTCATGGGCGACCCCACCTGCGAGGCGGCCCACGGCGTCGAGCTTCTGCGCGATGCGCAGCCGCTCCTCCGCTGCGTGGCGCTCGTCCATCTCTCGGATCAGGGCCTGGTTGGCGGCCTCCAGCTCGGCCGTGCGTGCATCCACCCGGCGCTCGAGCTCGTCGCGGCTGCGCCGCAGCTCCTCTTCGAGGCGCTTGCGCCCGAACAGGTCGGGCACCACCCACGGCCGCTCGTGCGGCGACCCCGCAACCCAGTCCCGCACCTTGGACTCGAGATGGTCGGGGTGGGCCATGGCGAACCGGCAGTGCTCATCTCCGGCGGCTCGACACGAGATCTCCGCCGCCACCAGCCGGATGCCGAACGACGCCTCGCACCAGCCCGCCGAGTACCCGGAGTTCATGATGCAGACCGGCACGTGCGAGGGCTTGCCCGAGTCGATCCACGCGTCTGCCTCAAACGAGTGGAGGTGGTCGTACAGCAAGAAGTAGTCGTCGTCGGCCGACGGATGGGAGGCGGGGTGCACGTCCACCATGGCCCAGCCGGTCATCGCGAAGTGTACGGGACCCGCCGCAAGTCGAGCCATCGGGTCCTCGATTCCCATCTGCTCCTGGAATGCGCTCGCGTCGGAGCGGCCGACTGCGTGGGCGAGATCGAACAGCAGGTGTCGTGAGAAGCGGTCGGCTTCTTCCTGACGATCCGCACCGAACAGGTCGCGCACCACCTGGAAGAAGGCCACGGACAAAGACGCGCCCCGAACGAGCACATAGCCAGAGCCAAGCGTGCCATCGAGGCTCTTGCCGACGCGCTCTCGCCAGTCGGCGAAGTAGGCATCGACCGCCTGCTCGGCCTGAGTGAACAGCGGCTCGAGCTCAGGGGGTACGCGAACGGTTCGGGGGGGCATGTGTCTACTCACCCACACTCACTCGGTGCCCGTCAATGACTTGAGAGTGGCGCTGGATGCGATGGTCCTCCGCTCCTCCACTGTCGCGTCGACCAGCACCACGCCGCTGGTCGTCGTCGGGGACACCAGGTTGCTGAACCGGGAGTACGCGGGGCTGGTGAGCACGCGGTGGGTGACCTCCATGCGCTCCGGCAGCGTGGGGTGGGTGCAGCCGGGGCACCAGCGACGCCAGGCGCTCGGGTCGAGAAGGTGAGGTGGAAGCTGGGTCTCCATCACGTGACTCACCGCTTGGTGCTCGAGCAGCGGACGGTCGTCGGACACCGGCACCGCGGCGAGAGTGGCGCTCACGAGCTGGTCCCCGTTGGCGCCGAACATCACCACCCACTCGTCGGGTTGATCGAGCCCGAAACGCGCGAGATCAGCGGCCACCTCGGGTCGCTGGCGGAGCCGCTCGGCGACCGCGTCCGGGTCGAACGGGGTGGGCGCCAGGTGCCCGAGCAACACCAGCTCGCGGCCGGCCGGCGCCAGGAGCACGGCGTCGGGGAAGATGTCCACGAACGCCCGAACCAGGCTGGCGACGGCCTCGGCGGGCAGCTGGTAGGCGGGCAGCCACTGGGCGATGGCGCCGGTGTCGCGCAGGCGAGAGCGGGCCAGGATGTACAGGTCGCGGGAGTAGAGTGACGACACCCCGGCGTGGCCGATCGGGGGGGGCTCGAGGGCGATGAGGTCCAGCGAGCCGGGCGGAAGGGTGTGGAGGTGGTGGCGACCGTCGTCTACGTGCACCGCCACCGCGGGGTGTTGGAGCACGCCGTGGTTCGCGTGGGAGAACCAGTCAGCGTGGGCGAGCACGTCCGGCGAGCGGTCCACCACCTGCACCCGGTCCAGCCCATGGAGCGCTGCAGCGTGCGTCGTGTTTCCGACGCCGAACCCGATGATCACAGCGGTTTGTGGCGAGTCCTGGAGCAGCAGGGGCGCGTGGGCGAGCACTCGCATGTACCGCTGCGCGTGGTGGGTGGTGCTGGTCATCGGGTGCCCGTCGGTCCACAGGCGGGCAGGGCCTTCGGGCCGCCCGGTCACGACCACCGTGCCGTGAACCCCCTCGCGCACCGCGAGCACCCCCTCCGCCTGTGCGCGGTTGGCGGGGAAGCTCCGCCAGAGCAATGCATCTCCAGGCAACATCGTGAGCCATGCACCTGTTGCCAGGGCGCCGGCGGCGACGCCCATCCAGCTGGCCCGTCGGGCGACGAGCGCCGCACCGAGAACCGCGACCCCGGTGAGCACGCCCACCGTGCCGTGCAGCCCGAGGGTGGGCAGCAACACGAACGCCGTGATCAGCGCGCCAGTCGCATTGCCGGCGGTGTTTGCCCCAGCAAGCGCCCCGGCGGTACGCCCGACCGTGTCGACGCGTTGCTGGGCGAGGGCGTTGGCGAGAGGGAACGTGGCGCCGAGGGCGATCGCGGGCACCAGCACCACACCGGCGACCGCGCGCAGGTCGACTCCGAGGAGGGGCAGGGTGGCGCCGAACCGTGCGATGGCGGGCGCTGCGGCGAGTTGGGCGAGGAGCAGGGCCTCTGGATCGAACCGGAGGAGCCCGCCGAGGGCGGAGCCAACGAACAGCGTGACGGAGAGCACCAGCCCGGCGGCGGGTTTGCCCCCGCCGCGGGTCCATGCGCCCCCCAGCAGAGAGCCTGCCCAGAGCCCCACCAGGTGCATGGCGAGCACCAGCGAGAACACGGCGCGGTAGGGTCCCAGCGCGCTGCCCAGGAATCGGACGTGGACGATCTCCAGGCCGAGCGCCGCGAATCCGGTGCAGGCGAGCACGAGTGCCGCACGCCCCGGACGGCCGGCGGGCGGCGTGAGCCAGCTCTCGATGTCG
Organism: Myxococcota bacterium; assembly: GCA_047609825.1. GTDB lineage: Bacteria > Myxococcota_A > UBA796 > UBA796. Next base: position 14,437 of record JBLFXJ010000093.1, read on the forward strand.
GAGATGCGGGGGGCGGCGAGGGCGATCCCAGCTGCGAACAGGTTGGCCCCGGCTGCGACGAGCTGGGCGCCCCAGACCCCCATCGCTGGCACGAGCAGGAGGTCGGCTCCGAGCGCCCCGAGCGCTGCACCGGCGGTGTTCGCGGCGTACAACAGGCCGATGCGCCAGCCCGCCTGGTCCACTCGGTCGCCGATCGCGGCGCGCGCTGCCAGCGGCAGGGTCGCGCCCATGGCGACGCAGGGGGGGCCGATGAGGAGCACAGCGACGGCGAGCTGGGCGGCCACGGTGGCGCGTGATGGAACGTGCCAGCCCGCGGCGTTCACTGTGGACAGGTCGGGCAGCGCGACCAACATGGGCAGCACGCTCGCGAGCAGCAGCCCCAGCGTGGCGACCGCCAGCTCCACGAGGGCGAGGGTCCGCAGCGGACGCCCGTCGAGGTATGCCGACAGGCCACCAGGGCGTGTCCGGGCCGAATCGGCGAGCTGCCCACCGAGCCAGGCGCCAACCCCGAGCCCGCCGAGGAATACCGCGGTGCCGATGGCGGCCGCCTCTGTGGTCGCGCCGGTGACCCACGACAGCTGCCGCACCCACAGGACCTGCCAGACCAGGCCCGCAGCACCCGAGGCGAACACGGCTGCGTGGAGGAGGGCGATGGCCCAAGTGCGCTGGCTCAGGTGCGGACGCGCCACTCGCTGCCGCCGGGAGTGTCGACGACGACCACACCCGCAGCGTCCAGGCGCTCACGCAGGGTGTCGGCTCGAGCCCAGTCGCGCTTGCGCCGTGCATCCCGGCGCCCATCCACCAGCTCCTGGACCTCGGCCGGCGTGAGGCCCCGCGTCGGCAGGCGCTTGCGCGCGACGTGCCGGCGGAATGTGGCCACATCGTCGGTGAGCAGACCCAGGGAATCGGCGAGGGTCGACAGGGCGTCCAGCGCCGGCGCCACGACCGTGGCACCTCTGGAGGCCGCCTGCTTGTGGTTCGTGAACCGATTCACCGCAGTGGCCAGGGCTGTGAGCGCGGCGAGGGCGGCTGCGGTGTCGAAGCCATCGTTGAGCGCGCGGGCGAGCGAGCGCTCGAGGTGAGTGCCGAGATCATGCACCGCCTTGGCGTGCGCGCCGAGGGCATGCGCGACCTTGCCCGGCGGCTCATCGCCCTGGCAGCGGGAGGCCATGTGCCGGGCCTCATACAGTCGGGACACATCGGCCAGAGCCGTGCCCAGGGCTTGCTCGGACCAGTCGAGCGGCGCGCCGGCGGGTGCCGCGAGCAGCGCCCATCGGACCGCCTCGGCCGGGTACAGCTCGAGGGATCGGCGGATGGTCGGACCCTCTGCGCAGACCTCAGTGGTCACGGCAGGAGGAGTCTCCGGTGCGGCGCCGCCCGTTGCGCGCCAGGTGCGCCAGGCGTCGTGCACCGTGGAGCGGCGCGCCTCCCCGGGAGTGATGTCGAGTTGGAGGGCGCTCATTCCTTGAAGATGCCCTCGATCTCGTCCTTCACCACCTGCTCGTCCACATCCTTCGACACCGCGATCTCCTGCACGATCAGGGAATGGGCCTGGTCGTACATCTTGCGCTCACCGAACGAGAGCGTCTTCTCGGACCGAAGGCGGGCCAGGTCGCGGAGCACGGCGGCGACCTCGAGCGGATCGCCGGTCTTGATCTTGTTCATGTACTCGCGGTATCGCCGGTTCCAGGTCTGTTTATCGGGCTTCTGACTGTGGTCCCGGAGCACCTCGTACACGCGCTCGACGGCGTCCTGCGGGATGACCTCGCGGATGCCGTTCATGCCGGTGTTGTTCACCGGTACGAAGTAGGTCAGGCCGTTGTCGAGGATCTTGATCTCGTAGTAGTCGTCGGTGACGCCCTCGGTCTCCATCTGCTTGATCTCTTTGACGATGCCGACGCCAAGAGCAGGCACGACGGCCTTGTCACCGATTTCGAACTTCATACGGAGCCTCCGGAGAGCGCGCGAAAAATCGCGCCTATCCAATCACTGGGAGCGGATCAACCGAACGCACGCTGGCCTGCGGCCGCGGCCGTATACGGGGCGATCGGTGTCGAGTCTGCGGGCGCTGCTCGCCCGCGAGGCCGATTCGCCGGACGATCAGGAGCCGTTCTCGAGGATGTGGTCGATCTTGGCCCACGGCAGCTGGACCTTGAGGCCGGCGGCCGACAGCTCACGGCCGCGCTCATCGAGGAACCGATCGGTGTCGAGAACAACGCCGCCCGCGACACGGTCGACGATGTTGCCTTCGACGACCATGACCCCCGGCGGCACGTGGGCATCTGCCCCGCCAAAGCTGAACAGCGAAGTTCGCAGGAAGACGACGACTCGCTTCATGGTGCAACTCCTGAGGTGCCCTGGGGAGTAGCACGGCGTGTTCCCTACCGCCCCTTTGCTTGTGGCCACGGCATGGTGTTGCTAACTTGCGCCACGCTGAGCCCTGGAGACCTTGATGAGCCGTTTCCTGATCACCGCCCTCTTCATTGCTGGATGTGGCGGTGGCACGAGCCCCGGCGGTGCAGATGCCGTCGACTCCTGTGGGCTGGATGTCACCAATTTGGCAGGTAAGACCTTCGTTATGTACGAGGCGATGGCCGATAAGTCCTACAAAGAGAACCAGATGGCGCGCGTGCGGTTCTCCGAGGAGGGCGGCGTCACCAAGGCGAAGTACACCATCAAGCACCCGGTGCACGTGTACGACTACGACTGCACAGTGTACACGCCCGAAGACGGCGGCGACACCGAGCTGCGCTGCTTCGAGGAAGAGAAGCCGGAGGATTGGTGCGCTTCGCTGCAGGCGCACGAGTGGGGCAGCTGCACTTCGAAGAAGCTCGGCCAGCTCGGCGCCCACGGCACCGAAGCGGAGCTGAAGGCAGCGGTTCGTCAGGCCAAGAAAGACGCCCGCGCCGTGAAGGAGGAAGGCGAGGATGTGTTCAAGCGCTGGCAGCTGATGAACAACAACCTCGGCAACCACCTCCAGAACCGCCTGTACATCAAGCGCGACAAACGAGAGTGCAGGCTGTCGTTCGCCGACATGTACTTCACGATCTACAACGGCAAGGGCAAGGAGGACACGAACCCGGTAGGCATCAACCCGTTCGTGGAGACCACTACCGACTACATGTTCGAGCACTGCGAAGGCAAGCTCAACATGGCGCCGTACGACAAGGCGAAGCCGCCTGAAGACAAGGACTTCGGCGATCCTCGTGCCAAGAAGAAGGCTGGCGACGACATCTACTACCACTACCTCGGCGCCGACGCGGTGAAGGCCGAGGAGGGCTGTACCTACAGCATGGACACCTTCAGCCAGTACAAGGCCCAGGAGTCCGGCATCCCGGTCACGCCCGGCGAGAAGGACGTGCTCCACTGGGTGGGTAAGACCAGCTACCCGGCTGACGATCTGATCCGGCAGGACAACCTGGAGCTCGGTATCTTCGTCATGAAGCGGTTCAAGGAATGCGCAGGGAAGAAGGAGTACATCGATACGGTGTGTGCTCTGAACTTCATGGAGTAGCGAACTCGATACTGGACAGGTGTTCAGTGGTCCGACTAGAACGCGTGCATGGCCTACGCAGAGCTGTGCGCGCGTTCGTGCTTCTCCCTGTTGGAGGGAGCGTCCCAGCCCGCCGAGCTCGTCGAGGCGGCTCAGCGCTCCGGAATCGACCACATCGCTGTCGTGGATCGCGACTGCGTCTACGGCGTCGTGCAGGCGCACAAGGCGGCAGCGGAGCTCGGGGTTCACCTCGTGCTGGGCGCCACCGTCACTGTCGCCGAGTGTCCGCCTGTCACCCTGCTCGCCCAGGATCACCGCGGATGGTCCAACCTGTGCCGGCTGCTCACCGTCGGTCGCGCCGGAGTGCCGAAGGGCCGCAGTCGGGCCTCGGTCAGCGATCTGGCCGATCACGCTGGAGGGCTGATCGCCCTGCTGCACCCCGGGTGGTGCGCGCCCGCTGCGGTCCCGCTCCGCGATGCATTCGAGCACGTGGGAGCGCTGGTCTCCCGCACCCTTCGCCCGGTGGATGTGGAGCGGGTCCGGCGAGCCCGCGCGCTCTCGTCGGCCCTCGACGTGCCACTGGTGGCCACCAACGACGCAGTGGTCCACAGTCGTGAGCGCCAGCAGCTGGCCGATGTGCTCACCTGCATTCGTCGCCGCACCACGCTGATGGAGGCGGCCCGGTCACTCGCGCCGAACGCCGAGCGGTGGCTCCAGTCCGAGGCCGCGTTTCGCGCCAGGTGGGCCGACCTGCCCGAGGCCGTCGAGGCGGCGAGTGCACTCGCGGAGCGGTGCACATTCTCGCTCGACGAGCTGGAGTACGTGTACCCGAGGGAGGTGGTGCCCGAGGGCTTCACCGCCATGGCCTGGCTGCGGCGCGAGGTCGAGGAGGGGTTGGTCCAACGGTACGGAGCGGCGCTGACGCCTGCGGTCCGACGCCAGGTGGAGCACGAACTCGAGGTCATCGAAGAACTGAAGTTCCCCAGCTACTTCCTCACGGTCTACGACATCGTCCGGTTTGCGCGAAGCCGCGGGATCCTGTGTCAGGGGCGTGGCTCGGCGGCCAACTCGGCCGTCTGCTACGCGTTGGGCATCACCGCGGTCGACCCCGCACGGGCCAGCCTCCTGTTCGAGCGGTTCATCTCCAGGGAGCGTGGAGAGCCTCCAGACATCGACGTGGACTTCGAGCACGAGCGACGTGAGGAGGTGATCCAGTACATCTACGATCGCTATGGGCGCGATCGGGCGGCGCTGGTCAACGAGTTCATCACTTACCGGGGTCGGTCCGCGATCCGTGACGTGGGCAAGGTGTTCGGCCTGTCACTCGATCAGGTGGATCGGCTGGCGAAGTCACTGGATCGCTGGGCGGCGGGCGCGGGGGTCACGACCGACGAGCTGGTTCGCGAGGCTGGGCTCGATCCCGAGTCGCCGGTGGTGCAGGCCACGCTGCGGTGCGCTGGCGAGCTCAAGGGTTTCCCACGCCACCTGTCGATCCACGTCGGTGGCTTCGTCATCGCGGCAGACAAGCTCGTCGACCTCGTGCCGGTCGAGCCTGCCAGCATGGTGAACCGCACGGTCATCCAGTGGGACAAGTACGACGTTGATGCGCTGCGCTTCGTCAAGGTGGATGTGCTCGCCCTCGGCATGCTCACCGCGATCCGGCGCGCCTTCGACCTGGTCGAGGGGTTCACGGGCTTGTCCCTCACGCTCGCCACGGTGCCCGCCGAGGATCCAGCCGTGTACGACATGTTCTGCCGCGCCGACACGGTGGGGGTGTTCCAGATCGAGAGTCGGGCGCAGATGTCGATGCTGCCGCGGCTTCGCCCTCGCTGCTTCTACGATCTCGTCATCGAGGTCGCGATCGTCCGGCCCGGGCCCATCCAGGGCGGCATGGTTCACCCCTACCTCCGGCGCCGGTCCGGCGAGGAGCCCGTGTCGTACGCCCATCCAGCCCTCGAGCCGATCCTCGAGCGCACGCTGGGGGTCCCGCTGTTCCAGGAGCAGGTCATGGCGATGGCAGTCGCCGTGGGTGGGTTCACCGCGGGGCAGGCCGATCGGCTTCGCCGAGCCATGGGCGCTTGGCGCAAGCGGGGCAACCTCCAGGAGATGGGCCGAACGCTCGTCGCGGGCATGGTGTCGCGGGGCATCGAGCACGAGTATGCGGAGCAGATCTTCGCGCAGATCCTCGGGTTCGGGGAGTACGGCTTCCCCGAATCGCACGCCGCCAGCTTCGCTCTCCTCGTGTACGTGTCAGGCTGGCTCCGGTGCCACCACCTCGCGGCGTTCACTGCGGCGCTGATCAACAGTCAGCCGATGGGGTTCTACAGCCCACGCGCGCTGCTGGCCGACGCCAAGCGCCACGGGGTCGAGGTTCGGCCCGTCTGCATCGTGCGATCCGACTGGGACTGCGCCCTTGAGGTGGGGGAGGGAGGGGCGGCGGCCATCCGATGTGGCCTTCGGCTCGTGCGCAGTCTGAGCCGCGACGAGGCTGACGCTGTCGTGGCCGAGCGCACCCGGCTTCCGTTCCGTGGCATCGCCGATCTTGCGCGTCGTACCGCCCTGAACCGGGGCGCGTTGCAAGCGCTGGCCGAGGCCGATGCGTTCATCGAGCTCGGGGTGGATCGCCGCAAGGCAGCGTGGGTCTTGCAGGGGCTGTGGACAGAGCTGCCGCTGTTCGCGGGCCTGGACCGACGCGAGCCTGCCGCGGTGCTTCCCGTCGAGACCGCCGTCGAGGCTCTGCAGGCGGACTTCAGGGCGGTGGGACTGTCTGTCACCACCCACCCGGTGGAGTTGGTGCGCGCGCAGCTCGATGCGCGCCGGTGTCGCCTTCTGAGCAGCCTCGCCAGCCTGGAGCCGGGCGCCAGGGTCCGGATCGCGGGCCTCGTCTCCAGCCGCCAGCGTCCGGGCACTGCCAGTGGCGTGGTGTTCATGACGCTCGAGGACGAGACGGCGATGGCCAACCTGGTGATCTGGCCCCGCACTTGGCAGCGGTTTCGCACACTCGCGCGTTCGTCATCCCTCCTCGGCGCCGATGGGGTGCTCCAGCGACAGGGTGAGGCGGTCAGCGTGCTGGTCGAGCGCTTCTGGCAGGTGCCTGCTCCCGATGACTCGCCGTCCCTGGCGACACTCAAGGTGCGCTCGCGAGATTTCCACTGAACGCCCGGTGGCGCGGCGGCGAGGAAGGCGCGGGGCACACGGGCGCAGGGAAGCCAGCCCCGTTAACGGGCCGCGCCGATTCCCCGCCGGGGCAGGCGAAGGTATATAGTGCCGTGCGCGGCGCGACCCCTCGATGGGTCCCGATACTCCGGAGGTCCGCACCCATGGTCCGTTCGTTCACGATCACCGCGTCTTTGCTCTTCCTGGCTTCGTGTAGCGGTGAAGGTGAGAAGGAGTCCTCGAAGGAGGTTCCACCTACCGGCATCTTCGAAATCCCTGAGCCCGACGTGAGCACTGATTGGCCCTGTCCACCGTTCGTCGGCCTCTCGACTGACGAGCAGGGCAACCTCGACAACGACGGTGACGGCTTCACCAACTGCGTCGAGGAACAGCTGGGCACCAACCCAGACAACCCCGATACCGACGCCGACTCCGTAATCGACAGGTTCGATGTGGGCGATCCGCTCGATCCGTTCGACTCCGATGGCGACGGCATCCACGATGGCCTCGAGGAGGACGACGACGACGACGGCCTGCTCACCATCGACGAAGACGTCGATGGCGATGGCAACGTTCGCGACGAGGATTCCGATCAGGACGCCGTGGCGAACTTCCGCGACGAAGACGACGACAACGATCTACTGCCCACGCGCAACGAGGATGTCGACGGCGACGGTGACGTGCGCAACGACGACTACGACCTCGATGGTCTCGCCAACTACATCGACAACGACGATGACGATGACGGCGTGCCCACCCGCGACGAGTTCTACGACGGCGCCGATCCGCCCGAGAGCGAGGACTTCGACGGCGACGGCGATCCGAACCACATGGACACCAACGACGACAACGACCTGCTGATGACCATTGAAGAAGACTTCGATGGCGACGGCGACCCGTCCAACGACGACGCCGACGACGACGGCTACCCCGACTTCGTGGACGTGGACGAAGACGGCGACGGCATCGACATGGAGCTCGAAGACCTGGACCTCGACGGGGATCCGCGGAACGACGACAGCGACTGCGACGGCGTCCCCGACTACCTCGATGATGACGACGACGGTGACGGCACGCCGACGGCCCTCGAAGACTACGACGGTGACGGCAACGTCATGAACGACGACGTGAACGGCAACGGCGTGTCGGACTACCTGGACTGGTTCGTCAGCGCGGTCGCCATCGGCACCGACACCGGCACCATCACGCAGCCCGATCCGACCACGGGCACGGGTACGGCACCGTGTGGTCAGACCGAGTCCGACGCAGACACGGACACGGACACGGACACGGACACGGATACCGACACGGATACGGACACAGACACAGACACGGACACGGACACGGATGCCGACACGGACACCGATGTGTCGGCCTTCGACCTGACGATCACGGGAACTGGCTTCATTCCTGCCGCCGGCGCGACCGTGTTCTACCAGGTGCGCGAGGGGCTGCTCGTGCTGGATGAGGGCGACAGCGTTGTCGGACTCGCCGGCGACTTCGAGCTGGTCTGGGTGGAGGCGCTTTCCGGCGCTGATGTCACGGCAGATCTGTACATCGACATCGACTCAGATGGCGACTGCACCGACCTGGATCTGGGCTACCGGATCAACATCGTGGCTCCAGATGCGGATGTGGTCGCGCCACTCAGTCCCGCGAGTCCCGAGAGTGCCGACGCCTGCCTCGACACGTTCTAGGCCCGTCTCTCGACTAGACAGCCCGGTCGCCGCATGTCGGCGCCCGGGCTGTGTTGTTCTTGCGGTACTCGGGCCAGGATCGCATGACCCAGGCGCGCGATGGCGATGGCGATCGCGATCGACCTCGCTACGACACGCCGATTCGCCTCGCAATCACGCCGTAACCGGGCCTGGCGCACATTTGGTTGACACGGACGAACGGCACTTATCGACGCCCGACCTGTCGGTGGGTTCGGGCGATCCACAGGGGCCGGTGGATCAGAGTCCACTGTAGACCGCGGTTCTGATCCATTGCCGCCGGCTTTTCCATAGCCGGCAGCGCCCCGTGTGTGGATTGCTGTGGCCGATCCGGGGGCTTGACCGCCAAGGATCGTAGCGGTACGAAGGGTCGCCGATCGGACTTCATGTGTGGTCGGTTCCTACTCCCAACGCCCTCCGTCAGCTCGACCCCGCTCCCGCCCCAAGGTTGGCAGCCGGCTGCCCGGCCGTGCCTGCCAGTCACCCTCCTCGCCTCCAGTTCATCCCGCCCCATGGCGTTGTCCGGCTTCGAGCTTGGCAGCGTCCCCCTGCCTGCGTGGTCGAGGCGGTCTGGCCGTCCCTCGAGGAGACGGCCGGACCGC
>JBLFXJ010000094.1:0-23225 GCA_047609825.1 Myxococcota bacterium
CTCGCCCTCGCCCTTGCTCCCTGAAGGCACTCGTGCACCGCCCACTGTCCGGACTGTACACCCCCCGCCCCCGCCGCCTCGTGGTCGCCGAGATGGTCGGCCGCGCTCGGAAACGGCTGTCGTCCCTCGATGATTCCGCGCTGGTCGACCTGCTCGAGGACGTGGTCTACCACGAACGCCAGCGGCTCCGACGTCGAACCGAGCCCGAGCAGCTGGAGCGGGTCGATGCGGCGGCCCATGCCGTGGTGCGGGGCGATCGCCACGGTCAGACCGAGGCAATGCTGGCATTAGTGGCCGCGTTCTCGGACGAGATCCACGGTCGGTTCGATCCGCGGGTGTACAAGATAGCCACGCGCATGCTCCCCCGGGCGCTGACGGCCCTGCTCTCCCAGCGCAAGCGTCGGGGTGGCTGGAGTCCAGATCCGTCCACCCGCCTCGTGGTCGAGGGAGATGTGCAGTGGGTGCGGGAGCTGGCACAAGAGGCCACGCTGATCCTCGCGCCAACCCACGTGTCCAACCTCGACAGTCCGATGATCGGCCTGGCGCTCTACCTCTCGGGGCTGCCACCCTTCGTCTACGGAGCGGGGCTGAACCTGTTCTCGAACCCCGTCATGGGGTGGTGGATGCACCGGCTGGGCGCCTACACCGTGGATCGCACCAAGCGGTCCTCGTTGTACAAGGACACGCTCAAGGACTACTCGGTCAGGTCGCTCACCACGCGCCACCACTCGCTGTTCTTCCCAGGCGGGACTCGCAGTCGAAGCGGCCTGGTCGAGACGCGGGTGAAGAAGGGCCTGCTCGGAACGGGGCTCGCAGCTTGGCAGGAGATGATCGCCGCTGGGCGTCCCGACAGCGACGTGTACGTGGTGCCCCTGACGCTGTCGTTTCAGCTGGTGCTCGAGGCGAACACCCTGATCCAGGATCACCTCGCCGAAGCAGGAAAGCAGCGGTACATCATCGACGACGACGAGTTTGCCCGGCCGCGTCGCCTGGTGGAGTTCGCCAACCGCGTGCTCGATCTGGACGCATCGGTGGTGGCGCGATTCGGCACCCCGCTCGACTGCCTGGGCAACCCCGTGCCCCGTGATCGGATCGCTCGCGCGGCCGAGTCGGCGCGCCGGCGGCGCTACGTCACCGATCGCACGGGAGCGGTGGAGATCGACCCGCAGCGGGACCGGGTGTACACCGACCGACTCTCGGATGCCCTGGTGAAGGCGTACCCGAAGGGCGCTCAGGCCATGGTGACCCACATGGTGGCCGATGCCGCCTGGACCTGTCTGGAACAGAAGCTGGGGACCCGAGACGTGTACCGGATCCTCCGGTCCCCGCTCGAGCAGCGCCGACTCGATCCAGGCGAGCTGCGGCAGCACCTCACGGCCACCGTGGAGCGCGTTCGAGCTGGCGTGGTCGCGGGTCGGTGGCACGCCGACCTCACGCCCGGGCCGGACGCCGTCGAGCTTGTGCTCCACCAGGGGCTCGACCGATTCACACGCTACCACCGCAGCTACGCCCTGATTCGCCAACGGGACGCCTTCGTTGTCGAGGACCCGCAGCTGTGCCTGTACTACCGGAATCGCCTCCAGTACACGCACGTGGAGGCCTGATGCGCGTCGGAATCCTGGGCGGCGGCCGATGGGGCCAGGCGCTGGCCCGGCTGGTGATGGCTGCCGGTCATGAGCCACTCATCGCATACCAGGGTCGGCGTCCGCCGCAGATCCTCCGCTCCACCAGCGACCCACCCGAGGTCTCCGCGGCCTGCGACCTGCTGGTCGTCGCGACCTCGGCATCCGAGACCCGACGCGCGATCCGACTCGCCCGCCCCGGACCCGGAAATCGCGTGGTGCTGGCCGGCCGGGGCATCGAGCCAGGCACGGGCGAGTGGCTCGCCGACGTAGTGCAGACGGAGTCCGATGTCGCTCGTGTGGGAGCACTGGCCGGACCCGCTCCGGTGGACGAGATCTTGAACGGCGGACTGTGCGCGGGGGTCGTAGCGAGCTCGTTCGCCGATGTGCGGCAGCTCGCCACGGAGGCGCTGCACTCCAGCCGATACCGGGTGTACGACACCGATGACCTGATGGGCGTGCAGCTGGCGGGCGCGATGGTACCGGTACTCGCCGCAGTGATCGGGATGGCGGTGAACCTCCAGGGTTCGGGGGTTGGCATGCACGCCTTGGTGGTGTCCCGCAGCCTGAGCGAAGCGGGCCGGCTGGCCCGCGCCGTCGGAGCCGACCCCCTCACCTTCGCTGGACTGGCCGGAGTCGGCGACCTGGTCGCAGCGCAAGCCCGGCCGGGGCATCCGAGCTTCGAGGCCGGTGCGAACCTCGCCCATGGCCGTCGCGATCGCGGGCCCCTCCCAATCGCGCGTGCCCTGGTCTCGCTCGCCGATCGGCATGGTATCGAGCTGCCTCTGACCCAGGCCCTGGTCACGATCTACGACGGTGCCGACCCATTGGACGTGGTGCAGGACCTGATGGCCCGCGCCGCGGTGGCGGAGCGGTCGTGACCCACCCAGCATTCTCCGACCCCAGCTTGCCACGCTGGCCCGCACCCGAGCGCAACAAGGAGCCGCTGCTCACCGTTCTGCGCACGCTCCTGCCTGCGCAAGCCACCGTGCTCGAGCTGGCCAGCGGCACCGGGCAGCACGCCGCCTGGTTCGCACATCATTCGCCGGAATGGCAGTGGCATCCAACGGATCTGAGCAGCGACAACCGGGCGTCAATCGACCGATGGGTCGCCGCTTTGGCCGCTCCCAACCTTCATCCCGCTCAACCGCTGGACGCCCGGAGCGAGACCTGGCCGTTGAGCCACGCCGACGCCATCGTCTGCTCCAACATGGCCCACATCTCGCCGTGGTCGGCGACGGCCGGTGTGCTCGCCGGTGCGGCACGCCTGCTGGGCGACGACGGCTGGCTGGTGTTCTACGGCCCGTGGCGATTCCGCGGAGTGCACATCTCGGAGAGCAACGCGCAGTTCGACGCGTCGCTTCGGCAGCGTGACCCCCAGTGGGGCGTGCGCGATGTGCTCGAGCTCGAGCTCGCGGCGGCGCCCTTCGGGTTCTCCGTCCAGCGAGAGATCGTGATGCCCGCAAATAATCACGTCTTGGCGCTCAGCCGGCGCTGACCGTCGCTCCGCCCGCATGGACCCGGTGGATGGCGGCGGCGAGTGCGCCCGGCACCTCCTCCTGGAGGAAGTGCCCGGCATGCAGCGTGGTGACGGCCGCGTGTGAGAGCTCGCGAGCATGCCGCCGCACCGCACGCCCCAGGATCGGGTCGGCCACGCCCCACACCAGCTCCGTGGGACCGCGGTAGCTCTGCACCCACTTGCCGATCCGATCGAGCGCGGGCACGCTCGGGTGCGACGCCCCACCGGGCACCATGCGGGCGAGCGCCAGTGGCCCCGCACGATCTCGACGACGCGTAAACGGGTACCGATACGCGCGCATCGCCACGTCTGGCAACGAGCGCCGGTCCGCTTGTGCCGTGTGCAGCATCCCGAGTGGGAAGCCGCACCCCACGAACAGAGCGTCCGCGAGTCCGGGCACCCTGGCCAGCCGGTGGAATGGGGTTGACCGGATCGGCCGACGGGGGGGCAACACCGCCGTGTTCGCCAGCACCAGTCCCGCCACCCGGTCGGGTCGCGCCGCACCGAGCCCGGCCACGATGGGCCCTCCCCAGTCCTGACCCACCAACACCCACCGCCGCACTCCGAGCGCATCGGCCAGCGCAACGGCTCGGGCCACGTGCCCCTCCACCGTGTGGAAGCCGCCACGCCGCGGCTTCGATGACAGGCCGAACCCGACAAGATCGGGCGCCACCACACGCAGGCCGGTGAGGCGCCGGATCACATCGCGCCACAGAAAGCACCAGGTCGGGTTGCCATGCTGCAGCCAGACCGCCACATCGGCGTCTGCCGGTCCCGTGTCGACGAAGTGAACGCTGTGTCCATCGATCGGAAGGGTGTACCTGGTGAACGGTAGCTCCATCGCGATGGCATGCGGGAGGCCCGGGCCGGGGCGCCTCACAGGCGGAGTGACCATGACACCGCCACATCCGGAGTGCGCGACCACCGCTCCGACAGCACCTGCGCCTGTGGTCCGCCATCGGCGTGTTGGTCCACCAGGGCCCGCGCCCAGGCGACATCGAGAGTGGCGGAGGCGGTGAACACCCCGGTGGCGAGCGCGTCGGCCGATGCGGGAAACGCCTGATGGTCCACGATGAAGCAACCGATGTCAGCGCCGTTGGCCGCCGTCTGGCCTGGGTCCCATCGCACCGCGCCGGCGCGGCCGAACTCTCCGAGCTGGATCGCGGAGAGCTCCGCATAGGGATCGGGATCCGAAGCATCACGCTCGGCCACCTTGCCCATCGCCCAGACGAGGTCCGCGACCCGAGCGCGACGCACCAGATCGGCGTCGAGCTGGCCCTGCTCGCCGAGCCATCCCGCCAGCGCAAAGGACGCCGTCTGGGCATGCAGCTCGCCCCAGGTGGAGGCCAACCTGCCTCCGAGCGCCTCGTCGAGCGTGCGCCCGTCGACCGTCCAAGCGGCGTCGGGGCCGAGGCCGTGTGCGAGCTCGTGCAGCACCGTGCCCAGCTGCAGCGGCTCGGGGCTGTCCGACCAATCCGTCATGTCGCACAGGAGCGACGCCGCGCGGTCGCGCGCCTCTCGGACCGACGCCGGATCCCGCCCGGCGTTGGTGAACACGGCGGTGCGTTCCCCAGCATAGGCGCCCACATTTGGCAGGCTGTGTCCCAGCGTGGCGCCAACGGGAGGTCGGCTGTCACCGGCGGTGAGCACGACATCCACCATGTCGGGGAGCGCGGGCGACCGAGGGCGAGCGGAGTACGTCGGGCCGGCATGCTCAGCCAGCCGGGCCTCCAGCTGCGGCACGAGCGGCTCAAGCCGTTGAATCCACGCGCCGGCGCCCGGATCGACCAACCCGAACACGAGGTGATACGCCGCCTTATACCCACACGGGTCCGCGTACACCTCGTCCGGTCCGGCGCGAACATACCACCGCCCCGGGGCGCCTGCGAGGGCGACCCAGGCCGCATCGGCGGGCGCCCAGTCGTCGGTGACGAAGCCCCGCGCTGCGGCGGTCAGGTAGTCGCGCAGGCCGGCGTCGGCCGGGTCGGTGAGTGCGGCCGCGGCGAGTGACAGCGCCTTCGCCGCGTCGCCCACCCCGTCCCATGCGTCGGCGTAGTTCACCGCGACCAGCCCCCCTCCTTGTCGACGGACCGACGTGAATGGCCCCCGAAGTTCCGGTGCGAGCGCGCCACACCAGCCGTCTCCATCCTGCAGATCGTCGGGGTACCACCCGACCCGCTCCGGGGGGGGACCACCGGGGATCGCGCTGCAGTGCTGGGCGTTCGGCTGCAGGCACCACGGCCCGTGGTTCCGTTCGAACACCGCCCGTCCCAGCGCATCGCCCGCGGCCAGCTCGGCAGCGTGCCGCGCGCCGCCCAGCTGCTGGCGGTACAGGCGCTCGATCGCCTCCCCCGCGTCCGACATTGCCCGAACGAAGGCCCGGGTCTTCCCCGACTCTTCATGGAAGTCGTGGAACACGACCACCGACCGCGCGGCGCGCAGCTCGGCACGATTCTGGACCGTGCGCCTGGCCTCGTGCACGCCCATACCGCCCGTGTCTGGCTCGTGTTCGACCACCTGGCGAACGGCGAGGGCCAGAGGCACGGACTCCGGCTCCGTCCACGCCACCCACTCGGCTCCGGTGTGCGCTCCCGCAACCACGATCTCGTCGCCGCCGACCTTGCCGTCCCCGTCGTGGTCATCCACCCAGTGCAGCGGCAAGCCGAGCTCTACTGCCGTCTGATTGAACGCAGCCACGGTGGGCGCCGCCGCAACGTGGACAGGTGCTGCGGGCGGGTCTGCCGGCGCGGGCGGCTCACCGCATCCGGCCAGCAACCCCAGAGTCCACCACATCCGACATCCTCCGGAGCTGCGCCGCGCACGGACGCGGACGGGGTGACCGCGGCCGAGCGCGTGACCGCTCGTGCGGATGCCCGCAGGTATCCCACGGTTGCGGAGCCATCCGGTTAGAACGTCGGTCAGCTGGAGGTGCCATGGGAGACGCCTTGCCGGGCAACCGCCGACGACGCGCGGCCGCCTGGGGTGTGCATGCCTACACGGCAGTGGGCCTTCCACTGGCATTCTTCTCGGTGATCGCCCTGTTCGAGGGAGACGTGGCCGGGTTCTGGCTGTTGAACTGCACCGCGGTGTTCGTCGACGCCACCGACGGCACGCTCGCGCGTCGCGTGAAAGTGCGGGAGGTGCTCCCACAATTCGACGGCCGCCGCCTCGACGACATCGTCGACTTCATCACCTTCGCATTCCTGCCGTCGTTGGCGCTGTGGCGCTTCGACATGTTGCCGGTAGGCCTCGAGTGGTTCGCGGCGCTGCCGATGCTGGCCAGCGGCTACGGGTTCTGCCAGGAGCGGGCGAAGACCGATGACTCGTTCGTGGGCTTCCCGTCCTACTGGAACATCGTCGTCCTCTACATGGAGCTGCTCGGCGCCAGCCCATGGGTCACGCTGTACACAATCCTGGCGTTGTGCGTGCTGGTGTTCGTGCCGATCCACTACCTCTACCCCACCAAGACTCGCCTCCTACGCCCGGTCACGATGGGGCTTGGCTCCCTGTGGGCGGGGGCGATGGTAGTGATGGCGTTCAATCTCGAGGCGGACTGGGTGCGCAAAGTCGCAGCGTGGTCGATGCTATATCCGGCGTATTACCTGATTATTTCTCTGGTTCACCACATGCGCGTGGTGCGCGCGAGCGAGGTCGCCTCCTGAGTTGGTACCTTGTCGAGCGGCTGGCCGTCGGGGGCATGGCGGAGGTCTTCCTCGCCACCGAGCGCACGACGGGCGGCGACAGGTTGGCGGTCGTCAAGCGCATGCGACCGCAGCTGGCGGCCGATCCGCGTCACCGGGAGATGTTCGCGCAGGAGGCCGCCCTCGCCGGTCGACTCCACCACCCGAACATCGTCACGCTGCACTCCGCCGACATCCATGATGGTCACCCGTTCATCATCATGGAGTACGTCGATGGTGTCTCGCTCCGCGAGCTGCTGCTCACCGGTGGCGCGAAGGGACGGCCGCTCCCCGTCGACGTGGTGGTCAACCTACTCGCCCAGGCCTGCGCTGGCGCCCACGCCGCCCACGAGCTGAGCGATGGCGGCGGGCCGATGGGGCTGGTCCACCGCGACCTCACCCCCCACAACCTGATGGTGACCGACACAGGCACCTTGAAGATCCTCGACTTCGGCATCGCCCACATGGGCACGGATGAATCCGACGACGACCCGAATATCCTCAAGGGCAAAGCGCGGTATCTGGCACCTGAGCAGGTCCGGGGCACGCCGGTTGACCGGCGCACGGACGTGTTCACGCTCGGGGTGGTGGCGTTCGAACTGCTCACCGGTGTGCGGCCGTTCGACCGTGAGTCCGAAGCGGACACATTCGCCGCCATCGCTGCCGGCAAGCCCGCCGATCTGCAGGAACTACGCCCAGAGCTGACCCTCGACCTCGTGGCGGCCATCGAGCGGGCCATCGCGCCCGACCTCGCCGACCGGTTCGCCACCGCCGCAGACTTCGCAGCGTCGCTTCGCGAGGCGTTCGGTGGGCCAGTGGACCGCGACAGGACCGCCCGCCTCGTGCGCGATCGGGTCGGCGCTACGCTCGCCGGCCGTCGCATCGTCGTCGAGCGGGCCCTCACCGGCAGCCTGCACCCGCTGGGCCGGTTCGACGCGTTCCGTGCGGCAGACACCGAGGCCGAGGAGCTGGAGCCCGACCCCACCGACAGCGAGGTGCGGGAGCTGAACGCCAACATCGAGCCGCAAGGACCACCGCCGACGGCCTGGGCGCAGCCGTTCGCTGCCGGCGGCGTCGGCGGGCTGGTCGCGGCGCTCGTCGTGGCGCTCCTGGCCAGTCCCGCGCCTACGCCGAGCGGCACCATCGAGGTGTGGACGAGCGGTGACCCGTCGCTCGGACGACAGGCGGTAGTGGCGCACCTCACAGCGACCCTCGACCGCCCAGTCGTGCTCGTTCAGTCCCGCGGTGAGCTCGCCGCGGAGGCGCTGGCCACCGGCCGGGCCGACATCGCCGTGTTGCAGCCGAGCGTGGCCCGGGCCGCCGCCGCCGCAGCGCCCGAGGCGTTCGTGCTGGCAGTGGAGCGCCGCGGGGGGCGCGATCGGCACGATGCGGTCCTGCTCGGCCAACACCCGACCATCGCGGAGCACGCGGGCGCATCCCTGTGCCACCTCCAGTCCCGATCCGACGTGAGCTATCACCTCCCCAGGGCGGCGCTGGCTGCCGCGGGTCTCGACCCCGACCTGGACGTAGATCACCGCTTCCTGGCGGACGAAGAGGCCGTGTTGCGCGATCTCGTCACCGGGCGGTGCGGTCTCGGGGCCGTGCACGAGGCCGCCGCCCACCGCGCCGGCGCAGACGTGATTCGGGTCGCAGACCTGGGCGCAGTGCCGAACGACCTGTGGGTCGTCGGTCCTCGACTGGGCCGCGACACGGCCAAGGCGATCGGCGCAGCCCTGAACACCTTCATCCCTGCGCCAGAGGTCGCCACCGACCCGCTCGGACTGTCCGGGCTGACCCGGCTACCGGAGCGCTGACACGCTGATCTATTCGGTCTGCTGTTCGAGCAGGAATCGCGCAGCAGCCGCGATGCGCTGGTCCGGATGCTCCATGAGGGGCCCCACATGGCGCAGGACCGTCGGCGTCGCGTGGTCGCACAGGAGCATCAGCGCAGCCTCCACCTCCGTGACGCGCGCCGCGCTGGACCAGAACCGCCACCACGGAACCTGCGCTCGGCGCACGATCTCCACGAAGGGTGCATCGTTGAACCCGGGCGCCGCATCCAGCAGACGCTGGAGCTCCGGCACCCGCTCCTCCCAGTTCGGCAGCGAGAGGAATGTACGCACGGCGGAGGCGGCCTCGTCTGAAGTCAGCGCCTTCGGAGGGGGGCTCGGAAGCCGGTCTTCGAGGAACTGAAGCCGGGCGTAGCCGGTCGCTTCGGCCGCAGGGTAGGCCGTGCGTCGCGCCAGAACGCTGAGCACGGACCGCGCGGCGGGCCCCGCGTCGAGATCCCGTTCGTCTCCCGTGCCCACGAGCATGGCGTCGAGCTCGGCCGCCACCGCTGCCATGGATGGCCGCTCCGCAGGCCGAAACGCGATCATCCGCCGCAGCAGCCCCTGCACGGCACCAGCCTCCACCCCTGGCACGTCCACTCGCCGCACCAGCTCGTCGGCCGATGTCTCGTGCACCTCCAACCCAGCGGGCAGGAGCATGGGCTTGCCGGTGAGGCAGACGAACAGCGTGACGCCCAGCGCGAACACGTCCGCCCCAGGGGTGTCGTTGCCGGTGCGACGCTCAGGCGCGTCGTATCCTGCCGAGCCTGCGACGTTGTACAGGCTCTTGGCCCGCCGATCCTGGAAGTCTCCCTTCGCAATACCGAAGTCGAGCAGTTTCACCTCGCCGCGGTCGGAGAGCATGATGTTCGCGGGCTTCACGTCGCGGTGGATGATCCGCATCGGTTCGTCGGAGGCCCCGACCGCGCTGTGGTACGCGTCGTGCAGTGCCAGCGCCACCCGCCTGGCCACCTCCATTGTGACGACTCCAGGGAGACGGATCCGCTTGTGCCGCCCCAGGCACAGCTCCTCGAGCGACGCGCCGCGCACATACTCCATCACCATGACGGGCTGGCCATCGTAGTCGAGCAGGTCGTGCACCCGGACGATGTTGTGATGGTCCAGCGTGGCGAGGATGCGGGCCTCGTCGCGGAACCGGTTGATCGCGGTTGCGTTCGCCAGGTGGTCGCGGCGGAGCACCTTCAGCGCCACGAGCGGCTCACCCTTGCGTGCCCGGTCGCGTGCCACCACGACCGCAGCGTAGGCGCCCCGCCCCAACACCTCAACCAGCTGGAACCGGCCCTCGGCCACGACCCTCTCCGTTCGATGAGGGTACCAACGGGTCCCCCCGGGTACCAGCACGCTGACCCAAGTTGTCCAGGCGAAGACCGCGGACGACAGCTCAGCCGCTCTTGATCCGAGCGGCGAGCCACGCGGCCTCGACCGCGCTCCAGTCCGGAGTCGGTGAGGTTGGTGCAAGAATCTCGACCCGTGTATCGGAGCGCCATGCCACCGGCGCCCATCGGACTGCGTCGCTGTCCGCGTTCACGCCCAACCACCGACCGGCCACCCGGAACACACCCTTCAGCCGCAGGGCGCCGGCTGGCAGTCCAGGGTTGGGGCGGACGATGCCCTGAAGGGCGATCTCGAGCGCCTCGCGATCGAACACCTCGGTGCGGGGTCGGATCCACCCGCACGAGGCCACGCCATCGGCGCCTCCTTCGAGCCGGGCCGGTGCCACGATCGGGGGCGCGTCTGGCCGCAGGTCCTGATGCTGTGCGTGCGCAAGCTCTGGGGTACGCTCCGGCCGTGTGCTGGGCGCCAGATCCATCCACGCGGGATCCAGCCGCCCGAACTCCGTCGTCGCAACCACGGCCTTGGCGGGGAACAGTTGAGCGGCCTCGCGCCGCCAGGCGGTGAGTCGTGTTGCCGCGACGCCGTCACACCGGTTCGCCACGAGCACGTCCGCGACCGCCACTTGATCGGTGAACGGATCGTCGCCGACGACCGGCGCGATGAGCGACCTGCGCGGGTCCACCAGCGTGATGACGGCGCGCCGCGACACCGCATCCCGCAACCCTGGCGCACCGAGCGCGTCCAGCACGGCGGCCGGATGAGCCAGCCCCGTGGGCTCGATGAGCAGCCGGTCGGGCCGAACCTCGCGGAGCAGGCGCACGAGGCCGAGCTTGAGCGAGATGCCAGCGGTGCAGCAGATGCAGCCCCCCGCGACCTCGCGCACCGCGATTTCACCATCGCCGAGCATGGCGCCGTCGATCCCCACGCGACCAAACTCGTTGACCAGCACCGCCCACCGGCCGTCCGCGGGGCGATGGCGAAACAGGTCGAGGATCGCGGTGGTCTTTCCGACACCGAGCGTGCCCGTCACCAGGGTGGTCGGCACATCGCGAACTGGGAACCCGGGCATCGGCACATCCCTGAAGCTAGGTTGTACGACTGTGGAGCGTGTATGCCGACCTGGTGCTCGAACCCGTCTGTTCACGACGACACCGTCCTGTTCGTCGCCGAAGACGACATCTGGTCGGTGCCCCTGTCGGGCGGTGTGCCCCGGCGTCTCACAGCTGAGGCGGGCCTGGTGTCGACGCCACTCGCCTCGCCCGACGGTGCATGGATCGCCGTCGCGCACAGCGTCGGGGGCGCCGCGGAGGTGCACGTGATGCCCGGAGCGGGTGGGCCCCTGCGGCGCATCACGTGGCATGGCGATGCCAGCGCGGTGCGAGCGTGGCATCCCGACGGCCGGATCGTGTACACCACAGCAGCCGGGCAGCCGTCCGCCAAACACCGTTGCCTGCATGCGGTGGATCCGTCGGGCGGACCTTCATCCTCGTTCGACGTCGGCCCCGGGGAGGGGGTGGCGTTCGGGCCCGGTGGTGCCACCGCGTTGTGCCGTCATCAAGACGATCCCGCCCGCTGGAAACGGTACCGCGGGGGACGGGTGGGCGAGCTGTGGGTCGACG
This sequence comes from Myxococcota bacterium, assembly GCA_047609825.1. Taxonomy (GTDB): domain Bacteria; phylum Myxococcota_A; class UBA796; order UBA796. The sequence goes on from JBLFXJ010000094.1 coordinate 11,626, forward strand.
TGGACGCCAGCGGCAGCTTCCGGCGCCTCGACCTCCCCGGCAACGTGGCCCGCCCGATGTGGATCGGAGACCGCCTGTGGTTCGTGAGCGACGCAGACGGCACCGGCAACCTGTGGTCCGTGCGCCCAGACGGCACCGATCGACACCAGCACACGGCCTACACCGGCGCGTATGTGCGCCACCCGTCCACCGACGGCCGCACGGTGGTGTTCACCCGAGATGGCGAGCTGAACCGGCTCGACACCACCACTGGCAGGGCAGAGGTGATCACGGTGGCCCCCGTCGGGGGGCGCTCCGAGGAGGCTGGCCGGAGCGCGGATGCCTCCCACTGGCTGGAGGACGCCGACCTGCACCCCAAGGGCCACCGCGTCGCGCTGACCACCCGCGGGCGACTGTTCACGGGTGGGTGCGAACATGGCCCGGTACGACAGCTCGGCGTGCGTGACGGCGTGCGCTACCGCGTGCCTCGCTGGCTCCCCAATGGGTATGGCCTGGTGGTCGTCTCGGACGAAGGCGGGTCCGAGGCGCTGGAAGTGCGCTCCGTCGACGCGGGCGCGGTGCGACGCCTCGACGCGGAGATCGGACGGGTGATCGAGCTGGAGGCGTCCCCCGACGGCGAGCGGGTCGCGTTCACCAACCACCGCTACGAGGTCGGTGTGGTGTCGCTCGCGGACGGCGCGGTTCGGGTGCTGGACCGGGGACGGTTCGGGCGGATCGTCGGCATCACCTGGTCATCGGATGGGCGCTGGCTGGCATGGTCCCGCGCCGAGGCACCGATGGGTGCCGCAGCGCGCATCCGCGCAGCCCTCATGCCGGACGGCGAGCCCATCGACGTGACCGACGGCACGCAGCGCGACGTGCGGCCCAGCTTCGACCCCGACGGCAAGTATCTGTACTTCCTGTCTGCCCGGGAGCTCGATCCGGTCACTGACAGCGTCTACTTCGACTATTCGTTCCCGCTCGGCATGCGCCCATGGGTGGCCGTGCTCGCCGAGGATGGCCGTCACCCGTTCCGGCCCGAGCCCCGCCCACCCCGCAAGCCGCCCGGCCCCCGCGCACCGAAGCGGCCGCCCACGACACACGTGGATCCGCAAGGTCTCACCGACCGGATCGTGCGCTTTCCACTGAATGAGTCGATCTACACCGATGTGCAGGGGCTGCCGGGCGGCTGGGTGCTGCTCAGCCGCCGAGGCGCGAGGGGCGCGCTCGACCGTGCCTGGTTCGACGCGGGGCCCCCTCCCGCTCATGACACCCTCATCGCCTGGAGCTTCGAGACGCAGGAAGCCAAGCTCCTCCACCCGAGGACCACGTCATTCCGGGTCGCCGCGAATGGCGAGACGGTGCTCGCGCGCCGAGGGGACCGCCTGCGCGTGTTTCCCTCCGACGTCGACAAGGCGACCAAGGGTCCCCTCGCCACCAACCGCACCCAGCCCCCGCGGCGCGCCGGCTGGATCGACCTCGGTCGGGTGCGCCTGCGCATCCGACCGCGCGAGGACTGGCGCCAGATGGCTCGAGAGGCCTGGCGGCTGATGCGGCAGCACTTCTGGCGTGCCGACCTCGGCGGCGTGGACTGGGATGGGCTGTGGGAGCGATATGCTCCGCTCCTCGACCGAATCGCCACACGCAGCGACCTCAACGAGTGGCTGTGGCTGCTCCAGGGCGAGTTGGGCACCAGCCATGCCTACGCCATGGGCGGCGAGCGTCCGCGTCAGCGGCGACAGACCGTCGGTCGCCTCGGCGCGAGGATGGAGTGGGACGCCGCGGTACAGGCGTGGCAGGTCGCCCATGTGTTCCGGGGCGAGCCGGGCGACCCCAAGGCCAGCTCACCCCTCATCGCCGTCGGTGCCGGCGTCCGGGCGGGCGACCACATCCTGGAGGTCGATGGCGTGCCCCTGGATGCGCAGACGCCGCCGTCGTCCGCGCTCGTGGACCGGGCGGGTCAGCCGACCGTGTTGAGTGTGAGGCGCGGGGATCGCCCAGCGCGCGAAGTGACCGTGGTGCCGCTCCATGATGACCGGCCTGCGGTGTACCGAGACTGGGTGTTGCGCAACCGGGCCACGGTGCGCGAGGTCAGCGAAGGTCGATGCGGATACCTGCACGTCCCGAACATGGGCACGAGCGGCTTTGCCGCATTCCATCGCGACTTCAAGCTCGAGTGCGCGTTCGATGCGCTGATCGTCGATGTGCGGTTCAACGGCGGTGGACATGTCTCCCAGCTCCTGCTGGACAAGCTGTCGCGCCGACGGCTGGGCTGGAAGGTGGAGCGGTGGGGAGACGCCTTCCCCTACCCGGCGTACGCGCGGAGCGGTCCCGCGGTGTGCCTCACCGACGCATACGCAGGGTCAGATGGCGACATCTTCAGCCATGCCTGGCGTGCGCTCGGACTCGGGCCGTTGATCGGCACCCGCACCTGGGGCGGCGTCGTGGGAATCTGGCCTCGATTCCGGACCATCGACCGCGGGCTCGTCACCCAGCCGGAGTTCGCGAGCTGGTGGGAAGACGTCGGGTTCGGGATGGAGAACCAAGGTGTAACGCCAGATATCGAGGTTCAGCTGACGCCGATGCACCATCGGGACGGCCGTGACCCTCAGCTCGAACGGGCGCTGTCGGAGGTGCTTACGGCGCTCGCGGAGTCGCCGCCTTCCCCTCCGCCGACGGCGCCGGGACGAACGCCAGGATCGTCTCCGGGTGCTGATCGGTGACAACAAGCCAGCCGCGGTCGTCGAGGCGTGCGATGCCCTCCCAGTTCCGCGATGGGCCATCAAGGGTGATGTAGATCGGCGGCCCAGCCATGGTGATCGGCGGGCCAATCGAGAGCTGCAGGATGCGCTCGACCTTCCACGCGCCGGCGTGGCTCGGGCCCACACCCCAGGCCTGCGCCACCGTGTCGCGCGTGGTGCGCAGCCCCACGTCGTCACTCCAGAGGTAATTCACCACCTCGAACCGCCCGGAGTGGGCTGCTGTGGCATCTGTCACCCGGTACGGGATCACGGGCATCGGCACCACCCCTCCCGGAACCGGGCGCGGCGGAGCGTCGGGCGCAAGGGAACGCGGATCCTCGAACCTACGCGCGAATGCCCGCGTCGCGATCGGAGGCCCGTTGAGCTCGTGCATCGACCACACGTCGTGGCCGACCACCACGATGGCCTCGTCGCTCTTGTTCGTGACCTCGGACGTGGCCTCGATGGCCGTGGCGAGCGCGGGCCACAGCTCGATTCGGGCGCCAACGAGTCTGCCCGGCACCATGTAGCCACCGTGCGGCCGACGCTCCGCCGTCACCCACACATGCTCGCCGCTGATCGCGATGGCCTCCAAACCGTCGTAGCCGTCCAGGTCGACCAGGCCAGGCGCCTGGAGCGGCCACGGCGCGGGCTCGATGGGGGCTCCCTCGTCGATGGCCCGCTCGATGGCCGTGCGTGGAACGGTCCACACCCGACACTGTTCGCCCGCCTTGCACTCCGGCAGCAGCACCAACATCCGGCCGGCCCAGGCCAAGCCGCTGAACTGCTGATCGGCATCGTTTGCGTCCCCAACGATGCCCAGCCGCACCGGAGAGACCTCGACGGCGTCCGTGGACCAGGACGGCGGGGTGGCGCCGGGTCCAGTACAGGCGATCAATGTGAACAGCACCGACACAGCCATGCGTGGAGGTAGCCGGCGGTGCGCAAGGTACCAACTTGATACAGGGTAGAGCTGCGCGGTTGAGCCGCCCCTGTACAGCCATCGACGGGAGCTCGAATGCAACCTCGCCGTCGTGTCAGGCCGCTCGCACGGGTCACAGTCGCCAGCGCTGTCATGTGGCTACCGCTGCTCGTTCTCGGCCTGTTCCCATCCGGCGTCGAGGCGATCTATGTGCCATGGATTGGCTACCCGGCCAGCCTGGTCCTGACGAGCGTCTCGGGGCTGTTCCCGCTGTGTGCCGCGGAGTGGGTCGAGGTGGGCGCTGGTCTCGTGGCGGTGCTGTGGATCGGCAGCCTGGTGCGCTCGGGTTGGACAGGGTCTCGCAACTGGCGCGAGGTGGCCGCCACCGCAGCCTGGGGAGTGGCGGCCGCGGGCACCGGGCTCGGACTGCTGTTCCACCTCACCTGGGGCCTGCACTACGGGCGCCCGACCGCAGCGGCACAGCTGGGGTGGGCAGAGGTGGAACTCACCGCCGATGATGGCAGCGAGCTCACGCAGCTCGCCGAGCGTCTCGTACAGATCACCAACACCCGGTACGTGGCCGTCCACGGCGCCACCGACGCCGGCGTGGTGTCCGCCACGCTCCCGCCGCCGAGCATCGATGCCGCCACCGACCGTGGCTGGGAGCGCGCGGTCGGAGCGCTCGGTCTGCCCGCGCGGGTCGCCCGGTCGCGGGGCCCTGCCAAGCCATTGCTGTCGTCGCCCGTGTTCACGCGTCTCGGGATCAGTGGGTTCTACTTCCCATTCACCGGAGAGGCGAACTACAACACCATGCCTCCGCGGTGGCAGCTCCCCCACACCATCGCCCACGAGAAGGCCCATCAACGGGGCATCGCCCGGGAAGACGAGGCGAACTTCTTCGGGTTTGTCGCCTGTGTCCACAGCGACACGGCGTTCGTCGAGTACGCCGGGTTCCTGTTCGCCCAGCGCCAGATCCTAAGGGTGCTGCTGCAGATCGACCCCGAGGCCGCGATTCCCTTGATCGAAGACCGCCATCCCGGCGTTCAACGAGACGTGGATGCCGCCCACCTGTTCTGGACCGGGTACGACGGGGCGGCGCGGGACTTCGGCCACGCCATGAATGACGCCTACCTCCGGCTCAACCGAGTGGAGGGCGGCACGCTGTCGTACAGCCGTGCTGCACAGCTCATCGTCGCCTGGGCGCGCGAGGGAGGGTTGGCCGGCCTGTGAGTGCCGACCCAACCCGGGAGACTACGGCCGAACGCCGGTACGCTTGGCTCGGAACCGCAGCTTGCCGATGGCCTTCAGCTCGATCTGGCGGATGCGCTCCTTGGTCAGCCCCACCATCGCGCCGATGGCTGCGAGTGTGTGGCGCTCGTTGTCACCGATGCCGAAGCGGAGATGGATCACCCGGCTCTCCAGCGGATCGAGCGACTCGAGGAGGATGCGCGCCTCCTGGGCCATCTGCCGGGTGGTGATCTCTTCGAGCGGGAGCGGGTGCTCCGTGTCGGGGATGACTTCGTTGAGCGTGGTGCCGCTCTCGCGGTCGATCGGGCCGTCAAGGGCCACGCAGCCGCGCTCCAGGTCGTGACCGATCCGCCGTGCCCGCCGCACATCGGACGCCTTGATGCCGAGCTGCTCTGCGATCTCGTCGAGCGTCGGGGCGCGATGCAGGGTGTCGGTGAGGGCCTGCTCCACCTTCGACACCCGCCGCACCGTGGCCAGGGTGTTCACCGGGATGCGGATCGTACGGGAGTGCCGAGACAGGTAGCCCTCGATGGCCTGCCGGATCCACCAGCCTGCATAACTACCGAATCGAGCGCCCTTCCGGTGGTCGAACTTCCGGGCTGCGCGCATCAGGCCGAGGTTTCCTTCCTGGACCATGTCGAGGTAGAAGCTACGGCTTCGGTAGCGCTTCGCCATCCACAGCACGAGGCGGAGGTTGCACCGGGTGAGGGTGACTACGCACCGCTCCACCTCGGCGTTGCCGTCAGCGAGCTCGGTGTAGCCCTCAACGAACGCCTCTGGAGTGACGCGCCACGACTTGCGAAGCGTCTGGGCGAGATCTGCATCCCGCCGAGCTGCCCGCGCCTGCTTGAGCTCGGGGAGACGGCGCTTCACCACATCCGCGAAGTTTTCGTCCACCATGCCGGTCTCGCCGAGCAGGCGCTCCTGCTCCTCGATGATCCCGGCCAGCTTGGCGCCCTTGGCCTTCTGGCGCTGACCGGCGAGCGTGGTGAGCCGCTTCAGGAGCCGTCCAGGCACGTTCTCGTTCAGCTTGATGCCATCCAGAGCCATCGGCCCCATCCGGGCGAGCCCCTGGACCATCTTCTCTCGGGCGGCGATCATCGCCAGTGAGAGCTGGTCCTCCTCGGCAGGCGTGAGTCGCGAGATAGCACTCGCCTCGTCCATGTACCGGTTGAGAAGATCGACGCTGGCGGCGACGGCGCTGGTGCTGACCCGGCGCTTCCGGCGGGCGCGCTCCGCCTTCATCGGGTCCGCCACCTCGGCGACGGAGTCCTCGTCATCTTCGTCCTCTTCGATCTCCTCGGTAGCGGGCTCGATGGGCTCGTCTCCCGAGGCCACTTCGAAGTCCACCAGGACGAACCGCACATGACTGCGCCGAGCCTCGACGAATGACGCCGCATCTTCGAGCGTGGGCACGAAGACCAGTAGCGGGTCGATGCCGAGGGGATCTTCCGACCACCGTTCGACCTGCCCCTCAGCGCCCAGCCCGCCGATGGGGATCAGCTCGTCCAGCGAGCTTCCGTCGACCACGATGGACGACACGATGCCCCGCGCCCGCTTTAGCGGTGCGGCCACCAGGACCACCTGCTCGAAGGTGCGGTTGCGCACGGACTCGACCAGCGCCGTGAGCGTGCCTGCTGGCAGGGAATCCGTGTCCGCCCGGAGGCGCTTCGGCCCCTGGCTGGCCTCCCGCATCATCTCGATGACGGCGGCTACGCCCAGGAGCACCGGCGTGGACCCGGCGGTGGGTACGAACAGGGCCTGCTCGAGCGCTCCGCTGCCCGGCGCGAGCGGCTCGGCCAACAGTGCTGCGTCGGTCAGGATGAACCGGCTGACCGGCACGGCCTGGTCGCCGTCGTGGGCGATCGAGGCCTCGGCGAGCAATGGCCACGCATCGGCCGCGCACTCCAGCAGGCGGAGCCATGGCTCACGGGCGGGCTCGATGGACGACACCGCCTGATCCAGGATCCACGCATCATCGAGGAAGCCGACCAGGCCGAGCCGGTCGTCGATGCTGTCTTCTTCGAGAATGAGGTAGCCGAGCGCCGCCCGGGCCGTGTCGGCGTCCTGCTCGTCGGCCTTCGACTCCAGCACGTTGGCGAGAAACTCGGCGTTGCGCAGCAACCGGCGCACGAAGGCCGACTCGATGGGGATGCCGGGGTCTGCGCAGAACGCTCGGGTGGCCTCGAGCAGCGCGTCGTCGCTCGCGATGGGAGCGGCGCGGAGGCCAGCGAGGATATCCTCGGCGCGCCCGCGATCTTCGGCCGATAGCTCCGGCGGCACATAGGCCGTGGTGCGTCCGAGGGCCCGGCGCACCTTGTGCACCACGAGCGACAACACAAACGCATGGGCCTGGAGCGACAGCTGGGACAACGCCTCCGGCTCGGGCCCACCCGACCGCGACAGATATGCCAGCCCGGCCCGGGCGTTCGCCCTCGCATCCCGGGAATCGGTCCTCTGGACCGTCTCGACCAACTCGGCGATGAACCGCATGAAGGTCTCGGTCCAGGCGAGGGTCTCGTCGACCCGCGACGCCCATTCCTGAGCCTCTGCGATCAACGCGTCGTCGTCGGCCTCGATGTCGGCGAGGGCGGTGACAAGCTCTTCGAGGAGGCACATCTGGTCCGCGAAACTCAGCGCGTGCATTCGGTCCCCTTGCAGGTCCGCAGGATGTAACCCCCCGCACCACTCGGCGTTCGTGGCCTCGGAACGGTCGTGGGGCTACCTCGTCCCCGGGGCCTGCAGTGACCTTCTATCAAGAGCCATTCAGCGCGCCGGATCTGTATCTGGCCGATCCGGCGCTCCGCACGGAGCTGGAGCGCCGCCTGCCCCAGCCGGTCTGGGCGGCCCTGCAACCCCGGCTCGAGGCCCTCGGCACACACACGGCCACGACTCTTACCGCCCTTTCCTCTCAGGCTGAGGCCGAGCCACCCCGGCTCGTGCAGTTCGACCCGTGGGGTCGGCGCGTCGACCGCATCATCACCTCCCCTGCATGGGGCGCTCTGAAGGACTTCAGCGCCGCGCAGGGCATCGTCGCGATCGGCCACGACCCGTCGCTGGGCGAGCACCGTCGGGTCGCTCAGGCCGCACTGCTCTACGTGTTCAGCGCCTCGTCAGCCACGTTCTCGTGCCCGCTCGCGATGACCGATGCGGCTGCCTGCGTGCTGCTGCGCCACCCCGAGGCGGAGCCGTCTGCGCGCCTGGCCGAGCGCTTGTTGTCCACCGACCCCGCCCAGTTCATCACGTCTGGCCAATGGATGACCGAGCGGGCTGGCGGTTCGGATGTGGGCCGCACCGAGACCATCGCCCGACCGCTCGGCGGCGATCGATACAGCCTGCACGGCGTGAAGTGGTTCACCTCGGCCACAACCAGCGAGATGGCGCTCACCTTGGCGCGCATCGACGACGGAACCACGCCGGTGCGCTCTGGATCACGCGGGCTCACGCTGTTCTGCGTCGAGCTCGAGCGCATGCCCGAGGGGGGCCTGCGGGGTATCCAGGTCGCGCGTCTGAAGGACAAGCTCGGCACGCGCGCCCTCCCCACCGCTGAGCTGACCCTCGACGGCGCGCCGGCCACCCGACTGGGCGAGCCCGGGCACGGCGTGCGGAACATCTCCACCATGCTCAACGTCACCCGATTCTACAACGCGGTGGCATCCGCCTCCGGCATGGCGCGCGCCACCTGGCTCGCGTTCGACTACGCGGGGCGCCGCGAGGCGTTCGGCAAGCGCTTGATCGACCATCCGCTCCATCGTCGCACGCTGGACTGGCTCGAGGCCGAGACCGCCGGGGCGCTCTCGATGTGCATGGAGGTGGCTGCGCTGCTCGGGCGCGACGAGGCCGGGACTGCCACGGAGGATGAGCGGCGACGCCTGCGCGGTCTGGTGCCCATCGCCAAGCTGATGCTGGGCAAGCAAGCGGTCGCGGTCGCATCTGAAGCGCTCGAGTGCTTCGGCGGTGCTGGCTATGTCGAAGACACGGGCCTGCCGCGGTTGCTCAGGGATGCGCAGGTTCTGCCGATCTGGGAGGGCACCACCAACGTGCTCTCCCTCGACCTGCTCCGCGCCCAGCAACGTGAGGGTGCCTTCGGTGCCGTGCTCGAGGACCTCCGCGCGCGCGCCGCGGCGGTCGATCGTCCGGGAGGGGTGCATGTCCGTCGCAGCCTCGAGGCCATCGCCCGGGGAGCAGATCGTGCAGCGCGGGATGGCACCCTCGAGCCACAGGCCCGGCGACTCGCGCTCGCCACGGGTGCCGCTGCACAGGCGGTGTTCCTCGGCGAGGGTGCGCGGATGAACGCTGGAAGTGCTTCCCGGTTCGACGTGTTCGTGAGCCATCGCCTGTGCGGTCCCACTGACTGGTGGGCCCCGTGAGGAGTCGATCCATGCCGCTGTTCGTGATCTTGGCGCTGGGTTGCGGCCCAGGAGTGAACCTCGCAGGCGACTGGGAGGGCGTGATGATCTGCGGTGAAGACGAGTTCGTCACCGAGGTCGGACCGGTCGAGAAGATCGGTGGCCTGTTCCAGGGGGCAGGGTTCATCGACTACGGCAACTCGAATCTCGGCAACCGGATCTTGTCGTTCGACCTGGAGATCGAGGTGCTAAAGGCCGACGAGTTCAAGGTCGACATGTGGGACTGCGAGCTCGAGTATGCGGGCGCCTTCGAAGCCACGCGCTGCCTCGAGGTGGACCTGAGCTACGACGGCGAGGACGCCCTCGAGGGCACCGTCGAGGGATGCCTGCTCGAGCTCGACCGGCGCTGAGCGCCAGGCGCCGCCGCCAGGTTCGACCGAGCGTCGACTCAACGGGAGTTTCGGCACCGGTTCGCTCAGCTGCCGCGCAGCATCACAGTGACGAGGTGCACGGGGAGTCACAGTATCCGGTCGGCACCCGACACAGCAGGTCGCCTCCGGCGGCGAACAGCGTGGGCATGGCCGGCCACTGCTGCTGGAGCAGCTCCGGCCGTCCATCACCATCAACGTCGATGAGGCCGTCCACGGAACCTGAGAACTCCCGGAACTCCGACAACACGGCCCCCCGGGAGTCCACGACCCCGACGATGCGCGCGTTGACATCGGAGCGGCCACAGGTGGCCTTGCCCTCGCCGGTGCGGAGCGTGCCTTCGACCAGCAGAACCTCGCGCCCGTCAGCCGACTTGTACAGCTGAATGTCGGTCGCTTCGTCGAGGAGCGCGCGGTTCGCGTCCGTCGCCTCACGGGTGATTGCGCGCACGCGAGTGTACAAGTCGCTATCGGTGAGGGTGACCATCACCTTTGCCATCGCGATGGGCGTGGGCTCGCGGTCGGTGGCGCGCACGTAGCGGGTGGGCAGCTCGACCAGCTCGGGCACCGCCCAGGTGACCGGCTCCGAGCAGTTCAGCTGGGCCAGCATCCGAGGCACGCCACAGGTGGGCGACTTCGCGTCTTTCGCGTCCCGGTGATGTGGCGTTCCGCGAGTCACTACGGAGAAGCCGGTGACTTCGCACTCCACCGCCTCGTCTGACGCGCCTACACCGCGCCACACATCTCCGACCATGTGGGCGAACTGGGCGGCGTCGCCCGGCTCGGTGTCCCCCATCACGGCTGTGCCAACCCCCTTCTGCTCCAGCGCCGTCGACCACCACGCGCTGTCTTTGGGATCCACCGCGAGCGGCTCCGCATCCACCATCGCGCGCGCCACTTCGCCTGGCGACAGATCCAGGTCCAGCCACTGCATGCCCCCGTGCGCCAGCACGAAGTGCAGGTCGGATGGGCACTCCGACGGCACCGACAGCCTCGAGGTCTCGCACCAGGCCTCCACACGCCCATCCAAGGGCGCGTGCTCTCCGGCCTGGATCACCTCTACATCGAAGCCGGCCAAGGTGAGCTTGTGGCCGAAGTACCTGGCTTCCTCCCTCCGGTCGTAGGCGCGGGCAACCACGATGTGCTGGCATGGCCGGAGGCCGTTCAGGTGGCTCGAGTACAGGCGCACGGGCTTGGCGTCGACGGTCTCGACCGCCTTGAGCTCATCGAGCCGATCGAACGGAACCTCGGGGTCGACCGTGCGCTGCACAACCACCAACCACCGGGTCGCGTACGAGCGCTCGTCTCCGGCGGAGATGTCGCTCGCCACCGGCCGGTCATGCGGCGCTTCCGCCTCCGGTTGATCGGGAATGGCCTCGTCGAGTGCGGGAGCCGGCGGCGGAGGAGATCCTCCGAGACATCCGGCAAGGGCGACGAGGCACGTCAGGCGCACCATCTTGGTCCTCCGTGCGCGCAACCTTAGACCGAGAGCCCCAGTAGAGGCCAGCGCTGGTCGCACATCGAGCAGGTGTGGCGGCGCCCAGAGCGGAGGGCGGCGACGCGGGGGCGAAGGCAGGGGCTACTCGTCGTCACCGCGAACGTCGCCGCCACCATAGTCGCGAATATCGATAACGGCGGGCGAACCGTGCACAAAGACCGTGCCCGTGCCGTATGTCTGGCCCGAGATGGCGTCGAGCGCGTACGCATAGGTGTCGCCATTGCCCCGCAGCTCGAGCTCGACTTCGCCTGCAACCAAGCGGCGGCCATCGAAGGTGCCCACCTTCTTCGAAGTGAGCGAGAGCGTGTTCGCCATCCCGTACAGGCGCACCTGACCCTCGCCGTTCATGGCGACCTCGACGAGGTCGGCGTCCACTCCCGTCGCGATCATGTCGCCCCAGCCTTCGGACACGAAGCTGGACATCGTGGGCGCCGT
>JBLFXJ010000095.1:0-23219 GCA_047609825.1 Myxococcota bacterium
CCGTACAGTTCAACACCTGACCGGGCCATCCCCAGCCTCGGACGCGACGCCCCACCACTCGTGCGCGACCAGGCCGCTGTGCAATCTGGACTATTGAGTACAGATTGATTACGACGACCATGTGAAGCTCACCGCCCAGGAAGAATACGGCCTGCGCTGCCTGCTCCAGGTGGCGCGCACCGACGAAGGCACGATCTCGCTCCGGCAGATCGCCGCAGCCGAGGGGTTGTCGGTGGAATATGCGGGTAAGCTCGTGCGCGTGCTGCGGCTCGCGGGACTGGTGCGGTCGGAGCGTGGAGCCCACGGCGGCTACGCGCTCGCCCGACCGGCCGGTGCGATCACCACCTGGGATGCGCTGTCCGCCCTCGATGGGCCGCTCCACGGCGACAACTTCTGTGAGACGCATCGCGGGCGCGGCGCGTCGTGTGTACATGCGGGCGGCGGGTGCTCCATCCGCACGCTCTGGTCGTGGGTCGACGACGTGCTCGAGCACGCGCTGTCCCGCGTCACACTGAACGACTTGCTCGAGGGCGAGAGCACCGTCTCTGCCCTCCTGCCAGCGGCCGACGCCATCGCCGCCGGAGGCACCCGATGAGCACCCAGCCCGATGTCCAGGACCTCGTCGACGAGCGGTCCGAGTACAAGTACGGATTCGTCACCGACGTGGCCGCCGACAACCTCCCGCCCGGCCTCGACGAGGGCATCGTGCGCGCCATCTCGGCGCGCAACTCCGAGCCCGAGTGGCTGCTCGAGTGGCGCCTGAAGGCGTTCGCCGCCTGGCAGACGATGGACGAGCCAGACTGGCAGTACGTGACCCACAAGCCCATCGACTACCAGGGCATCAGCTACCACTCGGCGCCGCGCAACCGGCCGAAGTCCCTCGACGAGGTCGACCCCGAGATCCTCGAGGCGTTCGAGAAGCTCGGCATCCCGCTCGAGGAGCGCGCAGCTCTGGCCGGCGTGGCCGTCGACGCGGTGTTCGACAGCACCTCGGTGGTCACCACATTCCGCGCCCGACTGGCCGAGCAGGGCGTGCTGTTCATGTCGATCAGCGACGCCGTGCACGAGCACCCAGAGCTGATCCAGAAGTACTTGGGCAGCGTGGTGCCGGTGCGCGACAACTTCTTCGCCGCTCTGAACAGCGCCGTGTTCTCGGACGGCTCGTTCGTGTACATCCCGAAGGGCGTTCGCTGCCCGATGGAGCTGTCCACCTACTTCCGCATCAACCAGGCCAACACCGGGCAGTTCGAGCGCACCCTGATCATCGCAGAAGAGGCCTCCTATGTGTCGTACCTCGAGGGCTGTACCGCCCCGATGCGCAAGGAGAACCAGCTGCACGCCGCCGTCGTCGAGCTGGTGGCCCACACCGACGCCAAGATCAAGTACTCCACGGTTCAGAACTGGTTCCCTGGCGACAAAGACGGCAACGGCGGTGTGTACAACTTCGTCACCAAGCGCGGCAAGTGCCTCGGCGACCGCTCCCACATCTCGTGGACCCAGGTCGAGACGGGCAGTGCTGTCACCTGGAAGTACCCGTCCTGCCTGCTGATGGGCGATGAATCGGTGGGCGAGTTCTACTCGGTGGCGCTCACGAACAACTACCAGCAGGCCGACACCGGCACCAAGATGATCCACCTGGGTCGCAACACCCGGTCGACCATCGTGTCGAAGGGCATCAGCGCTGGCAAGGGCCAGCAGGTGTACCGAGGGTTGGTCCAGGTGAACCGCAAGGCCACCGGCGCGCGCAACCACACGCAGTGCGACTCGCTCCTCATCGGCGACCAGTGCGGCGCGCACACCTTCCCCTACGTCGACGTACGCAACGGCTCATCCACCCTCGAGCACGAGGCCACCACGTCGAAGATCGGGGACGACCAGCTGTTCTACCTCCGCCAGCGCGGGCTGTCGGAAGAAGACGCGGTCTCGATGATCGTCAATGGATTCTGCCGCGAGGTCCTGCGCGAGCTCCCCATGGAGTTCGCCGTCGAAGCTCGCAAGCTCCTCGAGGTCAGCCTCGAGGGAGCGGTCGGCTGATCGCACGTATCGACTGAAGGAGAACACGATGTTGGAGCTGCGCGACCTGCACGCGCGGGTCGGTGACACGCCCATCCTGCGCGGTGTGGACCTCACGATCCGCCCGGGCGAGGTGCACGCCATCATGGGGCCGAACGCCTCGGGCAAGTCGACCCTGTCAAAGGTGATCTGTGGCCACCCGGACTACGAAGTCACGGGGGGCGACATCCTGTTCGAGGGTGCCTCGATCCTCGAGCTGGAGCCCGAGGAGCGCGCCCACGCCGGCGTGTTCATGTCGTTCCAATACCCAGCTGCCATCGCCGGTGTGGCCACCTCGGTGTTCCTCCGGGCGGCTGTGAACGCCACGCGGCGGGCCCGCGGCGAGGAGGAGATGGACGCCGCCGCGTTCCTCCGCCGTGCACGGGCCACCATGAAGCTGGTCGACATGGACAAGTCGCTGCTCAACCGTCCGCTGAACGAAGGGTTCTCGGGCGGGGAGAAGAAGCGGAACGAGATCTTCCAGATGGCCATGCTTGAGCCGAAGCTCGCGATCCTGGACGAGACGGATTCCGGGCTCGACGTGGACGCCCTGCGCATCGTGGCCAGCGGCGTGAACGCGCTCCGCTCGCCCACCCGCGCGATGATTGTGATCACCCACTACCAGCGCCTGCTCGACCACATCGTGCCCGACTTCGCCCACGTGCTGGTGGATGGGCAGATCGTGCGCAGTGGCGGCCCCGACCTGGCCCGCGAGGTCGAGGCCCGCGGCTACCAGTGGGTGCGGGATGCCATGGAGGCTGCCAGTGCGCCGGCCTGATCTCGCGAGTGTGGCCCGATTCGCCGATCTCGCTCAGCCGGCCGGTCCCGCCTGGCTCGCCGATCGGCGGGCTGAGGCGTGGTCTGCCGTGGCCTCGGGCGGATTTCCCGGCACCAAGGACGAGGCGTGGAAGTACACGCCGGCACGTCGCATCCTGCGGGAAGAGGTCGCGGTGGACGCTCCGTCCACAACCGCGGCGAGCGACGGGTGGGCGGTCGAAGGCGCGGTGCGCCTCGTGTTCGTCGACGGCCAGTACGCCCCCGCCCTGAGCGACACCTCGGCGCTGCCCGCGGGCCTGACCCTGAGGCCGTTGTCGGAGGCCGATCCCGGCGACGCCCTCGCGTCGGTCGTGCACGCCGACGCCGGCGACTTCGCCTCGCTCAACCTCGCCTTCCTGACCGATGGGGCGTACCTCCATGCAGGCGCCGGCGTGCAGGCCGGGCCGGTACACCTGGTGCACATCGCCACCGCGTCCACCACCCGGCGTCTCATCGCCGTGCGGCACGTGGTGGTGGCCGACGCTGGCAGCCAGCTCGAGGTGATCGAGCACTGGGCGGGCACTGGCGCCCACCTGTGCACCGCCGTGACCGAGGTGCGCGCAGCCGCCGATGCCTCGGTCGTGCACATCAAGCTGCAGGAGGTCGACGCCGAGGCCCACCATGTGCACCGCATCGGCGTGCACCAGGGGGCCCGCTCCACCGTACACAGCCTGTCATTCGCTCTCGGGGCGGCCATCTCCCGCACCGAGATCCGGTGCCTGCTCGCCGAGCCCGGGGCTGAGTGCACCCTGGATGGCCTGTACCTGGCCCGCGGCGCCCAGCATGTGGACACCCACACCCACATCGATCACGCGGTGCCCGACTGCACCAGCCACGAGCTCTACAAGGGCATCCTCGCCGGTCGGGCGCGTGGGGTGTTCACCGGTGCGGTGCTGATGCGCCCGCAGGCCCAGCGCTCCGACACCGATCAGGCCAACCACAGCCTGCTCCTGTCCGATGACGCCATCGCGAACACCCGGCCGCAGCTCGAGATCCATGCCGACGACGTGAAGGCGGCTCACGGTGCCACCGTCGGGCGGCTCGATGCGGACGCGCAGTTCTACTTGCAGCAGCGAGGGCTTTCCGGCCAGGAGGCCCGCGGTCTGCTCACGTGGGCCTTCGCCGGCGAGATCGTCGACAAGGTGCCCGCGCGCTGCAGAGCCACGGTGGAAGACCGGGTGCGGCGGTGGCTCGAGGGGGTCGTCTGATGCTCGACCTGCGCGACCAGTTCCCCGTCCTCGCGCAGACCGTGCACGGCAAGCCACTCGTGTATCTGGACAGCGCGGCGAGCTCGCAGCAGCCCCAGGCCGTGATCGACGCGGTCTCCGGCTATGCGTCGAGGGACCACGCCAACGTGCACCGGGGAGTGCACACGCTGTCACAGCGGGCCACCACGGCGTTCGAGGCGGCTAGGGAGGACGTGGCGCGGTTCATCGGCGCGTCGGACTCCCGCGGCGTGGTGTTCACCCGAGGCACCACCGAGGCGATCAACCTCGTGGCCTGGTCGTGGGGGATGGCCAACCTGGGCCCCGGCGACGCCATCGTGCTCACCGCGATGGAGCACCACTCGAACATCGTGCCGTGGCAGCTCGTCGCCGAGCGCACCGGGGCCGAGATCCGCGTGGTGCCGTTCGACGACCGGGGCGTGCTCGATCTCGAGGCCTACGCGAGCCTGCTCGACGGGCGGGTGAAGCTGGTCGCCGTCGTTCACGTGAGCAACGCGCTCGGCACCGTGAACCCGGTCCAGCAGATGACCGGGATGGCCCATGAGGTGGGCGCCAAGGTGCTGCTCGACGGAGCCCAGGCGGTGGTGCACGGCGCCGTGGATGTGGCCGAGCTGGGGTGCGACTTCTACGCATTCTCAGGGCACAAGATGTACGCGCCGACCGGCATCGGCGCGCTCTGGGGCCGGCCAGAGCTGCTCGATGCGATGCCCCCGTGGCATGGCGGCGGCGAGATGATCCGCGAGGTGTCGTTCGAGGGCACTACCTACGCCGACGCTCCAGCCCGATTCGAGGCCGGCACGCCGAACATCGGCGGTACCGTGGGTCTCGCCGCGGCTGTCCGCTGGATGGAGGCGCACGGGCCGGCGCTCCACGCCCACGAGGCCGACCTGCTCGCATACGGCACCGAAGTCCTCCAGGCCATCGACGGGCTGCGCATCGTGGGCACCGCGCCCGACAAGGCGGGCGTGCTGTCGTTCGTCATCGACGGCGTGCATCCTCAAGACATCGGTACCCTGCTCGACCGCTACGGCGTGGCTGTGCGCACCGGCCACCACTGTGCCCAGCCCGCCCTGCGGCGCCTGGGACTCACGGCCACCACGCGGGCCTCGGTGGCCGCGTACACCGTGCGCAGTGACCTCGACGCGCTGGGAGACGCGCTCGGCCGTGCGCTCCGATTGCTCCGATGAGCCGCACCGGCCGCTCTGACCGGGGTTGACGACGGCGTGACTGGGCACTCAGGCTCGGATCTGGCACAGTGTCAGCCACGATCTGGAGGCTCCATGCGTCCCACAGTCCTGTTCTCGGCAGCGCTCCTCACGGCATGCGGAGGCGGCGACCCGGCGGAGTCCGGCGACGGCCCCCCCTCGCTCACGCTCCTGCTCACCGGCGAGGTGGCCGGCCTGCTCGAGCCCTGTGGTTGAAGCGACAACCCCATCGGGGGACTCGCTCGGCGAGCGAGCTTTATCGAGGCAGTGCGCGGTGAGGGGCAACCCATCGCGCTGCTGGACGCGGGCGGATTCTTCGGGGCTGCGAGCCTGTCGACCAGCTCCCTGGAAGACCAGATCCGCGGGGACTACCTGCTCCAGGCGATGAGCGGGTTGGACTACGACGCGGTGAACCTCGGCGGGCCCGACACCCGGTTCGGCGAGGCCTTCCTCTCCGGGCACCTCGCGGGCGCCACCTTCGACGTGGTGTCCAGCAACCTGCACCGGGCCGACGGCAGCCTGTACACGGCCAGCTCCACGACCCAGACCTTCGGCGACTACTCGGTCGGCATCGTGGGCGTGATGGCAGATGCCTATGCCGACGGCGTGGCGCGGGACTCGGACGCCGCCGGTGAGCCGCTCGATGTGAGCGATGCCAGCTCGTCTGCAGCCGCAGCGGTCGCCGAGGTGGCCGGTTCGGACCTGGTGGTGCTGCTCGCGTTCGCCTCTCCGGCCGACGCCGCGGCCCTGGGTGCGGCGCTGCCCGACGTAGACGTGGTGGTGGCATCGGCCGACGACACCCCAGCCACCGCGGCGACCCGCGACGGCGACCCGTGGCTGGTGCGCGCTGGCTACGACGGCAAGTGGGTGGTGCGCCTCGACTTGGACGAAGCCGACGGCGCGTGGTCCGAGCGCGGCTCGGGCGCCGTGGAGATGAGCGAGGATTGGCCGGACGAACCCACGATGGCGGCGCTGTACCAGGACTACCTGACGGAGCTGGCCGGAGCGGCGGCCGACATCGTGGCGGGCATCGAGCAGGAGGTTCCGGTCGGCGGCTCGTACGTGGGGAGCGCCACCTGCGCCACCTGCCACCCCGCCCAGACCGCCCACTGGGAAGGCACACCGCACAGCCACGCCTTCGACACCCTCGTGCAGACCAACCACGACTACTCGCCCAGCTGCTACAGCTGCCACACGGTGGGCTTCGGCTATGTCGGCGGATTCCTCCTGCCGGACGAGACCCCGGACCGGATGGACGTGGGCTGCGAGATGTGCCACGGCGCCGGCGAGGAGCATGTCGCTGCGCCCGGGCCGGGCTGGGCCCTGGAGACCACAGACCAGTGCATCGGCTGCCACACCGAGGAAGACAGCCCCCAGTTCGATCTCGAGGCCTACCTCCCGGCGGTCGTGCACTGAGGAGCTAGCGCAGCCTCACGTGCTCCTCGCTGACGGCCCAGAGTCGCGCGGCCGCCTCCGGGTCGCGTGCCTCGGCCGTGGCCGTCGCAGGGGCACAGTCCGCGAAGTACCCACCCGTCACCCCGGCAACTTCAGGGGACGCTGCCAGGTACACCAGGGTCTCCGCCCCCTTCTTCGGCGAGCGCTGCAGCGGCCGGGTGAGCGTCATGAACAGCCCGCCAAAGAAGCCGTTGTTTCTTGCGAACCGCGTGTTCACGAAGCCTGGATGCAGGCAGTTCGCCGTCACGCCGGTGCCTTCGAGCCGCCGGGCCAGTTCGAAGGTGAACATGATATTCGCTAGCTTCGATTGGGCATATGCCTTGACTCCAACCCCGTACTCTTCCGAGATCTGAAGGTCGTCCCAGTGCATATGGGTGCGCCGGTGCGCCCGGCTCGCCACGTTCACCACCCGGGCCCCGTCCGCCGCCACCAACCGCTCACGCACGATCTCCGTCAGCAGGAAATACGCCAGGTGGTTGAGCGCCCAGGTGCGCTCGTAACCATCCTCGGTCACCTCCCGTTGCGTGAACACCCCGCCAGCGTTGTTCAACAACACGTCGATGCGGTCGTACTCGCCGCGGAGCCACTCCCCGAGGCGAAGCACCTCGATCCGCCGCGACAGGTCTGCCCGATGGCTCGCCAGGCTCGCGTTCACGGGGCGCAGCTCGGCCATCACCTCGCCGAGCCGGTGATCATCGCGCCCGACCAACACGAGGTGTGCGCCGGTGTGCGCCAGCTGCCGTGCCGCCTCTCGGCCGATGCCCGACGTGGCCCCGGTGATCACGACCACGTTCCCGCGGAGATCCGCCAACTTCATCACAGCCTCCCGGCCGCAGGATGCGCAGGATGCGACGACCGACGCAAGCCGCCCTGCCATCGGCCCCGGCCTCCGACTAGGGTGAAGCTCAGAGGTGCCGCATGCTGATCGGTCTCGTCGCTGCGGCGATCGCCGCCCCCGTCGCAGGTCCACGCCCCCCCAACCTGGCCGTGGACCTCGCCGCCATGCGCGCCGACCACCCGCTGCCGGTGAAGGTGCTCGTGGAGGTCGCGCCGGGCCACGAGACGGCAACGGTGCGCGACACGATGCTCTCCCTGCCCGGAGCCCAGGTGGAGGTCGCCACCCGCGGCGTGGTGCAGGGCTGGGTGCCGGTGTCACAGTTCGAGTCCCTCGCTCGAATGCCGGGCGCTCGCAGAGTTCGCCGGTCGCGACAGGCCACTGCAAAGGGTGTGGTCACCGAGGGGCTCGACGTGATCTTCGCCGAAGACTGGCATGCCTCCGGGATCACAGGGGCCGGGCAGCGAATCGCGGTGCTCGACGTCGAGTTCAAGGGCTACGAGGGCCTGCTCGGCGACGAGCTCCCCGGAGCCGTGGGCACGAACTTCCGCGGGCGCTGGCAGAGTGGCGAGCACGGAACGGCGGTGGCGGAGATCATCCACGACATCGCCCCCGATGCCGCGCTGGACCTGTACAGCTTCAACGACGAGGGACAGTTCCTGGCCGCGGTGGACGACATCATCCGCGACGGCCACACCCTCGTCTCGGCCTCCATCGGCTTCGACAACGTGTGGCACGCCGACGGCACCTCGGTCTTTGCCCGGGCGGTGGATGACTATGTGGCCGCGACGGGTGGGCTGTGGTTCGCGGCGGCCGGCAACGAGGCCGACATGTACTGGGTCGGCACCCTGTCGGATCGCGACGGCAACGGGTGGATGGAGTTCGGGGATCTCGGCGAAGAGCTGCCGATCTGGGGCGGCTATGAGCTGTGGGTGACCGCGCGCTGGGATGAGCCGTTCGGTGGTGCTGGCATCGACATGGACCTGTACCTGTACGACGACCGTGGCCGGGAGTGTGCGACGGGGGCCGAGTATCAGGAGGGCGACGGCGACCCGCTCGAGGAGACCTACTGCAGCGTGTACAGCTACACCGGCTCGGCCGCGCTGTACGACTACAGCGGGCGCGCGGCCGGCACGCGCGCCTGGATCTACAGCCACTACGGCGTGCAAGGCGCGGCGATGACCCGCATCGAGAGCCTCACGCTGCCCGCAGATGCCCACGGGGCGACCTCGGTGGCGGCGATCAACTGGGACACGGAGGAGCGCGCCTACTACTCCAGCATGGGCCCCACCAATGATGGGCGTCTGAAGCCGGACCTGGGCGCCCCCACGCGGGTGACCACAGCGGTCTGGGGAGCCGAGGCATTCACCGGCACCAGCGCCGCCACCCCCCACGCCTCGGCGGTGGCTGCGCTGGTCCACCAGGCCGCACCGGAGATGTCGGGCGAGCAGGTGCGGGCCTGGATGCTCGACAACACCGATGACCTGCCGCCCGCAGGTCCGGACAACGAGTCCGGAGCCGGGCTGATCCGGCTGCGCGCCCTTCCCGACGGCGCTGGGTCTGGCGGAACCGGCGGGGTGGACACCGCTGCGCAGGTCGGCGGTGGCGGTGGCGGTGGCGGTGGCGGAGAGAAGGGCGGCTGCGGCTGCGTCACGGCCCCAGCTACCGGCTGGGCCCCAGCGCTGTGGGCACTCCGGCGGCGCTGACTCAGACGTCGTCCAGCACCGCGTCCAGCAGAGCGTCTGCCCAGGGCTCACCCACCCGCTCGATCACCTCGTCGAACAGGAGCTGCTTGCGGGCCTGCAGCGCGAGCACCCGATCCTCCACGGTGTCACGGGCCACGAGCCGGTACACCGTGACCGGTCGCTCCTGGCCGATCCGGTGCACCCGGTCGATGGCCTGCGCCTCGACGGCCGGATTCCACCACGGGTCGAGGAGCACCACCACATCGGCCGCCTGAAGGTTCAGCCCGGTGCCACCGGCCTTCAGGCTGATCAAGAACACCGGCGGACCGTCGGGATCCGACCACTGCTCCACCAGGGTGCCGCGATCGCGGGTGGCCCCTTCGAGCAACAGGTACGGCCACGGCAGCCGGTCCGCCACGTGGTGCAGCAGGCGCGGCCACTGGCTGAACACCAGCGCCCGACGCCCCTCCGCGACCAGCCCGGAGAGCAGATCCAGTAGCAGCTCGACCTTCGCCGAGCGCTTGAGTCGGCGGGCCTCCGGGAACGGGAGCAGGGCCGGGTGACAGGCGGCCTCACGCAGCCGACCCAGGGCCTCCAGCACATGCAGCCGCAACACACCGGCCCCGTCGCGCTTGCGCCGCTCGGTCACACTGTGCCGATACGTCGCCCGCACCTGGTCATACAGCCGCCGCTCCCCCTCGGACAGGTCGCACACCAGCGTGATGTCGGTGCGGGCGGGCAGCTCCGGCGCGACAACGGCCTTGGTGCGGCGGAGCACGAACGGTCGGATGCGCTCGCGGAGATCCCCCAGCGCCGCCGCGCCGGGATCCTGGCTCGCGGGCCCTGCATAGCGGGCGTGGAATGCCCGACGTGACCCGAGGAGCCCGGGCAGGAGGATGGTGAACAGGCTCCACAGCTCGGTGAGGTGGTTCTCCACCGGCGTGCCGGTGAGCGCCAGCCGATGCCGGGCGATGAGGGTGCGCGCGGTGCGGCTCACCCGACTGCCGGGGTTCTTCACCGCCTGGGCCTCGTCGAGCACCAGCCACCGCCACGGGCGCTCCGTGAGCGTGGCCGCGTCGTGCCGGAGCACGCCCCAGGTGGTGAGCACGACGTCGACAGATCCGATGGCGCCGCGGCTGGATCCGTGGTGGACATGAACACGCAGCCCCGGCGCGAACCGCTGGCAGGCGTCGATCCACCCGGGCAGGACCGAGGTGGGTGCGACGACCAGTGACGGGTCTCCTTCGGTGCGGTGGGTGTCGACCAGCGCCGCGAGCGCCTGGACCGTCTTGCCGAGCCCCATGTCGTCGGCGAGCACACCGTGCAGCCCAGCGTCCCGCAGGTGGCACAGCCAGGCGTAGCCCCGCGCCTGGTATGGCCGGAGCGTGGCCTCGAGCCCCTCTGGTGCCGGGCGGGGCGCGGGCTTTGCGGCCACCTGCCCGGCGAGGTCGAGCCACACCTGGGCGCCGACCACCCCGGTCTCGGCGAGCAGCTCCGAGGCCATCCACGCCGCCCACGGGCCCAGGCGACCCTCGGCGCGCTTCACCGTGCGCAGATCCTCCACCGCCGACCCGTGTCGATCGAGCCAGCGCCGTGGGAGGGCAGCGAGGGTGCCATCGGTGAGCCGCACCGCACGGCGCCCCTCGAGCCAGCTTGCGAGCACCTGCCCGACCGGCGCGCTGCGGGACCCCCGGGTGAACCGCACGTCCAGATCGAACCAGTCCTCGCCCGAACGAAAGCCGACGGACGGCGTCAGCGCCCCGCTCACCCGGTACCGCACCAGGCCATCCTCTCCGAACACCACCCAGTCGTCGACCAGGGTCGGCAGCAGGTCCAGCAGGAACGCGACCGCCGCATCGCCAGCATACTCGGTTCGATCCGGCGCGCCGAACGCCGCCTCGAACCGCCGGCGCACCGTCCACTCCCAGTCCTCGTCCCGCGCGACCCGGCCGCCGTCGGGCACGAGCACAGTGCTGCCCTCCTGACCAGGCTCGACCACGGCAGCTGCGCCCGCGCGGACGTAGGCCAGGGCCAGGCGCACGTGCAGGGTCGCGCCATCCTCCGACAGCACCAGGCGCGCCTCCCGCCGGTCGGCCGCCCGAACCCCGGTGAGCTCCCTCGGCAGCTCCACGGCCAGGCCAGACGACGTGGCCCGGTCCACGAACCGCTCGATCTCGGCCTCCGGCACGCTGGGCAGCGCCGTGGTGAGCCGCTCCCGCACCTCGGGACGGATCGAGGGATCCAGCGGAGCGAGGCATCCATCCGCAGTGAGCGCGATGCCCTCGGGCCACACGCGACGCACCGCCGGATCCCACGCCAGCACCAGCACATCTCCGTCCGGCGTGCCGCGAAGCCGCGGACGGAGCGGCTCGGCGACCGCCCGGATCGGCACATCGCCGTAGCGCACGTCGTCGATACCCTCGAGTGCCACGACGAGCCGCAGGGCGAGCCGGTCCGCGATCGCGCCAGATCGGTGTCCCGACGAACGCTTCCGCGCGAGCTGCCGCACCTGGCCCAGGTCGGCAGCGAGCTCGAGAGCGTGCCGCTCGCCCGGGGACAGACGCGCCTTCACGCCGAGGGATGCCGGATCACGCGGGACCGCCGCGGGCTGTGTCCACCCACCCGCGCGGGCACGCCGTCGCCACGACACCTGCACGGTGAACGGACCTGGGGAGCTGGCCACCCGCACCGAGAGCCGCGCTTCCACACGCTCCTCGGGAGGCGTCGCGGGCCCCAGCACGGGCCCGAGCACCGCCTCCCACAACGGCTGGGCGAGCACCGCCGCCAGCTCGGGATCCTCGGAGGCGAACTGGAGCAACACCGCCGCCACGTGCACGCAGTGCCACGCCTGCACACACGAGCAGACGAGGTTCGGAGACCGCACCGGCTTGCCGGGGTCGAACCGATGCACCGTCTCGCCAGCGACCCTCCACGACCGCTCCACCGGACGAAGGGCGGTGAGCAGCCCGATGGCGGACGCCAACCTCGCAGGGGTGCACGCGGCGACGGGATGGTCGAGCCGCTCGAGGACGAGGCGGGCGCGGGCGGCATCCAGCATCCGTCCCCGTGACACGGCACCGACCTTGGCGCATCCCCACGGCAAGACGTTACCGGCGACCCTCTCTCCGGGAGACGCGATGGCGCCGCTGGTCGGTGTGGTGATGGGCTCGTGGTCCGACTGGGACACCATGCAGGGCGCCTGCGAGCTGCTCACCGAGCTCGACATTCCGTTCGAGAAGCAGGTGGTCTCTGCACATCGCACCCCCGACCTGCTGATCGAGTACGCAGCCACCGCCCGAGCGCGCGGGCTGGCGGTGATCATCGCCGGCGCTGGCGGGGCGGCCCACCTCCCAGGCATGCTCGCCTCGAAGACGGTGGTGCCGGTGCTCGGAGTGCCCGTGCGCTCGAGCCACCTGCAGGGCCTCGATTCGCTGCTGTCCATCGTGCAGATGCCCCGTGGAATCCCGGTCGGCACCCTGGCCATCGGGCCATCCGGTGCGGCGAATGCTGCGCTGCTCGCGGCCTCGATCCTCGGCATCCGCGACCCGGCCATCGCCGACCGGGTGGAGGCCTGGCGCGCGGCACAGACCGAGCGGGTGCTCGCGAACCCCGATCCATCCCGCGCACCGTGACCACCCTCGGCATCCTCGGCGCCGGGCAGCTCGGGCGGATGCTCGCAGAGGCAGCCGCCCCGCTGGGTGTGCGCTGCAAGCTGTACGATCCCGCGCCATCCCCCTGCGCACGCCTCGCTGGCGAGCATGTCCAGGGCGATTGGCATGACACCGCCGCCCTCGACGCGTTCGCGGTCGGCCTCGACCACGTCACGTGGGAGTTCGAGAACGTCCCGGTCGCAGCCGTCGATCACTTGCGCCAGGCCGTGCCGACCACGCCGTCCGCACGCTCGCTGCACGTGGCCCAGGACCGGCTGCGGGAGAAGCAGATGTTCGGCGATCTGGGCCTGAACACGGCGCCGCACCACCCCGCCGACTCCGAGGCCGACCTCCGCGCAGCGCTGACGGCCCTCGGCGGGCCTGCCATCGTGAAGACCCGGGGCGGCGGCTACGACGGCAAGGGCCAGGCACGGGCGGCCGGCCCAGCAGATGCGGCCCGCGTGTGGGACCAGCTCGGCGACCGACCCTTGATCGTCGAGGGCATCGTCGTATTCCACCGCGAGCTGTCGGTCATCGCCGCCCGCGGGCGGGATGGCCGGGTCGTCACCTGGCCGCTGTCATGGAACACCCACTCCGACGGCGTGCTCGTGCGCTCGATCGCACCGGCGCCTGCGGTCTCGCCTGCATTGGCCCTGGCAGCCGGGCGCATCGGCACCGAGGTCGTCACCCGCCTCGAGCACGTCGGCACCCTGTGCGTCGAGCTGTTCGACCTCGGCGACCGCCTGCTGTGCAATGAGCTGGCACCCCGGGTGCACAACTCCGGCCACTGGACCATCGAGGGCTCGGTCACCAGCCAGTTCGACAACCACGTGCGCGCCGTCGTCGGCCTGCCGCTGCAGTCCACCGCCATGGCCCATCCCGTGGCCGGCATGCGCAACTGGCTCGGCCGGGTGCCGGCGCCCCTCCCCTCCACCGGTCACCCGCACGACTACGGCAAGGAGCCCCGACCCGGGCGCAAGGTGGGCCACCTCACCATCACCGGGCCCGACCTGCCCTCGGTGCTCGACCAGCTGTGAACATCAGTGTGGAGGCGCTCGAGCAGGGCCTGACCATCACGGTCACGCCAGCGGTCGCTCGGCGTGCGAACGGCCTGGCCTCCAGCCTCAGCCTCATCGGCGCGCTCGTCCTGCTCGTCGCCGGCGCCGCGGCCGCACTCACGGCGGGCGAGCTGGGCTGGGGCGCACCCCTCGCGGGCATCTGCCCATCGGCTGCCGGCCTGGTGCTGCTCGCGCTCGCGGGCAATGGATGGCTCTCCGCGCGCCACACCACCACCCGCGTGTGCATCGGCCCCGACGAGGTCCGCGTCGAGCGCCTCCACCCGCTCCGCCGACGGGCCGACAGCATTCCGCGGGCCAACCTCGCCGTCACGGTCCGCCCAAACGCGGTGGACCTGAGCGCCGACGGGCGTACCCTGACGGTCGGCGGCCTGTCTCCCGAGCAGGCCGAGGCGCTCCACGCGGCACTCGTGCGGAGACTCTGACGCTGGAGAGACCATGGACCTGCTCGCTTCCCTTCTGTCCACCGCCGACGACCGGCACCTCAGCCGCGGCGAGCGCAAGGCCCTGCGCGCCGTGGTTGCCGATTGCGACCTCGACGGGCCCGGACGCAGAGCGCTGCAGCGGGAGCTGATCGACGCTATTGCCGAGCGAATGACCGACTCGCGGGACCGCGCCCTGGTGGCCTGGCTGGGCGACGCCCTGGCGCTGCTCGCCGTCGACCACACGCCAAAGTCGCAGGTGAACGCCTGGTTCGGCCCGGGCGACCCCATCGCTGACGTGCTCGTCACCGCCCTTGCAGGCGCGCAGTCCTCCATCGACGCCGCCGTGTTCACCGTGACCGATGACCGCGTCACCGACACGCTCATCCGGCGACACAAAGATGGCGTTCGCGTGCGGCTGATCACAGACGACGACAAGTCCCTCGACCGGGGGAGCGACGCTCGGCGGCTGGAGCGTGCTGGCGTGCCCGTGGCGATGGATCGCAGCCCCCACCACTTCCACCACAAGTTCGTGGTGCTCGACGACAGGCGCCTCCTCAACGGCTCCTACAACTGGACCCGCAGCGCCGACCTGCACAACCGCGAGAACGTGCTGCTCACCACCGACCCGCGCCTGGTGCGGGAGTACCGCGGCGCGTTCGACGCGATGTGGGCCGAGCTCGGCGACTGATGGGGTCGACTCGATGCGGGCTCCGTGCTGGAATAACCACGCCCCGGAGGTGACCGTGCGCCCGCTCGTCGCGTTGCTCTTGCTGGGCTGCAGCATGCGGCCGGCCGATCTCGGCACGATCCCGGAAGACGCCGTCCGGGTGCGCGACGCCGACGTCCTGGCCCACCTCGCGCCCGCCCGGGGAGATGACCTCACCGTGGCCGAGCTGCTGCGTCGGCGGCCGGGGGGCTTCACGGTGGCCCCCGACCCGTCCGCGTTGATCGAGGCCACCCGGGAGCGGCACGCGGCCCTGCCTGTGGTTGCCGACTTCGTCGAGCTGTCGGTGCTCACCTACAACCTGGGCCTGTTGAGCCGCACCTACCTGGGCAACCTGGTCGAGGTGCCCGAGATCGAGGCCCGGCGGAGCGCGGTGCCCGAGGCCCTGTTCGCCCTCGGGCACGACATCCTCCTCCTGCAGGAGGTGTGGGAGTGGGAGGATGCGCGCCGCATCCAGCGCGTGGGCGAGCGGCATGGCTACGCCGTGTGGGCCGGCACCACCCGCAAGCATCTGCAGCATGGGCTCGTGATCGCGGTGAAGCTGGAGCACATCACGGGCAACACCCTGCTCGGCGAGGCGCAGTACCGGGCGCAGCGAAAGCTGGAGCGCTGGCCCGGCCCCAACGTGAAGCGCGGCTGGTTGTCCATGGGGTTCGACCTCGACGGCACCGACACCCAGCTCACCGTGGTGAACACCCACGGCACGAGCTTCCCGGAGTATTGGCGGCAGCGGGATCTGCAGGCCCGGGAGCTCGGCCGGGCCATCGCCGCCACGCCGGGCGTCGTAGTGCTCGGCGGCGACCTGAACTCGGGCCCGTACTACCACCACGAGACCTGGACCGACGGCATCGGTGACCCGTCTCCCGCCTGGTGGGACAACGCCGTCTCCTGGGGCCTGTGGCAGCACTATGGCGGGATGATCGACGTGCTCGCAGCGGCGGGTGGTGCTGACGATGTAGCGCTCGGAAGCACGATCCCAGACCGGTGGCAGCGCTACCTCGACGCGCCCTATGGCGACGAGGGTTGGTGCGAGGCGAACCGCGGGCGGGTGTTCACGGGCACCGACTGCAACCGGCTCTACTTCGAGCAGTACGCTGGCACCGAGCCCCCGGCGCGACTCGACCACGTGCTCCTGCGCGACCCCGAGCGCCGGGTGCGGGTGGTGGGCGCGGGCCTGACCCTCACCGAGCGGCACGCGCTGGGCGCGGCCGGCGGCGCTGTCGAGCTGTCGGACCACTACGGGGTGCGCGCCACGCTCCGGGTCGCGCGCTGAGCTGAGTCGCCACGCAACCCGCGGGTTAAGCGAAGACCATCCCGAGAGGTCCATGGCAGAGGTCACGGTCGAGGCCGAGGAGTACTCCCTGGCGCTCAAGGCGCTGGACGGGCTCGCCGGTGGAGCTGAGCGTCTCGGCATGCAGTTCGGGGCATTGGATCCCGAGTCGATGGTCAAGGCGGCCCGACTCAGTCGGCGGTCGGACTATGGCGACCCGCTGTACCGCACCTTCCTCGACCGGCTGTGCGCAGCCGCCAGCTCCCAGCCCCTCACCGCCATCGGGCGCGTCTCGCTCAGGCAGTCCGCCATGCGCGCGCTGCGGAATCGACAGCGGGTGGAGAAGTACTTCGTCGACCATCCATCGGTCAGCCGCACGCCCATCGAGCGTCCGATCTTCGTGCTCGGGTTCCCCCGCACCGGCACCACGCTGCTCCAGAACCTCCTGCGGCTGCCCCACGACCGTCGCGCGCTCGAGTTCTGGGAGCTCACCGCCCCGTGCCCGGTGCACTCCGACGCCGAGCTCGACCGCGCGCGACGCATCCGCTCCACCGACCGCATGCTCGCCGCGGCCTACCTCATCGCCCCCGAGATGGCTGCGGTGCACGAGGTCCGGTCCACGACCGCGGAGGAGTGCTGGCCGCTGTTCTTCAACACCTTCGCGGTGCTGAACTACGATCTGCAGTCCGGTCTCACCGAGTACGGCGACTGGCTGCTCGAGTGCGACATGCGCCCCCCCTACCGGGAGTACAGGCGCCAGCTCCAGATCCTCATGCACCAGCGGCCCACCAGCCACATGGTGCTGAAATGCCCCGAGCACCTGTGGTTTCTCGACTCTCTGCTCGAGGTCTTCCCCGACGCCTGCGTGGTGTGGACCCACCGCGACCCGATGGACTCGGTGGCCAGCTACAGCAGCCTGATCAGCATGTCCTGGCGCATGCTGTACGGCCGGTTCTCCGCCGCGCGAATCGGCTCACACATCCAGCGCAGGTTCCGCGAAGGGGTGGAGCGGGCCATGGCCGCACGGGATCGGGTCGGCGACGAGAGCCGATTCTACGATGTCCGGTTCAGCCAGCTGGTGAAGGACCCCAAGGGAACGGTGCGCAAGATCCACGAGCACTTCGACCTGCGGCACGGTTCGGAGATGGACGGTCTGGTCGACGGCTTTCTGCAGCAGCGGCGGGCCGACAAGCGCGGCGCCCACAAGTACCGGGCAGAGCGGTACGGCCTGGACCCCGAGTCGCTGTACGCGGAGTTCACCCCGTACATCGAGCGGTTTGGCATCGAGCTGCGCCACCGCTGACCCGGCGCGGCCTCGGCGCCGCTACTTCGGCGTCACCCGGAGCGTGACCACGTCATCGCCGTCCGGGAACACATCGACCAGAGCCACCCGCCACCCGGCCGCGACACGCTCTGCCAGCGGATCGTCGGAGCTCGCTCGCGAGAGCCAGAGGTCGACCGGGCGCCCGTCGGCCCACGCCCGGAGCTGCGCGGTCTGCAAGCCGGGCTGGAGCATGCCTGGCCCCTCGAATCCCAGCACCAGGCGGCCATCGGGCGTGGCTGCGAACCCGCGCTTCACCGCGATCCTCACCTCCACGGCGGGGTCGATGGGCTCAGGCTCGACCCGCTCGATGCGCCACGCGACCGTTCCCCCGCCGTCCACCACTGCGTTGCCGTCGATCCGACCGGAGAGGGCGACCCCGAAGCTGCCCGGCCCCACGGGCTCTCCATCGGCCCACCGCCCGGTCCACACGCAGGCCGTCCCCTCCTTCGCGGGCCCGAGCTTGCGCAGTCCACCGGATGCACCCTCCCCCGACAGCCACTGACCGTCCGACGATCGCACGGCGAGCGCGCCGCAGGTGAGCGCGAGCTTCAGCGTCCGGTCGTCGTGCCGATTGCGCACGGCCAGGGGAATGTCGACCCCAACCGGCCAGGCGCCAGAGCCGAGGAGCTGCAAGTGCTCGCTCCGCGACATCAGGTCCACCGCCGCGTGCGGGGGCGCGGCCAGTGCTGCGAGCCCCAACCAGACCATCACTCCTCACCCCCTCCAGCGGTGTCCGTGCTCGTGTTCAAGGCCGCCCGGAGCGCCACCAGGGTCGCCTCGAGCTCCGGGGGGACGGGCGAACGGATCTCCCGATCGCCCTCACCGAATGGAACCCGCAACACGGTCGCATGCAGCCACAGGCGCCCCGGAAAGGCCGGCACCGGACGAAAGCTGCCCCGATGGCGGGTGTCACCGACCACCGGCAGGCCCACGCTGGCCAGGTGTCGCCGGATCTGGTGCTTGCGACCCGTGATGGGCGACACCTCCACCAGCGTGAACCCACCCAGGCGCTCTGCCGTGATGTAGCGGGTCTCGGCCGGGATCGTGCCCTTCCCCTCCCGCAGCGCGTGACGGATCACGCCCTTTGACCGGGCCCTCCCGGCGACGAGCGCCAGGTAGGTCTTGTGCGCTTTGCGGTCCGCGAACCATCCACAGGCCTCCGCGCGACCACGATGGGTGGCACACAGCACCACACCCGACGTGTCCACATCCAGCCGGTGCACCGGGCGCAGGTTCCGTGGAAGCCCCGACTGAGCCAGGATCCACGTGACCAGATCCGGCGCATCCGTGCCGGCGCCGTGGGTGAGCCAGCCCGCAGGCTTGAAGAACGCGTAGAAATGGTCGCCAAAGCGGGTGAGCAACCGGGCCTGCGCAGTCAAACCGGACCTCCATCATGGCTCTCTGCTGGCTATGCTGGCCCCGGCACCCACGCGACGAGCGAGGTGAGATGCAGGCACTCTTACTGGCGCTCCTCGGGTGCGACACAGCCACGCCCGTGGGCAGAGACGCCGCGCACGACAGCGCGACCGCGTCTCAGTTCGTGGCGCCCCGCGCAGTGCCCGCGCCGTCGGTTCTGCCACACAACCCCCTGCCGAGCACTCCGCTGCGCTGCGAGGGCGATGGCGAGATCGCATGGACGGTCAACGGCATTCCATGGCCGGGTCTCGCCGATGACGGCCGCGTGCCAGCCGGGGTCACGCGAGCCGGCGACCGCTGGGTCTGCTCCCGGGGCGGACACGCCTCCGCTCCCGTGGTGGTGACGGCGCCGGGCGGCAACGTGCTGATCGTGCTGCTCGATGACATCGGCGTCGACAAGATCGCCCTGTATGGCGACCACCCCAACCCCTCGCCCACGCCACACCTCGATCAGCTCGCCGCGCAGGGCCTGGTGTTCGACGCCGCCTACGCCTACCCCAGCTGCTCCCCGACCCGCGCCGCCCTCCTCACTGGTCGGGTGCCGCGGCGCACCGGCGTAGGAAACGGGATCAACCTGAACAAAGACACCTACACCCTGCCGCTGGCCGAGCTCTCTCTGGCCGAGCTGGCGGGCCTGTCGGAGCGGCATCGGTATTCCGACGCGTTCATCGGTAAGTGGCACCTGGCGAGCCGCGCCTGGCCGACCGTCGCGCGCAACCCGCTGGAGCAGGGCTTCGACCGGTGGGTGGGATCGCTCACCAACCTCGACCTGTCCCTGGACCGTGCCGATCGCGGCACGACCTACACGTATTGGGAGAAGGTGGACAACGGCGAGCTGTCGTGGTCCAGCACCTACGCCACCATCGACACCACGGACTCGGCACTCGCCACCATGGCGGCGCTGCCAGAGCCGTGGTTCCTCTACGTGTCGTACAACGCATCACACACCCCCCTCAGCCCTGCCCCCGAGCACCTGCATGGGTTCGGGCCGCAGCATCGTGAGACGCCCGATGCCGACCGGTTCGACGCGGTCACCGAGGCGGTGGATCGGGAGCTCGGCCGGCTGCTCGCCTCGGTCGACGGCACCGACACCACCGTGTTCGTGCTGTCTGACAACGGCACCACAGCGAAGGTGATCCGGCCCCCGTGGGACCCCACCCGCGGCAAGCTCACGTTGTACGAGGGCGGCACGCGCGTGCCGATGATCGCGTGGGGCCAGCTCGTGGCCGAGCCAGGCTCGCGCACCGAGGCCCTCGTACAGGTGACCGACCTGTTCCCGACGCTGGGGGACATCGTGGGCGTGCGCTGGCAGGAGCTGGCGTTTGCAGACGGACGACCGCGGGTGATCGACGGCATGAGCCTGCTCCCCTACCTCGCCGACCCGAGCACCCCATCGCTGCGGCAGTCCGTGATCACGAGCCGGTTCGCGCCGAATGGCGGGGGCCCCTACTCGGCCTACGACGAGATCGCCGTGCGGGACGGCGCCTGGAAGTACATGGACACCCTCGACGGCGAGCAGCTGTTCAGGTTCTCCCCGCAGCGGTTCGACGAAGGCGAGGATCTGCTCGCCCAGGGTGCCGACGCCCTCCCGCCCGACGCCCTCGCGGCCCTCTCGCGGCTGCGGATGCAAGCGCGCGCCCACGTGGACGATTCGCCCTACGACCATCGCTGAGCGTCCCGCTCCCCGCCAAGAATCGCACCTGAAGGCAGGGGACGATCCGACAGGACGTTCGTCGAGTGGACGCGGACGGGCCGTGCGGATGTGGCCCGGGGGGAGTAGGCGATGGGGGGGACGGTCGCGGTGGCGCACGCGCAGCACGAAGAGCCGACCGACGGTGAGCTGATGGAGGCGCTGCGCCGGGGTGAGCGCCCAGCCGCGCACGCGCTCTATGTGCGGCATCGTCGCGCGGCGTTCGACCTCGCCGCCCGCCGCCTCGGCATCGCAGAGGAGGCCGAGGCCGTCGTGCACGACGCCTTCCTGAAGACCTTCGCCGCCGTGTGCGATGTGCGCTCGGACCGGGTGCGGAGCTTCCGCGCCTTCGTGCTCACGGTCACGCGCAACCTCGCCACCGACAAGCTCCGCCGGCGCAAGCGCACCGTCGCAGGCGACGTGCCCGAGGGCATCAGCCCGGCTCCCGACCTCATCCTGATCGAGGTCTCGCGGCTGCGCACCGCGATGGACAGGCTCCCCCCCGTCCTCCGCGACATCGTCGACCTGCGGTATCAAGAGGGGCTGTCGTTCCGACAGATCGCCGCCAAGCTCGGCATCAGCCGCAACGGAGCCTTCAGCCGTCATGGGAGGGCGATCCAGGCCCTGCGTGACGCCTTCGACGAACCTCGTGGAGAGCGACCATGAGCCCGGCCTGTCCCCGTCACGAGGCGCTCGTCGAGCGCGCCCTGTCCGACGACGCCACCACCGCCGATGTCGAGCGCTACGCCGATGAGGTACCCACGTGTCCGGAGTGCCGGCGGGTGCTGGCGGTCGCGCTCGAGGTGCACCCCGCGGTCCTCGACCAGGCCGGGCATGCCGGCTGGGACTCCATCGCCGCCGATCTGCCGCCCACCGCCGGCGAGCTCGCCTTGCTCCGAGAGGTGGACGCCGAGCCGAGGCGAAGCTGGCGGGTGTGGGCCGCTCCCGCGATGCTGATCGCTGCCACCGGCCTGCTCGCGGTCGGTGCGTTCCGTGAGCCTGTCGGTGCACCGCCGCTCGCCGAGCCAGTGGTGGCACCGGCCGCACCACAGGCCCAGCTGCGCGCCACCCCGGCGCCCCGCACTCCGAGCGCTCCTATTCCCAGCCAGGCCGCAGCAGCGCCGGCGGCACCGGTCGCCGCCCCACCCACGCCGCCCCCAGCACCAACCGCTGCATCCGAGCCGGCGCCGGTCACAGCGAGCTGGCCCGCCCCTACCTTCGTCGACCTCGTCGGCGATCGCCCCAAGTCGGCCGCCCCCACCACCCGGGACCTCCGGCTCGAGCTCGAGGGCACGCCCGCTGCCGGCGACTCGGTCTACCTGGCCATCGCCACCACCACCGAGGAGCGCCTCGCGGTGTGCGTGCACGGCCCCGAGCACGGCGTGGTGTGGCGCGGTGACATCCCTCCCGGGCGGATCGACCTGTCGGTAGACGGTCGGCGGCAGGCGTTCCGATTCGGCATCGCCGGTGTGTACACGTTCGCCGTGTCCACCACCGACTATGTGGAGTGCACGGACCCGGTGCACGTGGTCGGGGTGGAGGTGCGGTGATCGTCTGGCTCGCGCTCGGTGCCCTCGCTGCGCCGGTGCTCGATACCGAGCCCATCGATCCGTGGGCGAGGTGCGTCGAGCGGGCCGATCGCCAGGCCGGGCTCAACGGCCCGGCCGGCATGCAGGCGTTTCCCGTCGGAGGCGTGTCCCGGCTCGCGATCGTCGTCGGCGTGCCCTGCCACCACGACCCCGACCTGCCCAGCCTCGCCTACGCCTCACGAGACGCCACCCAGGTCGCCGACTGGCTCGCCAGCGAGAACTACAGCGTGATCCGGCTCACCACCGAGGTGGAGCAGGCCGAGATGAGCCGCGCCCTGGACCTGGCCGAGCGCCACCTGCGGCCCGGCGGAACCCTGGTGGTGTACTTCTCCGGGCACGGCGTGATCCACCAGTCCCGCGGCCGTCTACAGCGCATGCTCGTGTTCACCGACACCCACCTCGACGACCTGCCCGGCACAGCGATGAGCGTCGACTGGCTCGAAGCTCGCCTCGCGACCTTGGAGGCCTCACAGCGGGTGCTGATCCAGGACACCTGCTTCGCCGGCGACGGCGGCAAGAGCATCGCGTCGCAGCCGGACAGCGCACCCAAGGGGGTGGTGCCGCCAGATGCGCCGTTCGATCTGCGACCCGGAGACCATCGCTTGTACGCGGCGCGGTTCTTCGAGCAGGCGGAGGAGAGCTCCGTATACAGGGGCTCGGTCTACACCCACCACCTGCTCGCAGCCTTGCGTGACGGCGCGGGTGACCTGGACGGCGACGCCTGCATTGGCCTGCGCGAAGCCCACATGTATGCTCAGGCCCGGACTGATGCGGACCGTCG
>JBLFXJ010000096.1:0-23145 GCA_047609825.1 Myxococcota bacterium
GCGCGATGATCGGGATCCTCCCGCAGCGCGCGGAACAGCTTGTCCGCGTCGTCGAACCGACCGCCGTGCATGCAGGTGATGCCCAACAGGTAGAGCAGGTCGGAGCGAACCGCGGGCGCGGGCCGGAGCTGCAGGGCGCGGACGAGGTGGTATTGCGCGCGCTCAAGCAGTCGTACCGGTCCGTTGAGTTCCTGGTGCCGGCTCCAGAGCAGCTCGCCGAGGTGAGCGTGTGGCTCCCAGCTGTCCTGCGCGAGTCGGCACGCGATCTCGAGCTCACGAAGGGCGAGGTGGCGCTCCGCGAGCTGCCGGTGGAGGGCGCCCAGCGCGAGGTGCACGTGCGCGGACTCGGGGTCCAGGCGCACCGCCTCGTCCAGGTAGCGGGCGGCAGGATCGGTGCGACCGAGGCCGACCAGCGCTGCGCCCGCGACCGTGAGGGCGCCCAGGCTGCTGGGGTCGCTCTGGATCACCCGACGTGCCTGCGTGAGCGCGCGGTTGAACCAGACCTCTCCACCGCCATGGAACCACGCCTTGGAGAGCGCGGTCGTAGCGAGCTGGAGCCGCGCGGAGACGTCGTCAGGGACAGTGCCGAGCCGATTCTCAAGGCGGCTTACGTGCCAATCGAGCTTGTCGTGTGGATACATCTGTAGACCGGGGGCGCCAACCATATCGCAGGCGGCTCTGCCTGCACCCAGCAACGCCCACGCTCGTGATATGCGGGCCGCCAACCGCAGGGGACTCGATGGACAAGATTGCTCTCGCGATGCGTCGGGAGCGCGCCGTCGGCGCCCTTTTGCCGCTGTTCTTCGTGTCCGGTGCGACCGCCCTCGTCTACCAGACGTTGTGGAACCGGCAGCTGCACCTCGTGTTCGGCACGTCCACGTTCGCGATTGCCACCGTGTTGTCGGCGTTCATGCTCGGACTCGCGCTCGGGGGCTTCGCGCTCGGTCGGGTGGCCGATCGCCTCAAGCGTCCGCTCGCGATCTACGGTCTGCTCGAGGTCGGGATCGGCCTGTACGCCCTGGTCTTCCCGCCATTGCTCACGGCCGTCGGGCCGATCTACCTCGAGATCTGGCGCTCGTTCGAGCCGGGGCCGGTGGCGTTCGGGCTGGTGCAGTTCGCCCTGCTCGGCGTGCTCCTGATCGTGCCCACCGCCATGATGGGCGGCACGTTGCCGCTGTTGGCCCGGTTCGCGACCGAGCGACTGGGTGCCGCAGGCGATCGCGTGGGAACCCTGTACGCCGTCAACACGTTTGGGGCGGTGTTCGGCACGTGGTTCGCCGGATTCGTCCTCCTCCCAGCCTATGGCCTCTGGCTCACTACCATCCTGGCTTCTGTCGCCAACCTCGCCCTCGGCGCTGCTGCCATTGCGCTGGATGTGTGGGCCAGAGCGGCGGAGCAGAGCGAGGTCGAGCCAGAACCGGTCGAAGGCGTGGAGATGCACCCGCTGCTGGTGCCGGTGAGCGTCGCGATGTTCCTGATCGGCTTCGCCTCACTCGTCTACGAGGTGGCGTGGACGCGCCTGATGGCGCTGATGATCGGCGCCTCGGTGTACGCGTTCTCGGTGATGTTGCTCGCGTTCCTGACCGGGATCGCCATCGGCGGAAAGATCGGGGGCCCACTCGCCGATCAGCTGCTGGAACGCCATGGTCAGGCCGGCGTCCTCCGCGCCCTCGCGCTCGTCGAGGTGGGCGTCGCAGTGCTGTCCTACCTGTTGATGTACGTGTTCCCCGAGCTGCCGTTCTGGTACGTGTGGCTGTTCGATTGGATGGGGGCGGGCGAAGCACCGCGCCTGATGTGGGTCGTGTCCCTGCTTCTGTCGGGTGCGGTCATGACACCACCGGCCATCTTGATGGGGATCGCGTTCCCCATCGCGGTGCGCGCTGTGGTCGGCGTCGACGGCAAGCTCGGCGGGCCTGTGGGCACGGTGTATGGGGCCAACACCCTGGGCGGCGTGTTCGGTGCCTTCCTGGCCGGCTTCGTGCTGCTGCCCATGCTCTATGTGCAAGGCACGATCTTCATCGCGGCGGCGGCGAACCTGTTGGCGGCGGCTGTGTGCCTGGTGTGGAGCGCCCGCCGCAGCGGTGAGCGGTGGATGCTCGCCAGCCCCGTCCTGCTGGTGGTTCTGGGGCTCGGCTTCGTTGCCCAGCGTCCCCCATGGGACCCGATGCTGATGACCGCCGGCATGTACCATTACGTGTCCCATTTCGAGGATCACAGCCGCGAGGGCATCCAGAAGTATGCCGTTGGAAAGTACACGCTCGTGTTCTATGAAGAGGGCCTGTCCTCGGTCGTGACGGTCGCCGAGAACATCGATTCCGGCAACATGTGGCTCGCGAACAACGGCAAGGTGGACGCCAGCACGACCACCGACATGCCTACGCAGGTGCTCTGTTCATTGCTGCCGATGCAGTTCGCGGACGACCCGTCCGACGTGCTCGTGATCGGTCTGGCCAGCGGCATCACGGCTGGCGCCGTCACGCTGCACCCAGCCGTGAAACGCCTGGATGTGGTGGAGCTCGAGCCCGCCATCGAGCGCGCCGCCGAGTACTTCGGCGAGTACAACCACGACGTGCTCCGCGATCCGCGGGTGAATCTGATCGCGAACGACGGTCGGAACCACCTGCTGCTCACCGCGGAGCAGACCTACGACGTGATCGTGAGCGAGCCGTCGAATCCCTGGATCTCCGGTGTGTCGAACCTCTTCACCCGCGAGTTCTGGGAGATGGGCAAGAAGCGGCTGAAGCCGGGCGGCGTGTGGGGACAGTGGGTGCAGATGTATGGGATGGACGACTCGGATTTGCGATCCCTGCTCGCCACCTTCGCGGCGGTGTACCCGCACGTCATCGTGTACGCGACCATCGAGGACGCGGATCTGGTCCTGGTGGGCTCCGAGTCCGAGCTCCTCCCGGGGCCGGACGCAGCGAGGAGCCTGCTGAAGCATCCGGACGTCGCCGCTGAGCTGAAGGTCGTGGACATCAACGACCCGATGGACGTGGTGTCGCTGTTCCAGATGGACCGCGCCACGATCCTGGAGATGGTCGGTAACTCGCCCCTGAACACCGATGACAACATGCTCATCGAGTACTCCGCACCCCTGCACCTGCACGTCGACACATCCCACGACAA
Organism: Myxococcota bacterium; assembly: GCA_047609825.1. Lineage (GTDB taxonomy): Bacteria > Myxococcota_A > UBA796 > UBA796. The sequence continues at coordinate 3,127 of JBLFXJ010000096.1, forward strand.
CTTCCGCATGCTGATCAAGCATGCGGGCATCCCATTCTTCGCGCTGCCGGACGATCCGCTCGTGTACGCGGACCTTGCGCGCACCTACCCGGCATCCGACGATCCGATCCGCTCTGTCCAGACGATGGCCGCGGCCGTGAAGATGCTGCCGCTGGACTCTGCACTTCGCGAGGAGCTGTTGTCAGAGGCCGAGCGGTGGCAGGCCGAGCTTGTCGCGGAGCCGGTGGATGATGAGGTGCCGGACGAGGGCGAGGAGCTTTCGCCGGACGATCTCGAGCCCGATGACACCGATCCTGTGCCTGCTGGCGAGGACGAGGACGAGGGGTAGTCAGGGTCCGTCAGTCCTGGTCCCTGACCAGAGCGCCGTGCACCACGCCGACAGCGAGGTCGATCTGCGCAGGCGCGACCTCCCACCACGCGGTGTCGGCCTCATGGCCATGTGCGCGCACGCGGATCTGCGTGGCGCCCAGAGCGGCGCTGGCGACATCGACCTCGTGCGCGCGTTCCCCCAGGCCCGAGCCCGCAGCGGTGACCAAGGCGGTGGGCACGCCCGTCGGCGGGCCGTGGGCGTTGCGAACGTCTAGGTACAGCGTGGCACCCACCCGGCGCCTCACGCGGAGGCCTCCCGCGCGCGCTGAGGGAGGGGTGGGAGCGTCAGCAGTGGCTAGGTCCAGGCGAACGAGCTGTGCGTCTCCCGTGACCGAGGCAGCCCCCCTGCGCACCGACGGCTCGGTGCGGAGCCGGGTTCCGCTCCCGGGGCCGAAGGTGCTCGACGTCTGGATGTGCACGCCGTGGTCGCGGGCGTACCGAACCGCGTCTTCGAACAGGACCTTGGCTCCGCCACGGGACAGCGCCAGCGCTTCGTCGAGCGAGAGCGTGTCTCGCCGCCGCGCCGACGGGACCAGCCTGGGATCGGCCGACCACACGCCGTCCACGTCGCTGCAGATTTCGCAGAACTCCGCCCCCAGGGCCGCCGCGAGCACCACCGCGGTGGTGTCGGAGCCGCCTCGCCCGAGGGTCGTGACCTCCCGATCACGGGATACACCCTGGAATCCGGCGACGATCACCACCTGGCCGCGCTCCAGGTGCGCGAGCACCCTCGCCGGCCTCACCTCCACCACCCGGGCATCGGCGTGGGATTCGTCCGTGATGATCCCCGACTGCGAGCCGGTGAGGGACACCGCATCGACCCCACGCTCTCGGAGCGCCATCGCGAGCAGTGCCATGGTCACGCGCTCGCCGACCGACAACAGCATGTCCAGCTCGCGCCGCGCCGGAGATGGGCTGATCTCTCTCGCGAGGCCGAGCAGCTCGTTGGTCGTGTTGCCCATGGCGGAGACGACCACGGCCAGTCGGGTGCCGTCCGCCACACAAGCCGCGACGCGATCTGCGACCCGCTGTACCTTGAGGAGGGTGGAGACTGACGAACCGCCGTACTTGTGGACGATGACGCGCATGCCCAACGCGTTATCCCCGTCGCGACAGAACCGGGATGCAACGTGATCCGTCACTTCCTCAACCCGCCGAACTGGTTCACCGCAGCCAGCATCTTCTGCAGCGTCTACGCGCTCACATTGCTGGTTGGACCGGGAGAGATCACGCCGGCACTCCTCTCGCAGGCCGCGACCTTGGTCGTGTTCGGCGGGATCTTCGACATGATGGATGGCCGAGTCGCTCGGCTGACGAACCGGTTCTCCGAGTTCGGCGTGCAGCTCGACAGCATCGCCGACATGGTGGGATTCGGCCTTGCGCCCGCCGTGTTGGTGTATGCCTGGTCGCTGCACGAGCTGGGCGCCATCGGCGTCGCCGCAGCCGTGTGGTACGCCGTGAGCGCGGCGTTCCGCTTGGCACGTTTCAACGTCAACGCGTCGGAACGCACCTGGTCGTTCGCCGGTCACAGCCAGGGGCTCACGTCCACGATGGCTGGCGGCTCGTTGGTCACGCTGGTGTGGGTCTGCAATGACTACCTGGCGGGTGTGCTGGTTCCCCCGGCCTGGTTCGTGGCGCTGCTCACCTGTGTGATCGGCTTCCTGATGATCAGCTCGGTTCCGTTCAGGAACTTCAAGGACCTGCGCGACAACCGGGTGGCCCGCCGCCTGCTCGCCGTGTTCTTCGCGAGCTGCCTCGGCGGGGCCGTGGTGCTGCATCCGTCCATGTGGTTCGGCACCGGCGCTGCGCTGTACCTCGCAGCCGGGCTCGTCGATGGCCTCGTGGTCGCCGTGTACCATCGCCGACTCGCGGCCGCTCTGCTCCTCGAAGATGAGGATGATGGCGAGCTGTACGAGGAAGACGAGCAACCCGTCAGCCGCAGCTGACGGGGGAACGAGGCGCGCCGTCGGTCACCGAACGATGAAGTCGTCCAGGTACAGGGTGTTCTGACCGACGCCCTCGCCCTCGAAGCCCGTGGTGTCCACCAGCCGTAGCCGTGCGATGCGAGCGGGGTCCAGGGTGTCGCCGGTGCCGTCGGTGGCCACCATGCGGTCGAGGTCGATCGTGAGGTCCAGTGTGTCGTTGACGGGGACCAGCATCCCCACGCCACCCGAGGTGAACGTGCGCCCGGTTCCGTCTTCGGCGAACACGCGGATCCACGCCTCCACCGGATCGGCACGGATGCGGAATGACACCTGCTTCGGCGGCGGCTGGGGCCGAGAGAAGCCGACCACGAGCTGGTCTTCCGTGCGCACATCGATGGCGGTGGACCAGACCAGCGCGCTCTCATCCTTCCCCGGCGGTGTGCCGAGCCGCATGGTGCCCTTGTGGTCGTACCGCCACGGGTGGAACACGCCATGTTCGGGCGTTTCGAAGTCCCACGCGATCGGTACGGTGGTGATCGCATTCGCATCCAGCTCGATCCGCTCGAGCAGGTCGAAGCAGCGCTCCTTGCACGCTCCCGTGCGGATGCCCTCGAGCAGAGCAGCGCGCGCTCGCTCGTCACCCGCGAGCCACCGGCTGCGAGCGAGCCAGTACAGCGCCTCGGCGCGGATGGGGTCTTCGCTCGGGAGTTTGCGTACCAGCTGCTCGTACACGGCCCTTGCCGACGCTGCGTCTCCATCTGCGGACTCGACGAGCAAGGCCAGGTGCAGGTCGCCCCACGACGCGCGGTCGTCTGCGTGGGCGAGCCCGAGGAGCGCCAGGAGGAGCACGGTCAGCCCTCTTCTGCGATGAACCGATAGCCCACGCCGTGAAGCGTCTCGATGAACCGGGGGTTCGCTGCGTCGTCGCGCAGCTTCTTCCTGACGTTCAGGATGTGGGTATCCACCGTGCGGGTGGTGACATTCGGGGAGTATTTCCAGATGCCGGTGAGTAGGTCGGAGCGGGGGAGCACCTTGCCACGGTGTTCGATCAGGTAGCGGAGCAGCTCCTGCTCCCGGTTCGACAGGCGCTCTTCGGCGTCGGGGTGGCGGATGACGTAGTTGTCCAGATCGACCTCCACCGTGCCGAACCGGTAGATGCTTCGTGCGCCGCCGGCGCGGCGAAGCACGGCTGCCACACGAGCCTTGAGCTCGAGCAGCGAGAACGGCTTGGTGACGTAGTCGTCGGCGCCCAGATCGAAGCCGAGGAGCTTGTCCTGCTCGGCCGTGCGGGCCGTGACGAAGATCACGGGCCCCTCGTAGTCTGCGTCGCGCAGCGCGCGGCAGACCTGGAACCCGTCGGACTCGGGCTCGGGGCCCTCGTTGAGCATCACATCGAGCACGACCACGTCGGGCTTGAAGCGCTTGTAGATCTCGAGCGCCGCGGAGATACCGCGCGCTGTGTACACGTCGAAGCCAAGCTTCTTGAAGAAGCGCTCCACCGTGTCGAGGAGGGCTTGCTCGTCTTCTACGAAGAGAATTCGCGCCATCAGAGGTGTGCTCCAGCGCCGTCGGGCGGGTCCAGCGGCAGGGTAAAGGTGAATGTTGTACCCTTGCCCAGCGTGCTGTCAACCGACACCACGCCGCCATGGGCTTCTACGATGTACCGAACGATGGACAGGCCGATGCCGGTCCCCTTGCGGCGTCGGACCTCTGCATCTGTAGAACGGAAGAAATCATCGAACACCTTCTCGAGGTCTGCGGGACCGATGCCGATGCCGCGGTCCGACACCGACACATCGACGCCGTCGATGCCCAGCCGCACCTTGATCCCGACCCAGCCCCCCTCAGCCCCGTACTTTGCGGCGTTCGAGAGGAGGTTCGTGAGCACCTGCTTGATCGCCTCGCGGTCCATCCACAGCGGCGGCAGGTCCTCTGGGAGATCGATCTCGAGCTCCAGGCCCCGCTGCTCTACAGCGTTGCGGATGGCCTCGGCGGTGGTCCACACGACGGCCAGGAGGTCGTCGGCCCGCAGGTGGTACCGCTTCGCACCGCGCTCGATCGCCGCGAAGTCCAGCACATTGTCCACCAGGCGTGACAGTCGCTCGGCCTCGTTGACGATCGCGTCGTAGTGCTCCCGGAGCTCCTCTTCGGTGTCGACCAGCTCGAGCTGGAGCGCCTCGCCGCGCAGCCGGATCTGGGTGATCGGTGAGCGCAGCTCGTGTGACACGTTCGCCGCGAAGTCTGCCTTCATCCTGGCGGCATCGACCTCACGACCGATGATCCTCGCCGAGAGCGCTACACCGAAGATGACCATCAGGGCCGCAATGGCCACGATCGCCCGCCGGCGGGTTCGCTTGGAGCGCTTCAGGTCGACCAGGGCCTCGGGATTCGCAGGGGCGACGGTCACCTGCACGATCGGCAGCTGTGGTCCGAGTGAGACAGAGGTGATGGCGCTCGGGGGGGGGCGTTCGCCGGGCTCGAGGAGCGCGGTGACCAACGTGGGGTCGACCGTGTTCCGCTCGCGCGCGGCGCGGTGGAGGTCGGCGTAGAGCGACTCTGCGCTGAATGAGAACGCGTACAGGTCTCCGCGTCGGTACAGCCCCCACACGGCCGGAGCCGCCTCGCGGGCTCCGATGTAGCGGAACTCGCCCTCCTCCAGGCGGATGTACAAGCTCTTCAGATCCTCGTCCACCAGCTCGGACCAGTAGAGCTGATCCGTGCGTGCGTTCAGCTGGCTGCGCGTGCGCGCTAGCCAATCCGGATCGGCCGTTGGCGCGAGGAGATCGAGGCTGTGGTAGGCGATCGCGGCCTCGCCAGCGTTCCCGATCTCCCACGTTCCAGACATCAGATGTTCGATCAGGAGCGTGAGGTCGGTGGCTCCGACGGTGGGATCGCGGCTGAACCGGATGCGTGAGCGGAGGTACAGCGCCAGGTCTGCGAATCGGTGCCCGCGGGAGTCGCGGAGCACGCCCAGCTTCGAGAACTGCAGGTCCTCTGCCGCCCGCTCTGCCTCACGCTCGAGCCCGGCACGCCATAAGGCTCTGGCTCGGGCATACACGGCCTCGGCGGCGTAGACCGGCTGGCGTGCCACCGCAGCAGCGTCGGCGTGATGCTGGGCGGCAGCCGTGTAGTCGTTGCCGGCCTCCGCCTGCAGCCCCAGGCGGGTGGCGTGTTCCCACTCGGGGGTGGGCTGGGGGAGGATCTCGTCCTCCGAGATGAGGAAGGGTGCGGCCACATGGCCGGTGGCGTCGAATCGGAATGCCGCTCGGAGGTAGGGTGAGAGTTCACCGAGGTCGTCCAGGGGCGACGCGCCACGATCGAAGCGCGCCTTGGTCGCCTTCTCGAACCGCTCGAACACCACCTCGTGGTCCCGCGCCATTGTCTTCGTGATCGCGGTTGCGCGCTGCCTGAGCTCGGCGTCGATCGCGAGCTCTTCCGACTGGATCGACGACCACGCAAGGCCGGTCAGCAGCAGGGCAGGCAGGAACACGGTGGCGACCAGGAGCGCTGCGAACCGCAGCACCTCCTGCAGGTGCCGCAAGTCCTGCATCGCGCGCACTTCCCCACGTCCGCGGCCGAGCACGCGGAGGAGGGTCCGTCGAACAGGAGTGGGCATCCAGCGCACGCCGCTAGGATGCCAAAACGGGAGCGACGCGAATGGTCCGAAGGCTGTCAGTTCTACTCTTCGTCGCCAGCACAGGATGCACCTGCGGCCAACCACCGACACCGCCACCCCCACAGGCGCCCGAGCACTTCGGGGAGTGGGCTGACCTCGTCCGGGCATCTATCCGTGGCGATGTGGATGCAGCGCGGGTCTACGCGCGAGACATGTCCGCCGGGGCCGTCCTGGAGGGGCCAGGGATCGACACCGTCGGCTCGGCGTTCGGGTTCCTCCAGGTGGCACACGCCGACGAGCTGATCGACGCCGTGGAAGAGGCTGGCGCCGGCTGCGTGGAGTGCCACGCGGCGCAACAGGTGCTCTCGCCCCCTTTGGAGTGGACGCACGAGGGCGGCTACGCCGTGGTTGCGGCGGCGCTGGCGTTCGGCACACGCCCGGAACCGGGCCCGCCGGCTCGCCCTGGGACCGCCGGAGAGGTGTTGCAGCAGTGCGCAGGCTGTCATGCCGACGCGGTGCAGCAGCCTACTGGAACGCCTGGATCCCCGTGATCCATCGGCCGAGCACCAGGTTGTGGATGTCGTGCGTGCCTTCGTAGGTGAACACCGACTCCAGATTCGCGGCGTGACGCATGATGGGGTATTCGCCAAGAATGCCGTTAGCACCATGGATATCGCGTGCAACTCGCGCGATTTGGAGCGCGATGTCCACGTTGTTCATCTTCGCCAAGCTGACCTGCTCGTGGCGCAGGGTGCCGGCATCCTTCATGCGACCCAGGCGCCAGGCGAGCAGCTGGCCCTTGGTGATCTCGCGCAGCATCCACGCGAGCTTGTTCTGTACAAGCTGGAACGCGGCGATCGGACGGTCGAACTGGATGCGTGTGGTGCTGTAGTCGACCGAGCTGTGGAAGCAGCCCATCGCCGCGCCGAGCGCGCCCCAGGCGATTCCGTACCGTGCGTTGTTCAGGCAGCCGAGGGGACCCTTGAGCCCCTTCACGCCGGGCAGGAGGTTCTCCTTTGGCAGGATCACGTCCTGGAACACGAGCTCGGAGGTGACGGAGGCACGCAGGCTGTGCTTGCCCTTCATCTCGGGGGCCGTGAAGCCCTCCATGCCCCGCTCGACCAGGAATCCGCGTACCTCGCCGTCGAGCTTGGCCCACACGACGGCGACATCGGCGATCGAGCCGTTCGTGATCCACATCTTTGCGCCATTGAGCACGTAGTGGGTGCCCTTGTCTTCGGCGCGGGTGATCATGCCGCCGGGGTTCGACCCGAAGTCGGGCTCGGTCAGGCCGAAGCAGCCGACCGCATCGCCGGATGCGAGGCGGGGGAGCCACTTCTGCTTCTGCTCCTCGGACCCGTATGCGTGGATCGGGAACATCACGAGCGAGCCCTGCACGGAGCAGAACGAGCGGATGGCGCTGTCGCCGCGCTCGAGCTCCTGACAGATCAGCCCGTACATCACGTTGTTCAGGCCCGGGCAGCCGTAGCCCGAGAGGTTCGCGCCGAGCAGCCCCAGGTCGCCCATCTTCTTGGCGAGCCCCTCTGGGGAGGTTCCCGCCTCGTAGTGCGACTCGATGGTGGGCACGATGTGCTCGTCGACCCATTCGCGCACCGTGTCGCGAATCGCACGCTCCTCGTCGGAGAGGAGCTCGTCGATCTCGTAGAAATCGACGCCTGTGAACGTGGACATTTGGGACCTCCGATCTGGGCGGGATCTAATCTGGCGTGCTCGCTGGCGCCCGCTCAACGTGAGTGGACCCGCGCGGCGCTGTGCGGTTCAATGCGCCGTCGCACACTGGGTCACGGCGCGGCCAAGGCTCGCCCTACGGGATCCCAGCCGGGGAGCCCTTCTCCGTCGATCTCGATGACCGGCGCCAGGTGCCGTGTGGACGACGCGATGTACAGGGCATCCCACGGTCCGCGCGCAGGTGGCCCTTCACGGGTGACGGGAATGCCCAGCTCGATCGCCCGCTCCACGAGCTCGGCGACGGTGGTGGAGGCGAGGATCCGCCCGTCGTGGGGGGCCGTATGGAGTACCCCATCGATGACCGCGATCACCCCGGCGGTGGTGCCTTCGGTGAACCGCCCCTGGTCATCGACCAGCAGCACCTCGTCCACGCCGGCCCGGGCGACCGCTATCACCCACGGCGCACGGCTTCCGTGCTTGATCCATCCGTCGAGGAACGGTTCCCGTCGGTAGGCACCGCGCGCAGCTCGTACCGGGTGCCCACGCCGCGCCGGGTCGATCGGAGTGGCCGCGACGATGCGACGCCCGCCCCCGGTGAGCGTGATCCGGATCCGCGACGGGTAGCCGTTTCGTGCAGCAGCACGGTGCACTTCGACGAGCAACACCTCGGTGCCAGGAAACGGGATCCGGGCGCCGTGGCACGACCCCTCGAGCCGGCGGAGATGCTCGCGCACCCGTGGCGACGCACCGTCGTCGTGCACGACCAGGGTCTCGAACACGGACCACCCGACGGTGAGAGCCGGGTCGGTGACGGGGATGCAGGCCTGCTCGAGTGGCGCGCCGACGCCATCCACCAGCGCCCAGCCCGACATCAGGGGCTCGCGTGTGTGGGCTCGCGCACCCTCTCGGCGGTTGCGAGCGCGTTCCGACTGGTGAACGCCTTGAGACCGTCGCGGATCACGTCGATGATGAGGCCGACTTCATCCAACGTGAGGTCGAAGTGCGGCGTGAGGCGCAGGGCGTTCTTCCCCCCGTGGATGATGCCCAGACCGTGGCGGCGGCACCACGTCTCGAGGCCGTCGAAGCCGACGACCGGGAACGCCTCGGGGTCGAGTTCGGCCGCGCACAGCAAGCCCGTGCCTGTGACGGAGAGCACTGCGTGCGGGAACTGCGCCTTGAGATCCAGCAGGGCGTCGACCAACTGGGCGCCCCGTGCGCGGATGTTGGCCCGGACCTCCGGAGTGAGTCGGTCCAGGGTTGCACAGGCCACGTCGAGGGCACGCGGGTTGGTGGTCATCGTGTTGCCGTACAGCCCCTTCACGTACATGGCGGCGGCTCGCTCGCTGAGCGCCAGCACCGACAGCGGGAACTGACCGCCGTTCAGCGCCTTGCTGTAGGTCTCCATGTCCGGCGCATCCGCGTCCTCGAAGCCGGGGTAGTCCACCACGGACAGCGTGCCGTGCGCGCGCATCCCGGCCTGGATGGAATCGATGATCAGCATCGAGCCGTGGGCCAGGGTGAGCGCACGTGCAGCGTCGTAGAACGCTCGGCTGCTGGCCTTGCCGGGCGCGCCCTCGCCTTGCACCGGCTCGAGCAGCATCGCTTCGATGAACACGCCATCGGCTTCGGCGGTGGCGAACGCCTCACGGAGTGCGGCGACGTCGTTCGGGGGGACCACGATCAGGTTGTCGCGATCGGCGAAGGACGCGAGATTGGCGAGGTATTTTCCGCGGGAGCTGTCGCTCGCCTGGGCGGGTCGGTCCGTGCGGCCGTGGAATGCCCGCTGCTGGACCAGCATCTTGACCGTGGCGCCCTCGTGCCGGGCGCCGGGAGCGGTCTGGAGCATGGCGCTCACGTCTGCGATGCGCAGCGCCAGGGTCACCGACTCAGAGCCGGAGTTCAGGAACACGAACTTGTGGAACGGGCAGCCGTCGGTGCGAGCGTGACCGATCTCGGCCCGCAGCCGATCCATCAGACGCGCCTGGCTGAACGCGGGCGTCATGATGTTCGCCATCACGCTCGGCGCTGACATCGCGTCGAGCACGTCGTTTGGCGCGTGGCCGAACCCGAGCATGCCGTAGCCGCCGGAGTCATGGAGCACGGCGCCGTGGCTGGTGACCAGCCACGGGCCCTGAGCGGCCAACGGTACGAAGGGGTTGACGGTCTCGGGGGCGTAGAAGTTGAGGTAGCCCTGCTGCAAGGCTACGATCAGGTCGGCCTCGGAGCCGCGGATCGCCTCGCCGAACTCCGCCTCCAGCGCCTCGCGTCGCGCGGCAGCTCGCTCGATGACCATGCCGAGGTCGGGGTCGAGCCCGGCGAACCGCTCGATCACGTCATCCGGAAGCCCCTCGGTGTTGGCGGTCCCGGAGCGTTCGCGAAGGACGTTGAGCGTGTTCAGTGCGGTCGACATCGGGTTCCCCTCAGTGATGGGCTCTGTACCCGGGCGCCCCCTGCGCTGGCTCGTGCGCGGGGGGCGATCCTCGCAAGACCCAGTGTCGAGCATGCTCCTGTTGTCAGCGATCCCGCGATCACCCGAACAGGATGCCGTCCATGCACGACTCGTCATCCGACTGAACGATCTTCCCGAACGCGGTGGCCTTCGGGAGGATGTTGGAGACATAGAAGTCGAGGTTCAATAGCTTTCCCTTCAGGTGCACGGTCTCGCCGCGCTCGGCCATGCAGCGCTTGGCGGCCAGGGCCTGTTCCATGCACTCCACAGCCAGGTGCACCGTGCCCATCTGGGACAGGAACGGATTGGCCTGGATGGCGGCAGCTTCGAACCGCCCCTTGGCGCCGATGGTGCCCAGGTGCATCGCCGCGGCGCCGGTCTGGTTGATCGACTTCTCGATGGCGGCCGCCTGCGCCTCGAAGCCCGCTTCCCGCCCCTTGGCGCACACCGCCATACAGTCCTGCATCCACCCCATGAACAGCGCTCCGCCCTTCATGCGCAGCTTGCGGCCCAGCAGGTCCAACGCCTGGATCCCGTTGGTGCCCTCGTAGATGCTGGCGATCTTGGCGTCGCGGCACAGCTGCTCGAGGGGGTACTCACCGATGTAGCCGTAGCCACCGAGGACCTGGACCCCCATCGCCGCCATCTCGAAGCCGGTGTCGGTGCAGTGTGACTTGAGCACCGGCACGAGCAGGTCCACGAAGTCCTTGCCGGAACCGTGCTCCTCCTCGAAGGTCTCCGCGAGGTCGTTGCGGTGTCCGAGCCGGTACAGCATCGACCGCATCGCCTCGGTCTGTACCTTCATGGTCATCAGCATCCGACGCACGTCGGGGTGGTGCGTGATCGACACCGCAGCTGCGTCCGGGTCGCGCATGTTGGCCAGGCTCGTGCCTTGGACGCGGTCTTTCGCGTAGGCGAGCGCGAAGGTATACGAGGCGGCCGACACGCCGACGCCCTGGCAGCCCACGCCGATTCGGGCCTCGTTCATCATCATGAACATGATCTTGATGCCCTGGTGCTCCTCGCCCAGGAGCCAGCCGCGGCACTCGCCCTGGCTGCCCAGGGCCAAGGTGCAGGTGGCGTTGCCATGGATGCCCATCTTCTCTTCGATGCCCACCACCCGGGCGTCGTTGCGGGCGCCCAGCTCCCAGGTGTCGAAGTCGAACTCGAACTTCGGGACCATGAAGATGGACAGACCCTTGGTGCCCGGGGGCGAGCCCGGGGTGCGCGCGAGCACCAGGTGCACGATGTTGTCGGTCAGATCCTGATCGCCGCCAGAGATGAAGATCTTCTCTCCCTCGAGGAGGTACAAGCCGGGCTCACCGCCCTCGACGGGCACGGCCTTGCACCGGTTGGCGCCCACATCCGAGCCTGCACCGGCCTCGGTGAGGCACATCGTGCCGCCCCACTCGCCGGTGAACAGCTTCTCTGCGAGCCCGGCGCGCCACGGCTCCGGAGCGTGGTGGTACAGCAGGTTCGCCGCACCGGCGGTGAGTCCCGGGTACATCGCGAACGCCATCGAGCCCTGGATCATCATCTCGGTGACGACCATGTACATCACGGCCGGAGCGCCTACGCCGCCCGCATCCACGGGTGCGGACGGGTTGATCCACCCACCCTCGGCCACAGCCTTCCAGGCCGCCAGGTAGCCGTCGGGCGTGGTGACGTTGCCATCCTCCAGGGTGCAGCCTTGCCGATCGCCGGGGCTGTTCACAGGATGCACGACCTCGGTGACCAGCCGTGCGGCCTCATCGACCATCGACTCGTACACCTCTCGGTCGAACTCCTCGTACCGCTCGGCCTTCGCGAGATCGTCGTGCATCCCGAGCTGATCGAACAGCACGAACTTGATGTCTTCGACGTCGATGGAGAATGGAAGGCTGCTCATCGGGTGCGCTCCATATGAATGAGCGGTCATTCAGCGACCGGGGCTGCGCCGTATCCCGCCGCCTCATCCGCCCGCGAGCGCGTGACGCGTTGTGTTGCGGGCGGTCAGCAGAGTGCGTCGAGCGCCTCGCGGACGGTGCGCACGCCCACCACCTTCACCCCACTGGGGGCATCTTCGACCGCACGGACCGGGGCGATCACCCGGCGGAACCCGTGCCGGGCGGCCTCGCGGAGACGCGGCAGGGGGTGCGATGTGGCTCGGATCTCACCGACCAGCCCCACCTCGCCAAACACCAGCGTGTCGGTGGGGAGCGGCTCTTCCCGGTATGAGCTGGCGATGGCGGCGAGGATGCCGAGATCGACCGCGGGCTCCATCAACCGCACCCCACCGGCGGCGTTGACGAACAAGTCGCGGTCGTGAAGCGACATGCCGTGCTTCTGCAGGACTGCGGCGAGCATCTGAACCCGGGTGCGATCGACGCCCACACAGGTGCGCGCAGGCTGCGCGGGATGGGGCGCTCCGACCAGCGCCTGAACCTCGGTGAGGATCGGGCGCGTGCCCTCGAGCGCCGCGACGACAGCCGTGCCAGGAGCGTCGTCGATCCGCTCCTGGAGCAGCCGTGCGCTGGCGTCGGGGACTTCGCGGAGCCCATCGTCGACCATCTCGAACAGTCCGAGCTCGCCCGACGCGCCGAACCGATTCTTCACCGACCGGAGGATGCGAAGCGGGCTGCGTCCATCACCCTCGAAGTGCAGCACGGTGTCGACGAAGTGCTCGAGCACCTTGGGGCCGGCCAGCGAGCCGCTCTTGGTCACGTGCCCGACCAGCACGATGGCCGTGTTGGTGCCTTTCGCGAGCAGCATCGCCCGGTGTGCCACCTCGCGCACCTGTGACACCGAGCCGGGGATGCCCTGGATTTCCGGGATGCTCACGGTCTGGACCGAGTCCACCACGACGACCCGCGGCCGACGCTGGCGTGTGACCCGATCGATGTTGTCGAAGTCGGTGTCGGCCATCAACAGGATCGAGTCGCCGCTGACGCCCAGGCGATCCGCCCTGAGTCGGACCTGGCGGAGGGATTCCTCGCCGGTCACGTACAGGACCGGCAGGCCTCGCTGCCCGAACCGATCGAGCGCCATGAGCAGCAAGGTGGACTTGCCGACCCCGGGATCGCCCCCGATCAGCACCAGGGAACCCGCGACCAGCCCGCCCCCCAGCGGACGGTCGAGCTCGCCCAGCCCGGTGCGCACGCGGACTTCGCCGCCGCGGTGCATATCCACTTCGTTCAGCGGTACTGGCTCCGCGGGCGCCGCCCCGGATCGCCTCGCGGCGGGGGTTGCCTCCTTCGCCTCGACCAGCGTGTCCCACGCCTGGCATTCGGGGCATCTGCCCATCCACTTGGGGCTTTTGTAGCTGCAGTTCGTGCAGGTCCAGCTCGTCTTCTTGCGGGCCATTCGACCTCCGAGCGGTGGGGCCTATCGCTACCGCGACCTCCACGGACCACCCGACGGCATCGGCTTCCGGGTGTGACTCCGGCCGGGGTCGGATACTGTGCGATCCGTCTGTTTCTGGGGGAGCGATGCGCAGTGCCGTGTTGGCCGCGATGCTGTTGTTGGCGTGCGGCGGGAAGGAAGAGCCGATCGACACCGGTAGCTACGATCCGGCGGCCGACCCCGACGATGACGGGCTGTCCAACGAAGAGGAGGAGGCGCTCGGCACCGACCCCAAGAACCCGGACAGCGACGGGGACGGGGTGACGGACGGGCGCGAGGTGAACAGCAACACCGACCCCCTCGACGCCGACGACAAGCCCTACGAGGGCGGATGGAAGATCGGCGCGTGTCGCGATCGGGTGGTGCCGAGCGGCGATGCCGTGGGAGAGGTGTCCGAGGACTTCGCGCTCGAAGACCGCTACGGCGACATGATCCAGCTGCACGCGTTCTGCGATCGCGTGGTGCTGGTCGCCGCGATGCACATCACGCCGGGCGACCTGGACGAGGCCACCGCCGACGCCGTCGCCGACGAGCTCATCGCCCTGTGGGATGAGTACGAGCGGGATGGGCTGATGATCCTGTGGCTGGTGGGCCCCAACTTCGAGGACACTGCGGCAACCATCGAAGACATTGCCGCGTTCGCCGATTTTCAGGGGATCGAGTTCCCGATCCTGCTCGACACCGACTGGAACGTGGCCCGCCGCTTCACCGGCGGCCCGGATCCCCAGCCGCCCACGTACACGCTGTTCGGCGAGGGTGTGAAGATCGCCGTCATCGATCAGCCGCTCGATCCCAACGAGGTCACCAACCTGCTCGACCAGCTGTGACCGTCCTCCGGTGGGGCCGCTCGGCGTACGAGACGGATGCCGCGCTCGCTGCCGAGGAGGCCGGGGCGCGCGTCCTGGGGCTCGACTGGGCAGCTGTTGCGGGCTGCGACGCTCCGCCGCTAGCGGGGGTTGATGCCTTGGTGGTCACCTCGGGCGTGCGAGTGGATGCCGCGCTGGTAGGACGGTTCTCGGGCTCACTGGTGCTCACCACCACCTCCGGCCACGACCACATCGACGTCGGGGCGTGCGCTGCACAGGGCATCTCGGTGGGGCGCTGCCCGCTGGCACGGCGCGACCCGGTCGTGGAGTGGTCGCTGGGCTGCTTGATCGGCCTCATGCGGCAACATCCGTGGTTCTTTGCCGAGGCGGCAGCAGGCCGGTGGGCGCGTGCAGCGCTGCCTCAGCGTCGACCGCGGGGCCTGCACGGGGCCAGGGTCGCGGTGATCGGACTGGGTGTGATCGGGCGTCGAATGAGCGAGGTGCTCGAGGGCCTCGGGGCGCGGGTGCTCGGGGTGGACCCGGCTGGCGGAGGGGTGTCGCTGACCGACGCCCTCCGCGAAGCCGACGCCGTCAGCCTGCACTGTGCCCTGTCTCCATCGAGCGAAGGGTTGATCGGTGCCCATGAGCTGGCGATGCTTCGTCCCCATGCGGTGCTCGTGAACTCTGCTCGCGGTCGGGTGCTGGACGTGCGCGCGGCGGTGGCGGCGGTGCGGTCTGGCAGGCTGGCGGGCTTGGCGGTGGATGTGTTCCCGGAGGAACCCTGGCCGGAGCTGGCGACTGGGGCACAGCATCCCGCCGTCTGGTTCACACCCCACGCGGCCGGGTACACCGAGGGGCTCGGCGACCGTGTCGCCCGCGAGGTCGTGGCAGCACTCACCGCGTGGAACGCCGGCCGACCACTGCCGCACGCGGTGTGGGAGCCGGCTCGCCATGGCTGAAGCGCGCTCGCTGCGGCCTGGCGATCTGCTCGGCGGTCGGTTCGCCATCCTGGGCGAGCTCGGGCGGGGCGGGAGCGCCACGGTGTACCTGGTGGACGATCGTGTGCGGGGGGAGCGGGTCGCGCTGAAGGTGCTGCACGACCACCTCGCGGCGGATCCGTCAGCGCGGCGCCGGCTGAGGCGAGAGGTGTTGGCCTCGAGCCGGATCCGACATCCGGCGGCGCTTGTCGCGAACGAGCTGCACGAGGTGGATGGCCGACTCGCGCTGTCGTTGCCGTACCACGCGGGCAGCACTGTCCACGAGCTCGTCGGGCAGTCGGGACCCTTGCCGGGCGCGACGGTGGAGTCCATCGCGCTGCAGCTGGCCGAGGTGCTCACCGCCTCTCACCGGGCGGGTGTGCTGCACCGGGATCTGTCGCCCACGAACGTGCTGGTCAGCCGCGATGGGCAGGTGGCGCTGACCGACTTCGGGCTCGCGAGGGTGGGGGAGGGCGGCACGCGCTCGACCAGCACGCTCGGCACCTCCGGGTATTCCGCCCCCGAAGTCTGGGAGGGCTCGCGCTCGGACCCAAGGTCTGACCTGTACTCTCTTGGGGCGGTGGTCTACCTGGCGGCGACCGGCCGGGGGCCGTTCGCGGCGCCCACCGCCGTCGCGTCGCTCCAGCGGCAGCTCGACGGCGCCCATAGGCCGCTCGGTGAAGCGCGCCCGGACCTTCCCGCGCACGTGTGCCAGCTGGTGGATCGCCTGCTCGACGTCGACCCCGAGCGCCGTCCGGCGGGCGCCCGCGCCGTAGTGGATGCGCTCCAGACCCGGTCCCTGCAGAGCGCGCCGGCCGAGGTCGAGGCGCGTCCAGCGGTCGCCGTCGGGCCCGTGCGCTGGTTCGATGAGGGCGGGTGGGCGGTCGTGGTCCGGGAAGACCCGGACGATGAGCTCCGCCGGGCCAGCCTCCGCGCCCGCACGGGCCGCAAGCCGAACCTGGTGCTCGAGGCGTTCGCGTCCGTCGCGCTCCAGGTCAGGGACGCGCTCGGGATGCCGCTGTCTTCGTCGCCCGAGCAGGCGCTCATCGCCGAGGTAGAGCGGGTCGCTGGGCTTCCGCCCGGTGCCCTGCGTGCGCCGCCTGCGGTGCTCGACCAGCGGTTCAAGTTGATCGACGGTGTGGACCGCCACACTGCCGACCGACTGGTAGCCTCTGCCCAGAACGCCGGCTTTCGAGCGGAGGCGGTGGATGAGGCGCCCGCCCGAGGGTGGTGGATCCCCGCGCGACGAGTGCCCCAGATTCTCGGTCTGACCTGGGTGGTGTTCGGAATGATGGCCATGGTGGGCGCTGACGCGGCGGCGCCTCTCCTGATCATCGCGGTGCTGCTGTCGGTGTTCCTGCCGCAGCTCTCATCGGGGTCCCGCAAGGGGGTCCGGAAGACGGAAGGCCTGGCCAGAGGGTTCGCCTCCGACCTGCGCCCATGGCTCGACGAGCCGCACCAGCATCAGCTGCCGCCAGGGGTGGAGCTGGCCCCCCCGGAGGCCAAACCCGACCGCAACGACCTCCCGTCGCGGGCGGCGGATGCGCTGGCATCGCTGGAGTCGACGGTGTCCGCACTGGTGGACACGCTCCCGGAGCCGGCGATCCGCGACCTGCGTCGCACGGTAGGGGTGCTCGGTGGCCAGGTGGAGGCCTTGGCGAGCCGCCTCTCGTCGGTGGAGGCTGCGCTGGCCGACGCGCGGCCGCAGGACGTGGCATGGGCCGAGGCCAGGTTGGCGAGGCTGCACACGCTCCAGCGAGCGGGCGAGGCGGTGGATCCCGGCGAGTTCGAGCGCCTGAGTGCGACCATCGACCAGGCCTCGGCAGCGGACGCGGCGAGCGAGCGCCTCGAGGCCCGCCGTACGGCCTGCCTCGCCCAGCTGCTCGAGATCGCCTCGACCGCGTCGCGCGTGCGCCATGATCTGCTCGCGGCACCATCGCCCGCCGTCACGGTCAGCGAGCAGGTGCGCAGGTTGGACGCCGACGCGCGCGCCATCCGTGCAGCGCTCGCCGAAGGGGGGTCCTGAGCCGGGCCGAGGTCGCCGCCGACTGCACACGCGCTCAGTGCAGGGATCCTGGCGCTTCAGATGAAGCGCTGGAGAGGTTTGCTGGAGAGTAGGTAGGTGCGCGTGCAGCGGCGGCGACGGACGGACTCGGTTCGAGCCTCCCGCAGTCCTCCTGGCGGGTGTTTCGCAAGGATGACGTGCGAGCTCTGTGCCAGCATCCCGCATGGACCAACCGGCACTTACTTCGCGGCGTTGTGTCACTTCCCGCACACACCTGTGGGTTCGTGCCCGGAATGCGTGTGGGTGGAGTTCGGGCGGCTCCCGTGGGGCACTCGGTGCCCGAGGAGGACACGTGCGACGCGCTCTGGGCGTACTCACCCTGGCGCTGCTCACGACGCCGGCCCACGCTGTGCCGGTGGAGCTCTCCCACCAAGGCCGCCCGCTCGATGCCGCCGGCGTGCCCCTCGACGGTGTGCACCCCGTCGAGGTGCTGCTGTACGCCGAGGGCGAGGGTGGTGTGCCGCTGTGGGAGCAGCTCGACTATCCGGACTTCATCGACGGCTATTACGCCTTCACGCTCGGCTGGGACGGGCCCCTGGACGACGACCTGTTCGCCGGGGACGCGCTGTGGATGGCGATTCGCATCGATGATGGTGCCGAGCTGCCCCGGCTCCAGGTGGCGAGCGCACCGTTCGCGCGTCGGGCGGGCGTGGCCACCGATCTCAGGGGTGGCGTGGTCGACGCCCTCGAGATCCGGGTCAACGGCGAGACCGTGATCGATGGCTCTGGCGCGCTCGTCGGGCCCGGCGATGGAGACACCCTTGGGTCGCTGCTCTGCGACCTGGGAGATGTGGCCATATTCGATGGCGCCGCCTGGGTTTGCCAGCCGGTGCTCGATGACGACACGCTCGCCGACCTGGCCTGCCGGGCGGGGGAGGTGCCGCTGTTCGACGGCGCGGGGTGGATCTGTGCCGCCGCGTCCGACGCGGACACACTCTCCGGGCTGCCGTGCGGTCCTGGCCAGACGGTGGTGTACGACGGTGCGGAGTGGATCTGCGCATCGCTGCCGGGCGACACGCTCGCTGAGCTGCCGTGCGGTCCGGGTGAGTTTGCGGCCTTCGACGGCGCTCGGTGGGCCTGTGCCGTGCCGACGACCGCATGGGCGGAGCTGGTGGGCGTGCCAGCCGACCTCGCCGATGGCGACGCCGATTCCTGGGCGGCGGTGAGCTGTCCCGAAGGCGACTTGCTGGTGGTCGCCGACGGCGTCTGGTCGTGCATGGCGGCCGGCTCGGTGGGTCCGGATTCCGAAACCGTCCGGGACTGGGTCGTAGAAGCTCCGCTGGACCTGGCCGCCGGCACCACCGTGGGCGGCGCCAGCCTCGTCACCGGGAGCGTCGCGTGGGGGGAGATCCTGGGCGTGCCCGGCGATCTCGCCGACGGTCAGATCGGCTGGTCGGAGCTCATCTCGGTGCCGGTCGATCTGCTCGATGGCGACGCCGACAGCCTGCGCACCACGGTCTGTGGTGATGGCGAGGTGCTGGTCTATGACGCGGCCGGCGAGGGATTCACCTGCGGCGTGCTGCTGGCGAGTGACACCCTCGAGCTGCTGTCCCCGCTGTGCTCGGATGGCGACGTGGCCGCGTTTAACGACGCGACCGGTGACTGGGAGTGCGCCCCCGATGCGGTGTTGGGCGCGCTCGAGGTGCTGGCGATCGTCAGTGGCTCGGACATCGATCTCGGCGCGGGAGCGACCATCGGAGGTGCGCCGATCTCCACCCTCACCCTCGAAGACGCGGTGTCGGCCATCGTGGACGGCGGCGCCCTGACCGAAGGCGCGATGCCGTTCAACGGGCTCGACGAGGTGAGCAACGGCCTGCTCACCAACCAGTTCGAGTCGGTGTCGGTTGGGGGTGGCGAGGCCATCCCCGACAACAACCCGGTGGGCGTGCGCAGCCCGCTCGTGGTGCCCGATGTGGGCGTAGCGGAGTGGCTCTCGGTCTCGGCCACCGTCGAGAACTCGGATCTGGCGGGAGTCACCATCAAGCTGCACGCGCCAGATGGAACGGTCTACGGGCTGTTCGAGAGCGAGGAGGGCACGCTGCTCGTGCGCACCTGGCCCGACCCCTCTCCGCCGTTGTCGGGCGATCTCACGGAGTGGGTCGGCAGGAACCCCGCGGGGACTTGGGAGCTCGAGGTCATCGACGAGCTGTTCCTCGACAACACCTTCGACGGCACCGTGGTGGAGTGGTCGGTCGGGTTCCAGTACGTGGCGGACGGTCGGGTGGGGGTGCAGGGGCGCCTCGAAGTGGCGGACAGCCTGTCGGTGGATGCGGACTTGTTCGTCGGGGGGGGCCTGATGGTCACCGGAGACGCCACGGTAAACGGTGACCTGTTCCTCGGCGGCGCGGTTCAGCTCGGCGACTCCGCAGTGGACTGCGAACCGGCGTCGGCGTGAACGATTCGGTGGACGGGTGACAACCTGCAGCTGTGCGCGGGCTCGGCCTGGCTGGCGGTGGCGCTGCTCCGTGACGGCCTGTGCCCGGAGACCGCAGGCAGCACCTGCCTCGACATCAAGGGGAGCTTCCCGGCGAGCCTGGACGGCGTGTACTGGATCGATCCGAGCGGCGGCGACACGTCCGACGCATTCCAGGTCGAGTGCGACATGAGCACAGATGGAGGCGGATGGATCGTACTCACCACGCAGAAGCCAGAGGGCTACTTCGACCTGTCATACTCGGTCGACAACAACGCGAACAAGTTCGGCTATGACGGCTACACGGTGGAGTCGGATGCGACCTATGT
>JBLFXJ010000097.1:0-22880 GCA_047609825.1 Myxococcota bacterium
TCCCTGCGGGCCGGCCGGGCAGCAGGGCTCGCTCTACGAGCGAGTGATCGGGGTTGCGGGTGTCACCGGATCCGAGCGGGTCTCAGTGCACGCATACACACTGGCGTCGTGGAGAGCACCATCAAGCAGCTCGGCGCCCGCATGAAGGGCGCAGGCATGCGGTGGTCGGTGGAGCGCGGCCAGAACGTGCTGGCGCTTCGGTGCCTCTTGCTCTCAGATGGCGGCTGGGACCGCTTCGCGGTGAGGGTCTGCGAGGCCCGCGAGGCCACCACCAGCCTCCATGTGGGGGCCATCAGTCCCACGAGAATCGTGACGGCTCATAATGCCATGCGGAAGGCCTCATGATTGAGGACAAGCGGGTGTTTGCCCAAGGGATCTGCACCCATCGCCGGCCGAACGGTAGCACGTCGCATGTCGTCCACGGCCGTCCCGATCCGGGGACAGAGGGGTGGCCGGATCGCCCATCGTGTGGATCGGGATTCGAAGCGGTCGCTTCCGGCTGAAGCCCCAAGAACCCGGCCTCGGCTCCTGTCTCGGCTCTCTTGCCCAAGGACTCTCAAGTAGCTAAACTGTCTCCAACTGCGGAGATTTCATACCGAATGGCCCGTCCACTCACCGAAGTTCCCCTCGAGGCCGGAAGGGTCTACCGCACCGCATACCTGCGGCGATGGGGCAGCAACCCGACGCGGCTGTCCCAACGGCTCGAGGCCCAAGGGCTCGTCCAGAGGCTCGGTCATGGGCTGGTCTACGCACCTCGATCCAGCCGCTTCGGCCCGGTGCCTCCCTCCGATGAGGCCCTGCTGGCCGCCTTCCTCGATGGCACCCCCTACGTCGTGACCGGACCTCCACGATGGAACGCCCTTGGCCTGGGAAGCACGGCTCTCTTCGCCCATCCGCTGGTCTACAACACGAAGCGAACCGGCCGCTTCACCCTGGGCGGGCGGACCTTCGACCTCCGGCGGGAGGCGTTCCCCGCGGAGCCCACCCCCGAGTGGTTCGTGATCGACCTGCTCCGACATGCCGACGACGCGGGAGTGGATGCACACGACCTGGCCCGGCCCCTCGGCGACCGCGTCGCGGCCAAGCGTCTCGATCCCGATGTGCTCTTCGATATGGCAACTCGGTTCGGTGGTCGCCGCGAGCAGGACCTCGTTCGCCATGCGGTCGAGGACCTCGAGGCGTGAGCTTCATCCACGAGGACCCCGATTGGGTCGACGTGCTCCGCATCGTCGCGACCACCGTGGACCGCGACCTCGGCATGATCGAGAAGGACTACTGGGTGTGCCACTCGCTTTGGGCCATCCACCACCAAGGCTTCGAGGTGTGGTTCAAGGGTGGCACGTCTCTGTCCAAGGGCTTCGGGCTCATCGAGCGGTTCTCGGAGGACATCAACGTCCGGATGGACGCTGGGTCCGTCGAGGGGCTGGTCGACCCGGCCCTCCCCTGGGAAGACAGCAAGAAGAACCGTCACAAGAGAGGCATCGCTGAACGAGACGCCTGGTTCGACCAGCTCACGAGCACCATCGACATCCCCTCGTGTGAGGTGGGGCGAAACCGTGTGGGTTCCGATGATCGCGTTCGTGCCGCATGGCTCGAGGTGGTCTACCCCGCCCACCACACGGCGAGCCTCCCGCCCGACATGCGACCCTTCGTGCTCTTGGAGCTCGGACAAGCCCGCGTAGCGCCGTTCCTCGAGAGGAACCTGTCGTCGTGGGTACACGACCACCTCGAGGCTACCGCCCAGCTCTCCGAGTTCGAGGACAACCGGCCGCGAGACGTCCGGTGCATCCATCCCTGGGTGACCTGCCTGGAGAAGCTCGAGGCCATCGCTCGCAAGTTCCACCAGGGCAAGGCCGCTCCAGACTTCGTTCGCCACTACGAGGACTGTGCCCACATCGTCGCGGCGTGGGACAGCCTGCCACCACCGGAAATGGCGGTGCCGGCTCTGGTCGCGGCCTTGGCCACCGAGGACAAGAAGCGGATGCCGGAGCCCGGCCACGCGGCCTTCAACGTCGCTTTAGATGACCCTCGCTGGAGGGATATCCAGGACGCTTGGGAGCGGATCGGGCCGATGTTCTGGGGACCCCGCATCGAGCTCGCAGATGCCTGTGCCACCATCCGAGCCTTCCTCGCCACGCTTCTCCGTGAATGAGCGATCCGGGGACAGGCGGGTACACACTCCACCATCCTCGGTGTTCTTCCGAGGTCAGTAACTATCGGTTCAATGTCTAAGAAACAGAATGACACTGATATCACCCTGACCACCGAAGCCTGGAAGCCGGCATTGGACCTCTGAACTCGGTTACCAGCGGCTGAAAACCGCATGGCGAACCCACGCAACGGAGGACGCCATCTCCGAAAGCATCCCAGCAAGAGAAGGGGTGGGACTCCTGGTAGGGGCCTACAACTATTGGAAGCGGCGCTACGGGCGCGGGTGGGGCCTCACCTGGTTCCTGGCTGCCGAACTCATGGAGCGCTTCCACGCGAGCCACGGTATCCGCGCCGTGGTCATCCAGCGCGACGGCATGGGCTACTACGGGATTGGACTCCAGCTCGTTCCCTGCAGCGTTCATCGCGAGGGGGCCGACCTAGGTCGGTTGACGATGTCGGGGGATGTTGAGAACTGGGTCACCGGTAGTCCCGGCGACCACGGGCTCGAGCTGACCACCCGCGCCAAGAGCGAGCCCATGGCATCGCTCGTGCGAGAAGCCATCGCGCACCTGGGGCTAGGACCGGTGCCGCCGGCTTCCCACATTGGCTGTCGGCACCACCGCCGGGGACCCTCTGCTGTCCTGGTCTTCCAGCTCGCAGCTCGCCTGGCACTTCGGTACGACCAGCGGGTCTACATCGACAACGACTACGTGGCGATGCGTGCCGGCCGCGAGCTCGACCCCCACGCTGACCAGAAGGAGTCCCCTGGCTGGACCCTGATCTGCGCTGGCGATCGAGCGGTGGTTCTCGCCAACGATGGCCGCGTTCTCCAGCCTCGAGGGGCCGCCTCGTTGTGGCACCGCTTTATGTCCGGAGAGACCAACGCAAACCTGGACGCCTGGCTGGAAGCGGAACTAGGCCTCACTGGGGCCCTCCAGTCCCGCGGCGGGTCAGCGATGTACACGGCGCAGATCCACAGTCATCGGTACGCTGCCTGGTGTAGTGCTCGCGCGTCGGGACGAGGGCTGGCGGGGTCGACCAACACCGCCATCCGGAACGCGTTGGAGGCATCGGACCTACCCTCCGTGGTCAGCGGCCCCGCGTCGTCATGGCCCTCCAGCCCGGAGGCCTTCGACGAAACGCATCGACACTGGTGCGAGCAGATCCTGGCAGCGCTTCATCAAGCCGGTATCGCGACAGCCTCCTTCGGCAGGGCCGCCAAGATCGTGGCCATCTACCTGAAGACCCGCGTGGTGTGCGGCGGTATGGCCGACGGCGGGCTGGGCCAACTCGCTCACCCGCCCATCGACCGCCTACTCCTCCAGGCCCTGGCCAGGGAACCCAGCTTCTCGAAGTCGCACCGCTCTCTCTGGAGACACACCAAGTGGACGGAGCTGGACGCCGACAGCTACGCCGAGATCATCAGAAGCCTGCGCACCGAAGGCCTCGACACGGGTGGATTCTGGCGCGTCGAGACGTGGTGGACCGGGGACACTGGATGAGGCCGCTTTGCATGCCGATATGTCCAAGGCGGCCCCCGGAGCCGCGCATGTCGACCCGCACAAACGGCAACAACGCAGATTCAACCGCACATCTTCACACGTATATCAATATATGGACCTGGCTGCTGAGCAACCTCGGAAGCTCCGCCCTGACAGGACTCTCGCCGTCTTCGTCACGGGTCTCGAGAAGACACTGACGCCCAGGATCGTCCATCGCCGTCCCCATGTGGGGACAGGGCTGACAACGAAAATTCGCCGGCGAACCACCCAGCCTCGTCGATGGCAGCGGAGCCTTGGTGCGCTACACCGCGCGGGCGGCGGTGTCGCGGCAGCGCCTGTCCGTCGACGAGGACGGCCGGGTGTGCATCCGGTTCAAGCAGCCGTGGCGCTCCGGGCGAACCGTACGGCGTTCATCGCCCTGAGATGGCAGGTGCGAGGCGCCCGCGGGCCTCCCAGGTCGGCGGTGTGCGTGGGGCCGTGAGGGGACGCGACAGCGCACCGCGTGGGTGAGGGCGGTGGCTCTCGACGCGCACGTGCGCCTGCGACGGGCCACGCGCCTCGCTGCTCCCGCGCGAGGGTCTGAACCGGCGGACCGGAGCCTGACATCACCCTGGGCGTGTATGGCAACGCGCTGGACGAGGAGGGCCCTACCTGCGTCCGAATCGACGGGCCCCTGGCAGGCGGCGGCGAGCTGGCCGACCGCATCGGGTGGCAGGCGATCGACGACACCGTGCTCTCTCACAACGGCCAGTTCTCGGCCGTCGCCGACCTCGCCGGCGACGGCCTGCCCCAGGTCGTGCTCACCGGCGACGGAGGCTTCGGGGAGCCTCGGCTGCTCCGCGTGTACGGGAACGGTGCCGGCGCGGTCCGACCCGAGGAGGCGCTGTTCCAGGCCCATGGGGAGATGCCCGACGAAGGCGCCTTCGGCACCTCTCTCGGGGTCGTGGGCGACGTCGACGGCGACGGCGGCGAGGAGATCGTGGTGTCCGACTGGGTGCCTGATCTCGCCACCGGCGCCCTGTACCTCCTACCGGGAAGTGCCCGATCGGGGGTCTGACCCCGTTTGGTGACAGGTGTCGGCTACGGCTGGGGTACGCCCGACCCCTGCCGCCCCTCCCCGCCGTGTGATGCCGTCCCTGCGGCCCCACGCCCTCTGGCGAGGTCTCGTATGTCTTGTCTGCACGTTGTACAGCACAGCACTCCCGAGACGTGGGCCCGTCCTCTCTCTCGGCCGACCCCTGTGGGTCCGGCCTGGTCCCCGCACGTTCCTCGGCGAGGTCTCCATGTCCGGCAAGAAGCGTCGTCCCGGCGGTCGTCAACAGCGACGGCAGAACATCTTCAAGCGCGTCCAGCGCTGGCGCGATCGGCAGGAAGGCTCAGAGGTCTCCAGCCCCTCGCCTGACCTCGACGATGGCGGTCCGGAGCTGGACACGCCGCTGCTCGATCAGGTGCAGGAGTTCGGCCAGGACAACCAGCCCCCCGCTCCAGGCGTAGACGGCCCGGCGGCCGAGCCCGCCCGGGTCGAGGGCCCGCTGACGTTCACCCGCGAGGTGTACCAGAAGCACCAGGGCCAGACCGGCGAGATGGAGATGGACACCGCCGGCATGGAGGGCGAGATCGAGCCGTTCCAGGAGCACTGGGCGGCGAACCAGGGCCGGTACGAAGGCGTCGCGGCCCAGACCGGCATCCCGGCCGAGCTGGTCGCCGCCATCCACTGGCGCGAGGGCAGCGGCAACTTCGGCACCTACCTGCACCAGGGCGACCCGCTGGGCGTGGCCGCGGTGAACTGGCCGACCGACATCCCCGTGTTCCACAACTGGGAAAAAGCGGCGGTGCATGCCCTGCAGATGAAAGACAGCATCCGCCGCGACCTCGGCCTGAACGAGAACAGCACCGACGTGGCCGCCATGGCCACCTTCGCCGAGTACTACAACGGCCTGGGCTACCACAACCGCGGCGCCGACAGCGCCTACGCGTACTCGGGCACCGACCAGTACGAGTCGGGCAAGTACGTGGCCGATGGCGTGTATGACCCGAACACGGTGGACCGTCAGGTGGGCGTGCGCGCCCTGATGGACGCCATCGACGCCGACTTCGAGCAGACCGCGGCGGTCGGCGACATGGCCGGCAGCGGCTTCGGCAAGCAGCTCCTGCGCCAGGGGGCCTCCGGCGAGGACGTGCTGCAGATGCAGCAACTGCTCAACGAGCAAGGCGCCGACCTCGAGGCGGACGGCGTGTACGGCCCGCTCACCGCCGGCGCGGTCCGCGACTTCCAGCGGGCGAATGGCCTCGAAGTCGATGGCATCTGCGGCCCGGTCACGGCCTCGGTGCTGCTCGGCAACGGCATCCCCACCCACGACAACCCCGCTCCCCAGGAGGGCGGCGGCGGCGTGACCAGCGGAGGCGGCGCGGTTCCCACGAGCGAAGGCCTGGCCGGCGAGCGTGGCGCACTGGCCGCCAAGTCCGCCCGGATGGAGCTGGTCGAGGGCCAAGGCGAATACGGAAGCGGAACCTGGGAGACCGGCGGCGCGAACCAGGGCGCGATGGTCAACGAATCCAGGCGGCCAACGGGGCGGCGACCAGCTCCGACTACCCCTGGTGCGGCATGTTCGTCGGCTACAACTTCGCCAAAGCCGGCATTCGCAGAGAGATCGTGCGCAACCTCGTGTTCTGGTCGGGCTACCGCCTGCACGAGTTCTTCGAGAACGGCGCGTATGTCGGCACATCCCAATCCCAGGCCGGCGATTGAATCGAGGGCCACAAGAGCGTGCACCTGGCTGCCGACGGTGCCACCCGCAAGGCCCAGCTCGACGGGTTCGGGCCCCAACCCGGCGACATCGTGCTGTTCCGCTCCGACTACAGCCACGTGGCCATGGTGAGCGAATACGACGCCGCCACCGGCAACCTGATGATCATCGAGGGCAACCGGGGCGACAAGGTGCAGGCCACCGTGTACGGCTCGGGCGATGACCAGATCACCTACATCAGCCGGTTCAATGACTCCGACTACGGCGAGCCAGTGAACGCGGCCGTGGCCCAGGCGGCCGATCCGAGCGTGAGCCACCGCAACGTGTCCGGGGCGGTCAGCACCCAGTGAGCGGACTGCCCATCGATGCCCGGGGGGGCGGACGCGGGGTAGAACCCGCCGCCCTACCCGATGTGCGCCTCGCCGCCCAGCACCTGCGCGGGACGGAGGACGACGAGACCGGCCAGTGGCGGTTCGAGGGCACCTACCAGCTGGAGCCCGACGGCGTGGCCGTGGTGCAGCTCGCGCTCGCGGAGGGTGTGCTGCCGCCGGCACATGACCGGGGGCCACAGGGCACGGCGTGGTCGGACGTCTCCGCGACGCTGGATGGGCGCGCGGTGCCGGTCCAGTCCGATGACGGGTGCCATCAGGTGGAGCTGGTGCTGTTCGACGCCGCCACCCTCCGGCTGTCGTATGCATTCGAGCGGTCGTCCGGGCAGGACGTGATGCACCTCGGGCACGCCACCGGCGGCTGGGGTCCGGTGCCCGATGCGAGCTGGGAGGTGCGCACCCGCCGCCCCCGGTGGTGGGCCGCGTGGTCGGTGCCCGGCGAGGTGGACTGGTCGATGGTGCCGCACCCCTCGGGCGTCGGCACCTGAACCACCCTGCGCTGGTCGGCGACGGACTGGGCGCCCGAAGACGTGGTGCTCGCGTTCCCCGCCCCGCCGGGCGACCAGCTCACGCCCGCCGGCCTGGTGCCCGGCTGGGATGGATCGCGGCGACTGACCGCGCTCGCAGCCGATGGCTGGCCGCCGGAGCGCCGCCGATGGGCCGCCGCCCACACCGAAGCGGTGTACGGCCGCGTGCGGACCGACCCCGATCTCGCGGCGTTCTACGGGAACATCCGGCGTCCGCCCATGCTCCGGGACGAGCTGGCCTTCGCCGTGCGCCCGGAGCGCTCCGACTACGACCCGGCGTGGCTGCTCCCGGGAGAGGCAGCCGCGGTCGCCCACTGGCGGTCCTGACCGCGCGGCGAACGCGCGTGCCGTGACGGCCGGGTCTCCGGTATGCTCTGCTCGGAGGTGCCCATGCTCGGCCTGCTCATCGCGCTGCTCGCTCCCGCCCTGGCCGGCGGCGGACCGGTGCTCACGGTCGGCGGCGCCTGCCCCGGGCGGCTGTCGCTCGACATCTCGGGGGTCACCCCGGGTGGCCAGGTGGTGCTCCTCACCAGCGCGGCCGACGGCGCGGCGACGATCCCGGGCGGCCCCTGTGTGGACGCCATGTCTGGGCTCGCGGGCCCGCTCAGCTGGTATGGCCCGTTCCGCGACGCGGACGCCGACGGCGCCGTCCGTCTGGGACCGACGGTTGGCGGCGGCGTGTGCGGGCTGCGGTTCGCCGCGGTGGACCTCAGCAGCTGCGGCGTGTCGGAGTCCGCTGGCTACGAGCCCATCGGCGACGCGGTGGAGTTCGAATACACCGGCGCCATCGAGCGCTGGACCGTGCCCGATGGCGTGCGGAGCATCGTGGTGGACGCATGGGGGGCCCAGGGCGGCATGGGCGCTGCCGGTGCGGGCGGGCTGGGGGCCCACGCGCGCGGCTCGTTCGAGGTGGTCCCGGGGGCCATCGTCGACGTCCTCGTGGGCCAGCAGCCCGCGATCACCACCGAGGGCGGCCACGAAGGTAACAGCACCGGCGGCGGCGGCGGCACCTTCGTGGTGCTCGGCGATCGGCCGCTGCTGATCGCTGGCGGCGGCGGCGGCGGCGGCGCGGTGACCGGTGGTGAGCCCGGGCTCGCGGGTGAGGCTGGCGGCCTGGGCCTGGGCGACGGCGGCGGACCCGGCGGTGTGGACGGCGACGGCGCCGGTGTCGGCGGTCACAACTCCGGCCGTGGTGGCGCTGGGTTCTACACCGACGGCAGCTCGCCCGATGGCGACTGCGGCGTGTACTGCTGTGCCTGCGGCGACGAGTCCTCCCTGTCCTTCCTCGCCGGCGGCGCCGGCGGCCCCCTCGGGCCACACCACGGCGCGGGCGGGTTCGGCGGCGGCGGGTGCGGCGGCAACTACGGCGGCGGCGGCGGCGGCGGGTACAGCGGCGGCGGCAGCGGCTCGAGCAATGGCTACGGCGGCGGCGGTGGCGGCTCGTTCAACAGCGGCGCTGCGCCCGTGTTGGAGCCTGGGGTGAACGCTGGCCATGGCCGGGTCGTGGTCACACTGCTGGACTGATCGGAGGCCCTGTGCGTATGAGCTTGCTGCTGGCGCTGGCGGCCTGTACATCCTCTGGATCGATGAAGGCCAGTGACGACACGGGTCGTGGCTCCACGAGCTGGACCACCCAGAGCACCGCCTGGAGCGACACCGACACCACCCCCACCGGCACGGCATCGACCACCGACTCGGCGGCCGACCTCTGTCGCGGCACTGACCCTGGCGAGGCCACCCTGGGCGCCCTCACCGCCGACGGGTTCGTGCCGTGGACGCCGGGAAGCGACGCCCCGATGGACGAAGATGCAGGCGGGGTGCTCGGGCTCCCACTCGCCGTGCAGCTCACGGGGCTGGACCAGACCGGTCAGCTGTCGGCCCTGGTGGACGTGTACCTGGGCGACGCCCTCCTCCAGAGCGCATTCGGCGGTGTGTTGACCGACTGCGAACAGGGCGTGGGGGTGGCGACTCGGTTCGTGCCGTTCGAGGACGACGCGGACGCAGACGCCCTGTCAGGGCTGGCTGCGCGGGTCGCGATCACCCTGTCCGACCCCCAGGCGGGCACGGCGCACACAGAGGCCGAGGTCGTGCTCAGGTAGCGTCACGGGGCACCCTGCTCCGTCGACGCACGGGACCTGCCGGGCTACCCCCCGCGCCCACTGACGGGGCCATCTCCCCGACCGAGGCCCCTCGTGTCCGAACCACCTTTCTCTGATTTCCCCCTCGATCCGCGCATTTTGCGCGCTATCGAGGTGCTGGGCTTCGAGAGCACTACCGCGATCCAGGC
This sequence comes from Myxococcota bacterium, assembly GCA_047609825.1. GTDB lineage: Bacteria > Myxococcota_A > UBA796 > UBA796. Next base: position 9,604 of record JBLFXJ010000097.1, read on the forward strand.
CGCCTCGCTGCCGCCCCTGCTCGAGGGGCATGACGTCATCGGACGCGCCCGCACCGGCTCCGGCAAGACCGCGGCGTTCGGCGTGCCGCTCCTGCAGCGCGTGGCCGACGGCGCGGATTCCCCCCGGGTCTTGGTGCTCTCCCCCACCCGCGAGCTCGCGCTCCAGGTCACCGAGGCCCTCCGCGGACTGGCCCGCTTCCTGCCTGTGCGCATCGCCACCATCTATGGCGGCACCCCCTACCCGCCGCAACTGCGCGCCCTGAAGTCCTCCTGCGTGGTGGTCGGCACCCCGGGCCGGCTGATCGACCACCTCGACCGCGGCACGCTCGACCTCAGCAACATCGAGATGCTCGTGCTCGACGAGGCCGACGAGATGCTCCGGATGGGCTTCTTCGAGGACGTGAACAAGCTGCTGGACGCCACGCCGGAGGGTCGGCAGATGGTGCTGTTCTCGGCGACGATGCCCCCGGTGATCAAGCGGCTCATCGAGGCCCGCACCCAGGACCTCGTGACGATTCAGGTGGAGAACGAGGCCCTCTCCACCGGGCATATCGAGCAGCAGTGGATGCGGGTGCCACAGCGGTTCAAGCTCGACGCGCTGTCCCGCGTGCTCCGCGGGGTCGAGCGCGACACCACCCTCGTGTTCGCGCGCACCCGCGCCGGCTGCGCCGAGGTGGCCGACGCCCTCGCCCAACAGGGGTTCTCGGCCGACGCGCTGCACGGCGACCTGAACCAGAGCGCGCGCGAGCGGGTGCTGGGGCGCCTGCGGGCCCGCCAGCTCGACGTGGTGATCGCCACGGATGTCGCCGCCCGCGGCATCGACGTAGACCACATCACCCACGTGATCAACCTCGACCTGCCCACCGACACCGAGGCCTATGTGCACCGCATCGGGCGCACGGGTCGAGTGGGTCGCAAGGGCACCGCCATCGCCTTCGTCACGCCCCGCGAGGTGCGGTACATCCGCGAGCTCGAGCGTCGCCTGAAAGTCCAGATCAAGCCGGCGAATGTGCCATCCGACTCCGACATCGGCCGGCAGCGGCGCAAGGCCATGCAGGTCGCGTTGGCTGGCGTGATGGGCGAGGCCCACGGCGGTGTGCGCGCGTGGATGGCCGGCGTGTGCGAAGAGACGGGGTGGTCTGCCGATGACCTGGCGGCCGCAGCCCTCGTGCTCATGGCCGGGCCCGGGCCGTTCGACACGCCCGAGCCGGAAGAGGAGGCCCCGCCCGCATGGGCGCGGGAGCGTCAGCCACGGCGTGAGTCCGGCGACGGCATGTCGCCCGGCCGCCCGGCGAAGCGCGTCGAGGCCGACGAGGCCGCGCTGTTCTTCCCCATCGGCAAGCAGTCCGGCGTGCGCCCGGGCGATGTGGTGGGCGCGCTCACCAACGAGGCCGGCATCGACGGGCGCCTCATCGGGCGGGTGAACATCTTCGACCGGAAGACCTTCGTGGGCGTGTCGAAGCAGACCGCAGCGCTGGTGCTCGAGCGCATCGAGTCGGTGGAGCTGCGGGGCAAGGCAGTGCCGGTCCGCCTGGCCCGGCCAAGCACCGCGCCGCCAGGTCCTGGCGTCGTGATCCGCCGCGGGCCACGCGGCCGCAGCTGACCCTCAGGGGCAGCTGTCGAGCGACGTGATCCACGCCCGCACCACCGCCAGGCCGGTGGGGTCGGGCGCTGTGCCCACGGACGGCATCTGCGCGAAGCCCCCGCCGGTGGGGGTCATGCGCAGGTACAGGTGGGATAGCTCCGGATGTCCCGGCTGCACTCGCACGTCGCGGCTGGCCGGCGGCGCCAGGTACTGAATCGGCACGTCGCAGGTCTGAGTGTCGGCCAGGGGCAGGTGCCATCGCAGGTCGAGATCCATCTCCGGCGGCGTCCAGCCACCAGGACGGTGGCAGTGCGCGCAGTTCACGTGGAGGTAGCTGCGCGCGCGGTCGGCGATGTCGGCGGTGGGGTCTTCGGGGTCCACCATCGGCATCACGTCAGGCACTGCGCCTGCGAACACGCCGGTGGCCTCGAGGTGGGCGAGCTGGTCGATCGGCTCGCCATCGACGCACACCGCGTGGGCGAGCTGGGCCACCTCCGGGCCGAGCACCACCGCGGACTCCCCATGGCAGTACAGGCAGCCGGCGGCGCTGGGCACCGTCCACTCCTTGCCCCCGCGGTCGATCGTCTCGGCATCGGGGCCCGCGAGCCAGGCCTCGGTGCCGTGCACATCCCAGACATAGGTCGCGAACACCCACCCGGCGTCCGTCGCCAGCATCACCCGGGTCTCCAGCGGTGTGTCGCCCCACGCGAACCGCTTCAGGAGCAGCGTGCCCACCGGCAGGTCGAGCCGTCCATCCGGCAGCGCCGTCACCACCTCCCCTTCAGGGATGGCCAGCCAACGCTGCTTGTCGGCGCCATCACTCCACAGCGGTGCGGCCACGCTGTACGGCACAAGACCCGGGCCGCCCACCGGCGCGCAGCCCGTGGCCGACCACCGGTCGGGGAGCGCGTCGGGGTCCACGTCGGCGAAGCAGGTGCGCTCGCCCGGCTCCGGCGGCGCCACCACCGTGCACGGCGGCGCCTCGGGGGGAGCGCCCACCACCGGCGGAGCGGCTCCCTCGGGGGCACAACCCAGCAGCGCCGCAGTGAGCATCCAACCGGCCATGGGTGCAGGCTATCCCCGCAGGCCGCGGCCTGGCGTGCCACACTGAGCGTCGGAGGTTCGAATGCCACACGACACGCGACGGACCGGTCTGCTGGTGCTGCTCCTGGCGGCGATGGGCTGCGACGAACCCACGGGCGACCTCGATTCGGGCGCGTGGTGCGCCACGGTGGAAGCCGATGAAGAGTGCCCCGGCGTGGCCAAGGCCCAGAAGCGGTGGGGTGGTAGCCAGACCTGCGAGAGCCCTGTGCGGGAGATCGTGGAGATCACGCGGTTCATCGAGCGGATCGAGGACGTGACCTATGGGTGGGCCGACACCGCCGACCTGTACGACGCCTGCTGCTATGAGGTGGAGGCGAAGGTGCACAAGGGCGAGGCGTGTGCTGTGGGACGGCCCCTGCGGGTGGCCGGCGAGGCCGCGGTGGCGCCCGTGCGGTGGACCGCCGGCGACTGGACGAAGGGCCCCACGCCTGACGCGACCGCGCTGCCGCCCGCCACCCGCGCCCGCTTGGCGACTGCGTGGCGGCAGGCCGGACTGTTCGAGCATGCATCGGTGGCGTCGTTCGGGAGGTTCGCACTCGATCTTCTCGTGCTCGGAGCCCCGGCGGATCTCATCGCGGCAGCTCACTCAGCGGCCTTGGACGAGGTGCGCCATGCCCGCCACAGCCTGGCGTTGGCGGTGGCCTATGGAGCGGCAGTCAGCCCGGGGCCCCTGCCGGAGGCGGGCCACCCGTCCACGGTGTCCTCGCTCACGGACCTGGCCACGAGCACCTTCCGCGAGGGGTGTGTGAACGAGACCCTCGCCGCCGCGATCGCGGCCCACCAGCGGGACTGCGCGACCGACCCGGCCGTGCTGGCCGTGCTCACCGGCATCGCCGATGACGAGGCGCGGCACGCGGCGCTGGCCTGGCGCACGGTGCGGTGGGCGATCCAGGCTGGGGGCGAGCCCGTGCGAGAGGCCGTGCGCATGGCCTGGGCCGCGACGGCGACCCCGGAGGCCCCAGCGGGCCCAACCGATCCGCTGGCCATCACCCACGGGTGGGTCTCGCCGGCCGACGAGGCCCGGGTGGCCCGCCGCACCCTCGACCGGGTGGTGGCACCCGCGGTGGAGGCGCTCCTCGGCTGATGCTGCGGGGGCTCAGCCCCAGGCCATCGCGCCGTCGGGCAGGAAGTACACGATGAGCATGCGCCCGCCGGTGACGGTGGGCGTGTGGCGGCTGCCCGGCGGCACCACCACCCAGCCCGGGCCGTGGCCCATGAACCGGGGGTCGTCGCCGCCAGTCGCCCAGCACAAGCTCACCTCGCCGTTCGGGTGGGTGTGGGGGGCGGCGGGCCCTTCCATCTCCACCGCGTCCACCGACAGGCCGTGGCTCTCGGTGCCGGGCTTCACCACCCGGCCGAAGGTCACCGAGTCAGAGGCGCGTCGCGGCGTGAGGGTGCCCTCGGCGAACGCCGCCCGGCAGGCGGCCTCCACGTCGGCCAGCGCGGTGAGCGGGTGGCTCGCGGTCAACGCGGCCTGGGCGCCAGCGGCGTCGGACAGGTCCAGCGCGGCGACGGCCTCGGTGAGGCTCAAGAGCTGCGCGCGGGCGGTGGCGAGGGCGTCTGACATCGGGCCTCCAGAGACCCGCTCCTAACCGATCGCTCAGGGCTCGAGGTCCACCACGGTCACCGAGCGCTCATCGCTCCAGGTGAGCCCGCCGAGGGAGGCCGTCACCCGGAGCACCACGGCCCGGTCCACCACCTCCTCGGCGCTGGCGATGTCGAACACGATGCGGTCGTCCACCCGCTCCCAGCCGTCGTCCAGCGGGAGCACCGACGCCGCGCTGAGCAGCGCCCGGGTGTCGAAGCTGACGGACTCGGCCGAGGTCGCGTCCAGCGCGTCGTAGGCCAGCACGACGCCGTCGGGCCCGAAGTCGCCGCCCCGCACCGACACGTCCACATGCCAGCCGCCCTGGTGCCCCGCGATCAGCTCCACGGTGTCGCCATCCGCCAGGGGCTCGAACGCCGCCAGGCCGGCGCCGAGCTCGATCCACGGGTCGCCGGTCACCTCCCCGGTGACGAGCTTCAGCGTGGGGTCGGGCGCGCCCACCACGAAGTCGGCGCCCGAGTCGTCGGTGTCCTGCCACCGGTCGCCGTCGCGCACCCGGTGCAGCGACTCCCCGGTGTAGGTGCCGGACACGTGGGCGTAGCCCGCACTCAGGCTGTCGGGCAGGCGGCGGAACCTGGCGGACTTGCCGTCCATCAGCGTCTCCACCGCGTCGAGCACGGCACTCACCGGGGCGGACCGCAGCTCACCGAACGGACCGTCTTCGGATTCGAGCTGAGTCCCCGCCTCGAGCACCACGAGGCTCGGGCCGAACACGGTGAGCAGCCAGTCGTTGCCGCCGGTGAAGAACACCGGGTTCAGGTTCGCCACCGTGGGGCTGTCCTGGTCGGCGCCGCTGGACGCGACATAGGCCTCGAGGCCCGCGCCCGAGAGGTCCACCGTGGAGAACGGCCGGTGGTTCGAGCCGTCATGGGCCACGATGAGGGTGTCCCCCGGAGCGAGCTGAACACCGCCTGGAATCTGCCACACCGTCGACAGCACCACGTGGTCGGGGTGGCTCCGGCGGAAGCTGTCCGGCTCCATTCCCGGGTTGATCTCGCCGGCTGAGCCGTACACCTCGCCAAGCAGCACCCCGGACAGGTCCATCACCTCGGACGAGGCGTTCACCAGCTCGACGAACTGGTCGCTGAAGTAATGGTCGGCCCCACCCACCGGCTCGGCACCTGCGTAGTACAGCTCCGCGATCAACAGGCCCTGCTCAGGCGCCTCAGGCGCCGCGGTGTCGGCGGAGGCACCGGGCTTGTCCGACGGTCCGCAGCCGCAGAGGAGGGCCAGCAGCAGGGCGCTGGTCAGCGGGGTGGGGCGGATCGGCATCGAGGACTCCTGCGGGGTCGCGGGCACAGTGTACCGGGCGAAGGCCTTCACCACAGGCGCCGGGCGCGGGTCACGCAAACACCAGCGCGCCGCACAGCACTATGGTGGGTGGAGAGCTGACCATGTGGACCCTGTTCGTAGCAGCCGCCTTCGCCGTGGACTGCCCCGCCGGAACCACCGAGGTGGTGGGCGAGACGCCGGTGATCGGCTGCCCATGGGCGCAGGTGGACGTGTCGCCGCCGTGGGCCCCAGACCTGTCCGCCGCCCGCCCAGATGCGCCGTGGGGCCCGCCCGTGCCCGCCCGGTGGTGCGCCCGCCCGGACGGCACCCGGCACGGTCCCGCGCAGTACATCCTCGGTCCGGACGACACCCTCACCCTGGCCTACCGCGATGGCATGCCCGACGGCGAGGTCGTGCGGACCGCCGCCGGTCGCCGCACGTGGACCTGGAGCCAGCGCGGCCGCGCCATCGCGCTTACCGCGGACGAGACGATGCTCGGTCGGTGGTCGATGCGGGGGGAACGCCTCCACGGGAGATTCACTGTGTCGGGTGTGCGAGGACGGTTCTACGAGGGAGAGCCCGACGGGGTGTGGCGGGCGGACGGCCCGGCCCGGTTCACCTTCGATGGCGGGCAACTGAACGGACCGGCCGTCGGGCAGGTGGACGGTGTGCAGGCGGTGGGCAGCTTCGTGCGCGGCAAGGCCCACGGCGAGTGGACCCTCCTCGGACCGCGGGGCGAGGACCTGGGCCGCACTACGCTGGCGCATGGCAGCGGGCAGGTGCCCGTGCGAACCTGGGCCGGGCCCCCGCACGGTGTGCGCTATGTCAGCGAGGTGGTGGACGGCGTGGTGATCCGTCAGTCCGTGGATCTGCAGGACGAAGCAGCGCTCCCGAATGTGGAGGGCACACCAGAGCAGCTCACCCTGGCCGGTGCCGTGCTGGGCACCGTCACGGTGTCTGATCGCAGCTGGTGCAGCAACGACGCGGGCTACCGGCTGACGCTCACCCCGGCGGGGGGCGATGTGCCGCTCGTGGTCGGCCGACCCACCCCCGAGGGCACGTGCATGGAACCGGCCGCAGAGTGTAGCGCCATGCACGTAAACGCTCTGTCCACCGCATTCCACGGGCGGTTCGGGGTGGGCATCGGCACCTGCGACGGCCCGGTGGACGGGGCCGCCGGCACCCACCTCTCCGTCCATGACTGGGGCGACCTGGACACCGCGATCCGGGACGCCGCCGCGTTCCTCGAGCACCACCGCATCCGCGACCCGATCGAGGTTCGGATCGGGCCGCCGATGCGGGTGATTCAGCTGTAGCCCCGCCCGCGGGGGCCCCCGCCGGGACCTGTGCCCGTCGCACGCCTTGAATTGTAAATCACGTTCACATATGCTCGTGGGGCCGCGCCGACGAGGGCCAGACCGACGCGCCTGCGGGAGGCCTCGGGCTACGTGGCGGTCGCCGGGGGCAATGGCAACGCCTGCGGCCTGCGGCCTGCGGGAGAGCGGTCGGCTGGTGTGCTGGGGCAACCGCGGCCGCCCGGTGCCGTAGGGCGAGGGCCTGGCTGGATCGGACCCGGGTCCGGTCACGCGTCTTCACCCGGCCACGTCCGTGGTTGGTTACGCTGCGGCGTGTACTTCCTGCGCCAGCTCCTCATGTTCGTGCTCGTGCTCTCGCTCTCGCCGGTGATGCCAGAGCTGATCGAGAACATCGAACACATCGTGCATGACGGCCACCTCGCACACTTCGCACACCACGACGAGGGCGAGGACGAGGTCCACGCAGCCATCGAGGCGGAGCACGGGTGCACGCCCATGAACCACAACTGCGGCTGCCACGTCTCCGTGCCGATCATCCTCACCGACACGCCCGTCGTCGATCCACCGCAGCTGAGCTACCTGCCGACCACGCTCAACGCGGCGCGCAGCAGCGGCCCGCTCACCCGGGCGAACGCCCCGCCGGTCCCCCCTCCCACCGCATGAACTCTGACACGTAGCCCTCCTGCCGGTCCCGACCGGCACCCCCGTGTTCGAGGTTCAACCATGTCATCCCACGCCCTGTCCGGGTGGGGACGGCTCGCTGCGTTCGCCCTCCTGTTCCAAGCACAGCTCGCTTGGGCAGGAGACGACGCTGCCAGTCTCTCCGCCGACGCCGCAGTCGCGCTCGCGCTCGCTGCCCACCCCGAGGTCCGCCAGGCGGACGCCTCCCTTCAGATCGCGAAGGCGGACAGGTCTGGCGCAGCCCTCTTCCTCGGCAACCCATCGGTCAGCGCCTGGGCCACGCCCGACCTCGAGCGCTCGTCCCTGACCGCCACCCAGCCCATCTCGCTGACCGGCGAGGGGTGGCACGCGAGGAGCGCCGCCCGGCACGCTGTCGGTGCCGCCGAGGAGAGCCTGGCTCGCACCCGCCGACGGGTTGCTGCGGAGACACGCCGCGCGTGGCTCGAGGTCTCGGTGGCCACCGGGCGGGTGCAAGTGGCCGAGGAGGGGGCCGAGCTCGCCAAGCGCCTGCTCTACGGCGTGTCCCGCAAGACCGAGGAGGGAGAGGCCTCGCAGCTCGAGCTCCGGCTGGCCCGACTGTCCCAGGTCCAAGCGGCGGTGCGGGTGATGGAGGCCCAGCGCGACCAGGCGTCAGCACTCGTCGTGCTCACCGGCTGGACGCTGTCGCCCACCGATGCGCTCTCGGTGACCGCCGACCCACTGGGTGCCGCTCCGCCCGCATCGGCCAACCTCCCTGACGAGCGGGCCGACGTGTCCGCTGCGCGACGCGCGCTGGCGGCCGCGGAGGCTGACCTGTCCCGTGAGCGAGCCGCCTCCCTCCCTCCGCTCTCGGTGGGGGTCGGGGTGACTGTCGAGGACGGCGCCACCTACATCGGGCCGTCGGTCGGGATCCGTGTGCCGCTGTTCGACCGCAACCAGAGCGGACGGGCCGCCGCACGGGGACAGACCGCGGTGGCCGAGAGCCAGCTGGACGCGTTGATAGCACTCGCCGCGACCGAGAAGCGCACGGCGGAAGCGCGTGTCAGCGAGGCCGACTCGCTGACCGAGGTGCTCGGGGATGACCTGCAGGTGGACGCCCGCGCGGCCCTCGCCAGCGTGGAAGCCGGCGTGTTGGCCGGCGAGATCGACCTCGCCACCGCCGTTCTCCTCCAGGCCCAGATCCTGGCCGGCGAGACGGCCATCGTGAACCTGCGCGGGCTCGTGGCCTCGGCGCGGATCGACCTGCTGTTGGCCACCGATGACGACGCCCTCCTCGGAGGTGCAGAGTGACGCTCGCGATCCTGACCCTGTGGGCCTGCAGCTTCCTCCCCGGCGCTCCCGAAGACCACGACCACGGAGGCGGCGACCACGATGACCACGGCGAAGCGGGGCACGAGGAGGAGGGCACGATCGAGCTGTCACCGACCGCCGTCGCCACCGCTCGGATCCAGTCAGATGTCGCCTCCGAGGCGGCCCTTAGTCAAGGGCTGAGCCTGACCGCACGGATCGCGCTCGACCCTCGCAAGGAGGCCATCGTCAGCACGTGGATCTCGGGGCAGGTGGACTCGATCGCTGTCCGACCCGGCGACACGGTGACGAAGGGCCAGCGCCTCGGCCAGGTGCAGTCGCCGGAGCTGGGAGAGGCGACCGCCGCGTACCGGGGAGCGAAGGCCCGCGACGACGCTGCGGATGCCCGCCTGGCCCGGCTCCAGCGCTTGGAAGCGGACGGCGTGACGTCGAGGGCCCAGGTGCTCGAAGCCGAAGCCGACCACGCCGCGGCCGCCGGCGCTCTGGAGGCCGCCGAGGAGCGACTCTTGGTACTCGGGATCCCGCTCGAGTTCGGCGCCCCCCACGACGGAACCCACTTTCCCTCCCGGGTTCCGGTGCGCAGCCCGATCGCGGGCACCGTGCTCACGGCCGACGCCTCCGTCGGCCAGAGGGTGGCACCGGGCGAGACCCTGTTCCACGTCGGCGCACTCGACGAGGTCTGGCTCCTGATGGATGCGTTCGAGCGGGATCTTGCCGCCGTGCGCGAGGGCCAGACGGTGACCTTCACCGTGGAGGCGTGGCCAGACGAGACGTTCGCCGGTACCGTCGCCCAGGTAGGCGACTGGATCGAGCCCACCGCGCGCACGGTGGAGGTGCGGGTCGTGGTCGCCAACGCCGACCACCGGCTCAAGCCGAACATGTTCGCCCGCGCCGAGCTGACCGTCGATCAAGCTGAGGTCACGCCGGGGATCGTCCTGCCGCGCGACGCCGTGCAGACGCTCGGAGACCGGGAGGTCGTCTTCGTCGAACAGCAGCCCGGTCGCTACATCGCCAGAACCGTCATCGTCGCCGACCGCACGGCCGACCGCGTGCGCCTCGCCTCCGGCGTCGCGCCCGGTGAGCGCGTCGTCACCTCTGGCGCGTTCACGCTGAAGAGCGAGCTGGAGAAGGGCGAGCTGGGGCACGGCCATGCGCACTGAAGACGAGGCGCTGCTCGCGCCCTCCGGGCCCGGCGTCCTGGACCGATTCCTCGCCGCGGTCCTCCGGAACAAGGCGATCGTTCTCATCGGGGTCGTGCTGTGGGTGGTGCTGGGCACCCGTGCCGCGCAGCAGCTCCCCATCGACGCCGTGCCCGACGTCACCAACGTGCAGGTGCAGATCCTCACCAACTCGCCGGCCCTGTCCCCCCTCGAGGTCGAGCGGTTCGTCACCTGGCCGGTCGAGACCGCGATGTCAGGACTGCCCGAGACCGAGGAGATCCGCTCGCTCTCACGCTTCGGCCTGTCGGTCGTCACCGTCGTGTTCGAAGAGGGCACGGACCTGTGGTGGGCCCGTCAGCTCGTCGCCGAGCGGCTCGCCGACGCGCGGGAGAACATCCCCGACGGCTACGGCGACCCCGAGATCGGGCCTCCCTCCACGGGCCTCGGCGAGATCTTCCAGTTCGAGGTGCGGGCCGAGGACGGATTCGACCACACCCTGATGGACCTCCGCGAGGTGCTGGAGTGGCAGGTCGCACCCAGGCTTCGATCGGTGTCCGGCGTGGTGGAGATCAACGCCTTCGGGGGCGAGCTCCGCACCTACCAGGTCGAGGTCCGGCCCGAGCGACTGGTGGCCCATGGCCTGCTGCTCGCGGACGTGTTCGAGGCCCTGTCGACCAACAACCTCACCGTCGGGGGCGGCTATCTCCAGCGCGGACGCGAGCAGATGCTGGTGCGCGGCACGGCCCTGTTCGAAGACCTCGACGACATCGCCAGTGTGTCGGTGTCGACCACGCCCGAGGGCACGCCGATCACGATCGGCGCGCTGGGAGAGGTGGGGTTCGCGCCGCTGATCCGCCAGGGCGCGGTCACGCGTGACGGTCGGGGCGAGGCCGTGATCGGCATCGCCATGATGGGCTACGGCGAGAACGCGCGTGTCGTCGCCGAGGCGCTGGCCGAGGCGGTCGAGGAGCTGCGACCGAGCCTGCCCGAAGGCGTAGCCATCGACGTGTTCTACGACCGCACCGACCTGGTCGACCGGACGATCGCAACGGTCCAGAAGAACCTGCTCGAAGGCGGCCTGCTGGTCGTGGCCGTGCTGTTCCTGCTGCTCGGCAACGTGCGTGGCGGCATCGTGGTGGCCGTCGCGATCCCGCTGTCCATGCTGTTCGCGTTCATCGGCATGGTGCTCTCCGGGCTGTCGGGCAACCTGATGAGCCTGGGCGCCATCGACTTCGGCATCATCGTCGACGGCTCCGTGGTGATGGTCGAGAACGTGGTGCGGGTGGTGGGCAATCGAAGACGGGAGGGCAAGCCCATCGACGACTCGGTCATCCTCGGCGCTGTGCGTGAGGTGGCCCGTCCGGTGGTGTTCGCGGTCGGAATCATCATCTTGGTGTACTTGCCGCTACTGGCGCTGACCGGCATCGAAGGCAAGATGTTCGGCCCGATGGCGCTCACGGTGGTGTTCGCGCTCATCGGCTCCTTGATCATCGCGATGACTCTGGTGCCCGTCCTGTCGTCGATCTTCCTCAAGGAGGCGTCCGCGAAGGAGACCTGGGCGATGCGCCTCGCCCACCGCCTCTACGACCCACTGCTGGGCCGGGCGCTGCGGCATCCCCACCGGGTCGGCATCCTGGCCTTCGTCGGCTTCACCCTGAGCCTCGGTCTGGCGCCACTCCTCGGCGCCGAGTTCGTTCCGAAGCTGGACGAAGGCAGCATCGCGCTCCAGATCATCCGACCGCCCTCGGTGTCACTGGAAGAGTCGCTCGCCCAGGCCACGTCGGTCGAGCAGGTGCTGCTGGACCGGTTCCCCGATGAGGCGCTGACCGTCATCTCCCGCACGGGCCGCGCCGAGATCGCCACCGACCCGATGGGGGTGGACTTCTCTGACGTGTACGTGATGCTCAAGCCGCAGGACGGCTGGACCCGCGGCTCGAACCAGGCCGAGCTGGTGGTGGCGATGCAGGAGGAGCTGCAGGCGTCGGTGCCCGGGGTGAACTTCTCGTTCTCGCAGCCCATCGAGCTGCGCGTGAACGAGCTCATCGAGGGCGTGCGGTCCGACGTGGCGCTGTTCTTGTACGGCGAGGACCTCGCGCAGCTGAAGCAGGTGGGGGATGGGTTGGTTCGCCGTCTGTCCTCCATCGACGGTGCGCAGGACGTGAAGGCGGAGAAGCTCGCGGGCCTGCCCATCCTCGAGGTGAAGGTGGACCGGAGGGCCATCGCGCGGCTCGGCATCGACGCGCGCGACGTGCTCGACGCCATCGAGACCGTGGGGGGGCGTCCCGCCGGCGAGGTGCTGGTGGGACAGCGGCGCTTCGGCCTCCAGGTGCGGTTTCCGGAGTCCGTACGCTCGGATCCGGAGACGCTCTCCCGCGTGCTGGTGGGCGCACACGGCGGCGCGCAGGTGCCGCTGGGCCAGGTCGCCACGTTCACCGTCGATCAGGGCCCGCTGCAGATCGGACGGGAGAACGTGCAGCGGCGGCTGACGATCGAGATGAACGTGCGCGGGCGCGATGTGGCTGGGTTCGTCGCGGAGGCCCAGCAACGAATCGCAGACGAGGGGCTGGTGTCGTCCGGGGTGCTGCCCGAGTGGGGGGGCTCGTTCGAGAACCTCCAGGAGGCGAGCGGCCGGCTGGCGGTGCTGGTCCCGCTGGTCCTGCTGCTCATCTTCGTCCTCCTCCAAGCCAACTTCCGCTCCACCCGGGTCACCCTGCTGGTGTACGCCAACGTGCCGCTCGCAGTCACCGGGGGGCTGGTGGCGCTGTTCCTGCGGGGGCTGCCGCTGTCGATCTCCGCAGCGGTCGGGTTCATCGCATTGTTCGGGATTGCCGTTATGAACGGCGTGGTGTTGGTCAGCTGCATCCTCGACCTGCAGGGCGAGGGCCTGAGACCGGTCGACGCCGCCCTGGAGGGTGCCAGACGACGCCTCCGGCCCGTGTTGATGACCGCGCTGACCGACGCCATCGGGTTCCTCCCCATGGCGATCTCGACCTCCGCGGGCGCCGAAGTCCAGCGCCCGCTGGCCACCGTGGTGATCGGTGGCCTGGTGACCAGCACCCTGCTGACGCTGTTCGTGCTGCCGACGCTGTATGCCCGGTGGATGCCGGCAACGCCGAAGACCGCGGACGGCGTCACCGAGCCGGAGGCAGCGGGGTCGCCCACCGACGATTGAGGCGCCGCGGCCCAGCAGAGTTGGCCGGGGGGGCCGGATGCGCCGCGTGCTCGGACCCGGGTCCGCCCGCGGTGCCTGACCCCGCCGCGGACTT
>JBLFXJ010000098.1:0-22800 GCA_047609825.1 Myxococcota bacterium
CTTCGCCATCGCGAGCAGGGTCTCCCGCGGCGTGTCGAGCAGGCGGTCGCACAGGTCCTCCAGCAGCTCCTTGGGGCGCTTGCTGTACCCGACGAGTTCGAACGAGGTCCACGTGCCGTGCCCCACCAGGGCGATGGTCGTGTGGTCGTGACTGAACAGCCGCTCCAGCAGGGCGCGCGCGGGATCGCCTCGGGCGAGGAAGTGCTCGGTGGCCTTGCGCCCGTGAACCAGCTGGAGAAACGCTGCGAACGGCTCGTGCAGGATCACTCCGCTCGCCTCGAGCAGATCCGACACCGGGCCATACACGATGGCCAGACCGTCGCGGTCGAGCTCGGCCACGCCAGCGCGAATGCGGGGCATGTCGAGCTTGAACCAGTGGCGGAGCACACGCTCGACCATCGCCGCTCGTCCGGCAGCGTCGGCGGGTGTGCGGCGGGTGAGTCGGAGCAGCCACAGCTTGAACCCCACGGTGCCCAGCGCCTCCTCCCCGAGGTCGAGCAGGGGCTTCAGGGTCTTGCTGTCGAGGTCTTGCAGCCGTCGGAACCCGCCTGTGAGGTCGACCTCGTCCAGAGCGCTGTCCAGCCGGTTGCGCCAGCGCCCAGGCAGGTCAAGGTCGTCGGCGGCCCTTCGGATCAGCGCGGCTCCGTCGAACCCGAGCAATGCATCGCGGATGTGCGCCACGAGGTCGGCCGAGGCGGCCTGCGCCGGAGGGGCTGAGAGCGCCGCCACGAGCCCGCCGAGGACACCGAGCAGCAGCTCGCGGCGGGTGGCGGACGGGTGTGCGGGTGTGCGGGTCACGGGGGCTCCAAAGCCGGCGGCTACTCCAGCCGGATGCGCGGGTCGGCCCACGCATACAGCAGATCGGCGACGATGTTGAACGACACGTAGAGCACGGCGCCGAGCATGGTGAAGGCCTTCACCACCGGCAGGTCACTGTTCTGGATCGCGGTGTAGAGTGTGCTTCCGAGGCCGGGGATGCCGAAGAAGATCTCGAGCAGGAACGAGCCGGTGACGAGGAACGGCAGGATGCTGGTGAGTCGCGTGATGATCGGGATCGCCGCGTTGCGGAGCACGTGCACGAACAGCACGCGGGTCTCGCTCAATCCCTTGGCCCGGGCGGTGCGCACGTAGTCCCGGGTGATCTCCTCGAGCATCACGGTGCGGAAGTACCGCACGTCGGTGCCGACCGAGAGCACGATCCAGATCAGTACAGGGAGGACCACGAAGGTCACAGCTCCCCAGCCATATTCGTAGCCCCAGATCGGGAACCACTTCCACCGGTCTGCCAGCAGCCACTGACCGACCAGGATGTAGATCAGGGAGCTGATGCTGATGCCGGCGATGGCGCCTGCAGTGACCACGCGATCCAGCACAGAGCCCCGGTAGAACGCCACGAGCAGCGAGATTGATACGGCGCAGGACGAGCCGAGCACGAATGCGGGAACACTGACCGAGAGTGTGGGCACGAGGCCGCGCCAGAAGATCTCCCGGACCGGCGTGTCGCTCGCCCACGACGTTCCGAAGTCGAGGCGGAGCAGCTGTCCGAGGAAGTGCACGTACTGGGAGGCGAAGCTGCCGGTCATTCCGAGCTCGGCGCGTAGCGCCTCCACCTCCGCCACCGACGGATTCTTGCCGAGCTTGAGCGCGATGGGGTCGCCGCCGGCCACGTGGAACAGGAACAGCGTGATGGCGGCAACCCCGAGCAGCACGGGGATCGTGTACAGGATGCGCCGGAGGAGGAATCGGGTCATCGGCGTTGCCCCCGGATCGTCAACCCGAGCAGGCTGAGGGCCAGCAAGAACAACGGGATCAGCGGCCAGAGCACGGGACGGTTCCACTCCGTCACCCGCGCGTGGCGCTCGGCGGCGTCGACGGAGGCGTAGCGCCAGTGCTGGAAGTGCACGTCGGTGTACTTCAGCCCGTGGAGCCAAGGCTGCTGCAGGTTCTGGCGGATTCGGTGAACGCGCGTGATCACCGGCACGTCACGGCCGATGATCGCGGCCATCTGCTCGTACAGCCGGGTGCGCTCGGGGCCATCCGGCAGCAGGGCGGCGCGGGTGAACATCGCGTCGAACTCGGGATTCGAGTAGTTCGTCCTGTTGATTCCCGGGGCGCCGTTCGGGCCGTACAGCAACTGGAGGATGTTCTGCGCGTCGGGGTAGTCGAGCCCCCAGGCCAGGCCTGCCACCTGGTACTGCTTGTTGCGCATCTTCTCGGTCACCTGGGGGAACGTGTTCACCACCACGTCCACATTCAGCCCAAGCCGCCGCATCTCGTCCACGAAGCGCTGGGCGAACGCTCGCTGCGTGACCCCGGCACCGGTGGACTCGAACGTCAGGTGCAGCCGGTCACCGGTGCGCGGATCGATGCCGTCGGGGTAGCCGGCCTCGGCGAGCACCTCGCGCGCGCGCTCGAGCTGGGCGCCGCCGTCGGGCGCATGGTACGGATGCATGCTCGGATCGAAGCCCGCCACCCCGGGCGGGATCATGCTCGTCGCCACCACCGCCTGGCCGCCGTACAGGTTGTCCACCGTCCACCGGTGGTCGAACGCGAGCGCGATGGCACGTCGCACGCCGACATTGGACAGCAGCGGGTCGGCGGTGTTCAGCGCCGTGTACACCGTGCCGAGCTCGGTGAGCGGCTGGACGCGCACCCCGCGCCGCTTCAGCTCGTCGGAGAGCTCCCCGCCAGGCAGCGCGTCCCGGATGTTGTCCTTCGGGGGGTTGAGCCAGTCCAGGTAGCCGTTGGAGAAATACAGCCACCGAGGCTGATCCTCTTGGATGAACCGGATCTCCAGGCCGTCTACCAGGGGCAGGCGCTCACCCGCATTGGCCAGGTGGCCCGCGGCTACGTCCGCCTCCCAGCCCGGCCAGCGGTCGGCCGGCACGTGCTCGGGGTCGGGCACCCGCACGTCGCGGTACTCGTCATTCGCTGCGTACACGGCGCGGTACACCGGGTTGTACTCGGTCATCCGGAACGGTCCGGTGCCAACGGGGTGGTTGCGGAACGACTCGCCGTAGTGCTCCACAGCCTCCCGTGGCACCACCGCCGTGTAGGGCATGGCCAGGGTCCAGAGGAACTGCGGGTAGGGCTCGGTGAGGTGGAACCGAAGGGTGAAGTCGTCGACCACCTCGAGCCCGGTGGCGGGGCGCTCGAGGCCGTGCAGGGGGCCGGGGGTGCGTCCGGCGGTGCGTTCGGCCTCGATGTCGGCACGCACGGCATCCCGCCACGCGTCGAGGCCGGCGATGCGCCCGTCGAGCAGCCACCATCCATTGGTGCGGGTGGTGGGATGAGCGAGCCGCTTGAGCGCGAACAGGAAGTCGTGGGCCGTGGCCTGGCGGCCCTCGCCATCGGGAAAGCACGGGTCGTCGTGAAACACCACGTCGTCGCGCAACGTGAAGGTGTAGGTGCGCCCGTCTTCCGACATGGTGGGCAGCTCGGACGCGAGCGCCGGGATCAGCGTGTAGGGGCGCGCATAGGGATGGTAGGTGAGCAGCCCCTCGTAGACCTGGGACGCCACCATGCCCGAGCCCTCGTCGCCCACGAGCGCGGGGTCGACGGTCTTCGGGAGCAGCCGTAGGCTGGCATGCAGCACGTCGCCGCGCTCACCCGGGTAGGGATCGGGCTGGCAGGCGACGAGCAGCAGCGACAGAAGCACACGCACCGCTGCACGGTAGCAGGGTGCGGCTCCGCTCACATCCCGAGGTCGTCGCCGTCGCGCGGCGCGATCTTGAACACACCGAAGCTGTAGAACAGCGGGCCCTGGATGTAGCTGAACTCGGTGCCGGGCGCGGGCGCGACCTCATCGATCCGATCGTCGACCCAGGTCCGCCGGTGGTGAGGGTAGGGGATGGGGTGGCGACGGCGGCAGGGCGAGGATGCGGGCCACGGGACCTCCGAGCCCGCCCCGCAGGTCGAGTCACCTCAGAGCGTGGTCGTGTTGGCGAGAGAGCGGCATATTTCGCCTACTCTCTGCGGATCGTGAGGATCTGTCGTGCCTCGATGCCGCGGTGATCGGTGACCACGCCATCGGGCCACTGCACGGTGATCCGGGAGACCATGTCGGCGTCGCCCAGCCCGAAGTGCGCCTCCGGCGGGCCCGAGGATCCGTACCCGGTGCCGCCCGCATAGATCCGACGGTACTGAACGCGGCCGGCCGCCTCGATCTCGACACGGGCGCCGATGGCGCGGGTGTTCATGCCCGGCATGCGCAGCGAGACCCGCAGCCAGGACTGCTCGGCGCACCGCGACATGTGGAGCAGTCGGGGGCCGTCGATGTCGGGCTTCGCCATGTCGAGCCAGCCGTCGTTGTTCAGATCGGCGAGCGCGAGGCCACGGGCGTAGCCGGCGTCTGCCACCCCCCACGCCACGGCTTCGTCGCTGAACGCGCCCGCGTCATCCTGAATGAACAGGGCGTCGGGCTGCCCGGCGCCGTTCTCGGACAGCTGCGTGTCGATGAATCCGAACAGCATCGGGATGTCGAGGTCGCTGTCGTTGTCCATGTCGGCGATCTCGGCCGCCCACCCCACGACCTGGTTCTGATCCGGGTCGCCGTGTACCTCGAGCGTGCGCGAGTGGTTGATCCAGACGCCCGACGTGCCCGCCGAGAGCATGAACTTCACCTCATTCCAGGCTGGCACGATGAAGTCGTCGGTGCCGTCGCGGTTCACGTCGCCGACTCCGAGGCCCATCCCAGACACAGCGAGGTCGAGGCCGGCCGCGTTGTCGTCGGGCACGAAGATGCCGCCGCCGAGGTTGCGCACCAGCGTGCACGGGCGCTGGGCGCCGCCGATGTCGTTGATGGCCCACAGGTCCACCCAGCCGTCGTCGTCTACGTCGTGCCAGCCGCCCACGAAGGTGTACCCGTCGTGCAGCTCCGGCGGCAGCAGGTCGGACCGGTCGGCGAACCCGGTGCCGGTGTTCTCGAACAGATAGCTGGGCTCGCCAGGTGGGAAGTCGTGTGCGGTCGAGCCGTCTTCGATGATGCGCCCGTGCCCGGCGATGTACAGGTCTAGGTCGCCGTCCCGGTCGTAGTCCGCCCACGCCGCGGCGCCGGAACGGTGCTCACCCAGGCCGAGCCCGTGCATGTCGGTCACATCCTCGAACCGCCCGGTGCCGTCGTTGCGGAGCAGCACATTGGGGCGGCGGTAGCGGGTGATGTAGGCGTCGAGGTCGCCATCACCGTCGAAGTCCGCCGCAGCCCCACCAAACACCTCGTCCAGCGGCTCCAGCGCCACGACATCCTGCGCGAACGTGTCGGTGAACTCTCCGCCCGCGCTCTGCCGGAGGTACAGGCTGCTGGCGCCTCCGAGCATCATCACGTCGATGTGGCCATCGTCGTCGAAGTCTCCCGCCATCACCCCGGCGCCCCACATGCGGACGTATCGGCGGTCGTCAGCGTAGGGGAACGTGATCGTGTCGAACGGGGCAGCGGCGCGCGCGGTGGGATCGGCGCACCCGATCGGACCGCTGGCGTGCACGACCACGCCCTGGTCGGCGGGCGGATGCGAGAGCGCGAGATCCGCCGGCGGGCGGAGCGAGGAGGCCTCCACGGCCGGTCGGCCCGTGTCGACGAGCTGCCCCACGTCGGTGGTCTCGGTCCGTTCTTGGGGAGCAGCGGAGCAGGCCGCGAGCACGCCGAGTGCGCTGAGTCTCATTTCCACGCTCCGGTGGCGTACACGAGACAGTCTAAAGGGGAGGAGCGTCGGGGCCAAGTTCGTTGCGCGTCTTGCGGCGTCGCGCTGCGCCTGGGCAGCGGTCATGCGGTCCGCGCCGAGAGGGCTGCCATGAGGTCCGCGATCAGGTCTGCGGGGTCCTCGAGTCCGATTGACATGCGCAGGAGTCCGGCTGGGGCGACGCTGCCCGGGAGCGAGGCCCGGTGCTCCACCAGGCTCTCCACGCCGCCGAGGCTGGTGGCATGGGTGAACGTGCGCAGTCGCCCAGCAACCTGAAGGGCGGCGCGTGCATCGGCGACCTCGAACGAGAGCATCGACCCGAAGTCCGACATCTGCCTGGCGGCGACGGCGTGGCCTGGGTGGTCGGCCAGGCCGGGCCAGTGGACGGCCCGCACTCCCGGATGGGCGGCGAGCGCGACCGCGACCGCCCTCGCCGTCCGGCACGCCGCCTCGACCCGCAGATGGAGGGTTGGGAGTCCGCGGAGCACGAGCCAGCAGTCGAACGGTGAGGGCACCGCTCCCGCGCCCTGTTGGATCGCGCGCACCCGGTCGAGCACCGGGTGGTGCCCGCCGACCACCGCTCCACCGGTGACGTCGGAGTGCCCGGCCAGGCCCTTGGTGGTGCTGTGCACGACGATGTCGGCGCCGAGCGCGAGCGGCTGCTGGAGCGCGGGGGTGGCCCAGGTGCCGTCGACCACGAGCAGCACGTCGAGGCCGACCGCGGCGCGCAGGGCGGCGATGTCGGCGATGCGCAACAGGGGATTCGATGGCGTCTCCACCCACAGCATCCGGGTGGTGCTCCCCGCGGCCCCAGCGACCGCGGCCGGGTCGGAGAGGTTCACCGGGAGCGCATCGACGCCGAACTCGGCCAGCCCCACGAGCTGTGCCCGGGTGCCCAGATACAGGTCGTCGCCGTACAGGACCCGATCGCCGGAACGCAAGGTTCGCAGAACGGCATCGGTCGCCGCACTCCCCGAGGCGAACGCGATGGCCGTCTCGCCTCCCTCCAGCGCCGCGAGGGCCGCCTCGAGCTGGGCGCGGGTCGGGTTGTCGGTGCGGCTGTACAGCCACGGTTCAGGCGCTGACCGGGTGGAGCGGGCGAAGGTCGTGGCCAGGTGGAGCGGCGGAACCACCGCACCAGTCACCGGGTCGTGCCCGCGGGACCGCACCGCCAGCGTGCGTCGGCTGGACGCCGGCGGTGGGACCCGTCGCAGCAGGGCCTCCGCCAGGCGGTCGGCGGCGTGTCGACCATGGCGGAAGAACAGGCTCGGTTCCACGGCTTCGAGCTCAATCAGGCGGGGCTGACCGTCCGTGTCGACCAGGAAGTCCAGCCGGGCATAGAGCGGCACGGCATCGACGACCGCCAGCACCCGTCGCACGAGGTCGTGCTCGGCAGCGGTCAGCTCCGTCGGGGCGTCGGTGCCGCCGAAGTCGTCCTGCACCCGGTAGTCGCCCGGCTGCGCGCGCTTCACCACCGCGTGGGTGAGGTGCCCATCGATCACGATCGCCGAGCGCTCGCCAGCGGTCTCCACCGTGTGCAGGTAGGGCTGGAGCATCAACGGCTCATCGGGCAGGAGGCGGGCCACGTGCGCCTCGGCCAAGGCCACCTCCCCGCGGTCGAACCGCAGCGTCTCGCGGGCGGTCTGGCCGAACACCGGCTTGAGGAACGCCCGCTGCCAGCCGCGGTCGGTGAGGATGCGGGCGATGTCGGGGCGATCGCCGGGCTCCAGCCACACGGTGTCGACGGTGGGCACGCCGCCGGCGGCCAGATCCCGCAGGTAGCGCTTGTCGGTGTTCCACCGGATCAGGGCGGCGGGGTTGTGCAGGGAGGTGTGCGCCCCGACCGCGTCGGCCCACCGTACGAAGCGCTCTCGCTGCCCCGCGTAGTCCCAGGTGGTGCGGAGTAGCACGGCGTCGAAGGCGCCCCAGTCCACGGCGGCGTCGGTCCACGCTGGCGCGGACACGGTGACGCCCCGCTTGAGCAGCGCTGTGTGCAGGGGCGCGTCATCCACCTCCCAGTCCGGCAGCTCCACCTGGCTGGCCAGGGCGATTCGCACCGTCAGTACACGTCGACGTGGTAGCGACCACCCTCGACCAGGTCTACGAGCCAGGCCTCGGCGGCCTCAGGGGACAGTCCGCCGTGAGCCTGGGCAATGCGCACCAGGGCCGCTCGTACATCTCCGGCCATGTGCTGCTTGTCCCCGCAGACGTAGAACACGGCGCCGCTGTCGAGCCAGGACCACAGCGACTCGCCCTGCGCCTCCATCCGGTGCTGCACGTAGATCTTGTCGGGCTGATCCCGCGACCAGGCGCAGCTGAGGCGGGTGAGCACCCCACGCTGTTCGAACCCAGCGAGCTCGTCGGCGTACAGGGCATCACAGGATTGGGTCTGGTGCCCGAAGAACAGCCAGGTACGCCCAGTGTCGCCTCGCGCCTTCCGGTGTTGGAGGAAGGCGCGGAACGGGGCGATGCCGGTGCCCGGTCCCACGCACACGATGTCGGCGGCGGGGTCGGTCGGCGGGCGGAAGTGGGAGCCGGGGACCCGATGGATGGGCACCGTGCCGCCGTTGGCGACGCGGTCGCAGAGCCAGGTGCTGGCCACGCCCGTGCGCGCGAAGCCGTCGTGCTCCCACCGGAGCGTCTCGACGGTGATGTGCACCTCGTCGGGGGTGAGCAGCGGGCTGTTCGCGACGGAGTACAGCCGGGGCTGGAGCCTGCGGAGGGCTGCGGCCAGGTCATGTGCCGACAGGGTGGCTCCAGGGTGCTCGGAGATCGCCTCGGCTACGAACCGGGAGTGTCGCCACTCCTCCAGGCGGTCGGCTCTGTGGGCGTCGGTGGATGGCCCGCCCGCGGCGATCAGGGCGTCGGCCAGGGCCGCGGTGACGTGCTGCAGGTCGAAGCGCTCGCGCAGCGCCTGGCCGAGCGGGAGCTGCGCACTCCCGACGGTGATGGGCGCGCTCGCGTCGAGGTCCAGGGCCGCGAGGATCGCGTCCACCTCGGCGGGGTCGTTGTGCGGATGCACGCCGAAGCTGTCCCCCGGCTCGAACGCGATGTCGGAGCCCGCGATGGACAGGGCGTAGTGCATCGTCTCCTTGCCCGAGCCTTCGCCCGAGAGCTTGCGTCGCTGCAGGAGGGTGGCGGCGAACGGGCGTTTGCTCGACCAGCCCATGGGCGCGGCGGCGGGCGCGCGGGGGGCAGCCGAGGCGGGTGCCGGGGCCGGGGCTCCGCCGAAGAGCGAGCGGACGCTGCTCACCATGCTGGCGAAGAATCCGGATTTTCCGCCGGACGCGCCGCGTGTAGCGCCGGACCCGGATGGGGCCTCTGCGCCCTCGAATGCCGCGCCGTGTTGCTCGAGCCATGCGATCACGGACGCGCGGAACTTGGGGATGTAGCGCTCGAAGTCGGCGTCGCACACCTGGAGCGGGATCACGCGCTCAGCGCCGCACTCAGCGAGCCGGCGGTCGAAGTCGCGGCCGCACTGAGCATACCGGGGGTAGGTCGAGTCCCCCAGGGCGCACACGCCGTACCGCACGCCCGACAGCGCGGGCGCGTCGTCCTTGAGATGCTCCATCAGCGCCTCGGCGTTCACCGGTGGGTCGCCGTTGCCGAAGGTGCTGGTGATGACGAGCACCAGCGACTCGGACGCGAGGTCCGAGGGCTGGTAGTCGTCCATGTCGAACACGTCGGTGTGCCAGCCCCGCTGGCGCAGAACGTCCGCCAGCTCGTTGGCGCTGTCCTCTGCGTTGCCGGTCTCGGTCCCGAACAGAATCCGGATGGTCGGTGCCACCGCCGCCCTCCTGTAGACGCGGTCGGTGGTATCGCGGCCCGAACCGCCGTGGGCGCACTCCTGCGAGATGTTGGCGCGCTCGGGCTCGCTCAGCGCCTCGCGACGCCCCATGCGAGCGGAACGAGACCAGACCATCCGCGCCTGCGCTCCGAACTCTCCAGCGTGAAGCCCGCCTGCTGGATCAGGGCAGGCGCAGGGCGGGTGAGGTGACATCCGCCGGCGATGCGCGTCCACGCCGGATCCAGGGCGTGCTGCACCCGTCGCGCCACACCCCCGTCGGCCGCCACGTGCTCGGCGAACAACAGCCGCCCCCCCGGGCGAAGCACGCGGTGCACCTCAGCGAGCGCGGCCTCGGGGTCAGCCACGGTGCATAGTGTGAAGGTGCACACCACGGCGTCGAACCGGGCGTCGTCGAACGGCATCGATTCGGCCCCGGATGCGTGGACTTCTACCGGCACCACTGCGGCGCTCGCGCGGGGGCCCAGCCGGCGGCGCATGTATGGATCTGGCTCGACGGCATGAAGGCTGTGCACCTCCGGGCGGTACAGCGGGAGGTTCAGACCGGTACCGGCGCCGATCTCCAACACGGTGCCCGATGCCAGAGGCACCACCTCCTCGCGCAACTGGCCCAGCCCGGACATCGCGAAGTCGAGGATTGCGGCGAGGAACGGGTGTCCAGATGGGTTTCGCATGGTCTGTCGTATCCGGCCCGCTCGCCCCAGGGGTGCCTCCATCACGACAAGTGGTGACGCGGGGGTGGTGGCTCCTGGCTTGTTCAACACTTACTCAATAGGTGTTCAACAGACATCAGATGGTGGAGGAAGCATGTTCACTCGTATTTCCGTAGTTCTCGCAGCTGTCGCATTCATGGCCTGTGGTGCAGACAAGGGTGGCGACTCTGCTGATGACACCGGCGGCGCGACCGTCGGTACGGCGACCGGCGGCACCGCGACTGGCGGCACCGCGACCGGTGGCACCGCGACTGGCGGCACCGCGACTGGCGGCACCGCGACTGGAACCGGCACCGCGACTGGAACCGGCACTGGCACTGGCACTGGCACTGGCAGCACCACCCCGATGGCCATGCTCAGGGTCACCCACCTCGGCGTGAATGTCCCCTCCGTCAACGTGTTCGCGAACGACGACGCCACCCCGGTCGTCGAAGAGCTGATGTTCGAGATGACGGCCGGCTACATCAGCGTGCCCGTCGCCACCTACGACTTCGACGTGTCGCTGTTCCCCGACGGCCCCGACGCGTCCGTCCTCCCGATCGACGGCGTCGACCTCGGCGAGAGCAGCTACACCGTCATCGCCTACGGCGAGCTCAACGCCGGCGTGGCCGCCGCGCTCATCGACGACACCGCCGAGGGCCTCGATCCGGCGAACGTGCGGCTCAACGTGCTGCACGGTGCGTTCGACATCGGAGAGGTCGACATCTGGAACGTCACCGACCCGGCCGCTCCGGGCCTGCTACTCGAGAACGTGCCGTATGGCGCGGTGGGCAGCCTCGACGTGCCGGCGGGTTCGTACATGCTGGGCGTGGACGCGAACGACGACATGGTGCCGGACTTCATGTTCAACACCGGTGACCTGCCGGCCGGAGCCGTGATCGACGCCGTGGCGAAGTCCGACGGCTACCCGAACCTCGACCTCGTCGCGATCCTCCCCGACGGCACCACCGCTCCCATCCCGGCCGAGCCGCTCATCCGCGTCGTGCACCTCGGCGTCGACGTGCCGGCGGTGAACGTGTACGTCGACGACGGCGCCGACGCGGTCGTGGCGGAGCTGCCGTACCAGGGCGTCGCCGGGTACATCACCGTGCCCTCCGGCACCTACGACTTCGACGTGTCGCTCGCCCCGGCGGGTCCCGATGAGTCGGTGCTGCCCATCGATGGAGTCGAGCTCATGCCGGGCTCGGTCAGCACGGTGGTGGCGTACGGCCAGGTGGCGTCGGGTGTGTTCGCTGCGTTGCTCGACGACGACTCGGACGACCTGATGTTCGACATGGTGCGCCTGAACATCCTGCACGGCGGCTACGATGTGGGTGAGGTCGATGTGTGGGAGGTCAGCGACCCCCTCGCCCCGGCCCTGCTCGCCGAGAACGTGTCCATCGGCGGCGTGGCTACGCTCGACGTGCCCGAGGGCGAGTACGCCATCGGCATCGACGCGAACGATGATGGCGTGCCGGATCTGACCTACGACACGGGCATGCTGATGGGCGGCCAGACCATCGACGTGATCGCCACCAGCGAGCGCTTCCCGGCGCTCGTCTACCTCGACGCCGTGTTCGAGGACGGCAGCTCCGCCCGGTTGACCGCCCGCTGACAGGCCGCGCTGGGATCTCCTGACCGCATCGGGCTCTCGTCCGGTGCGGTCGTCAGATTCTTGCGCCGGCACGGTCCTTGCTGTGTACCGGAGTACCGCCCACCGAGGAGTGCTCCGATGAAGGTGCCTATGGCTCGCGATCTGATGACGACCGAGGTGTTCACGCTCCGACCGGACCTCCTCGCGACCGACGCCGCGGGACTCCTGCTGCGGGAGCGGATCTCGGGTGCGCCTGTGGTGACCGAGCAACGCCGGGTCATCGGCATCGTGTCGGAGGCGGACCTCATGCGCGCCCTCGAGGTTGTGCGCTTGGGGCTGGTGCCGACCTGCACCGTGCACGACGTGATGACGCCCGACCCGCTCTGTGCGCCTCCTGACGCTACCCTGTATGATCTCGCACAGGTGTTCTTCGACTACCCCATCCGTCGCTTGCCCATCGAGGAGGGCGGGGTGCTGGTGGGGCATGTGTCGCGGCGCGACGTGCTGGCCAAGCTGGTCGAGGTCGAGCGAGAGCTGGCCTGCGCGGCGGCTGGATAGCGGTCCGAGTGCTCGTCGCTCGCGGTTTCGTGTGATCGGGCCGGTCGCTCCTCGCCGGCCGCGTGTGCATCCTCCGGCCTCTGCCCGGGTTCTCAGACTACACTCGTCACTGTCAGCACGGCCGCCTCACGGCACCGGAGGTCCCATGTTTCCCGCCGATCGCGTCCTCGTTCCGGTGGACTTCTCCGATCCGTCGCTGTCGGCGCTACGCCAGGCCGCAGCACTCGTGAGCCACTCCCGGGGCCTGCATGTGGTGCATGTGCTCCCGGAGCTGTCCGCACTCACCCCGAGCGTCACCTGGGGCTCGCTCGACGACACCGCCCGCGTTCGGAACGTGAAGAAGCACCTGGCCGGGGTGCTCGCCGAGCTGGGGATCAGCGAAGCGACCGCACACGTGGTGGTGCATGCTGGCGATCCAGCACCGCGAATCGCCGATCTCGCCACCAAGCTCGGCGTGCAGGCCCTGGTGCTCAGCTCCCGTGGTCGCACCGCCGACAAGCTGGTGATCGGGTCGGTCGCCGAGCGCGTGGTGCGGCTGGCCCGATGCCCCGTGCTCGTGGTGCACCCCTGAGCGATGGTGGCCCGCACCGGGTACGCTGATCCCCGGAGGCCGTGATGCTCTGGTGTCTCATCGGCATGGCTGGGGCGGCGCCAGTGCTCACTCTCGGGCCTGCACCCGCGCCCGGCGAGCGGCTCGAGGTCCGCGTCGAGGGCGTCACCCCGGGTGCGATGGCCTACCTGTTCGGCTCGCCCTCCGGGCCGGGCGAGACGTGTCCGGTGGTCGGGTGCATGGGGCTGGCCGCGCCGCTGATCCGGGTGGCCGCGAGGGTGGCGGACGCTGACGGCGTCGCTCGGGTGAGGGTGCCCGTCCCGGCAGATATGTCACCCGGCGCGACCTTGTGGATGCAGGCGGCGGTGACCGGGCCGTTCGAGGCGTCCGCGGTGGTGCCGTTCACGGTCGCGGAGCACGGCGGGCCGGTCCCCCATGTGGTCCCGGAGCGACCGTGGTCGGGGGAGCCCATCATCTGCTCGACGGAGGGGGCGGAGTCGGTGGCCTGGACGGTGGACGGCGTGGACTGGGCCGGGCCCGTCGACACCCACGCGATCGCCGGCGACCGGATTCCCGAGGGTCAGCTCGAGGTCGGGCAGCGCTGGGAGTGCACGGCGACGGGACCGCTCGGCTCCGGTGCATCGGCCGTCGAGGTCGGTGAGCCGCTCGGTGGCAACGTGCTCGTGCTGCTCGCCGACGATCTCGGTGTCGAGCGCCTTGCGGCATTCGGCGGGGTCGATCCCATCCCCACGCCCACCCTGGATGCGCTCGCGGCCGAGGGTGTCGTGTTCACCCGCGCCACGGTGCACGCCACCTGTTCACCGACCCGGGCGGCCCTCCTCACCGGCCGCCACGCGCGCCGGACCGGGGTGGGCGTGCGCATCGGAACGCTGTTCGACGCGTGGGAGCTCCCGCTGGAGGAGCGCCTCGTGCCCGAGGTGCTCACCGAGAGCCCGCTCGACTACACGAGCGTGGCGCTCGGCAAGTGGCACCTGGCATCGAACGGCAGCGCCTCCGCGTGGGAGCACCCGCTGCTCCAGGGCTTCGCCCACCACCGGGGGGCGTTCGGCAACCTCCAGTTCGGCCACGAGCCCCCGGATGCGCCGCTGGACTACTACCATTGGTCCAAGCTGATCGATGGCGTTCCCGGCTACTCGGATGTGTACGCGACCACCGACACGGTGGACGACGCGCTGGCCCAGCTGGACGCGCTGCCCGAGCCCTGGTTCCTCTACGTCGCGTTCAACGCGCCGCACGACCCGTTCCACTTCCCGCCGCTTCGGCTGATCGAGACACCCATCGGCCTGGACGCGACCGACGCCGAGAAGTGGGCCGCGGCGGTGGAGGCCCTGGACACCGAGCTCGGGCGCCTGCTCGACGGCATGGCACCCGATGTGCGCGACCGCACCACCGTGGTGTTCATGGGCGACAACGGCTGGCCGGAGGAGGCCGTCACCGACCCCTTCGATCCGCTCCGCGCGAAGACCACCCTGTACGAGGGCGGGGTTCATGTGCCGTTGATCGTCTCGGGGCCGGCGGTCGCGAGCCCGGGCTCGATGAGCGACGCGCTGGTGAGCGACGTGGACCTGCTGCCCACGGTGGCCGAGCTCGCGGGAGTGCGGGTGCCCAGGGCCGATGGCCTGCCCGTCGCCTCCCCGTGGCCCGAGCTGGCCCTGGACGGCGAGAGCTGGGTCGGCCTGCTGGACGACCCCTCGGCGCCGGCCCAGCGGAGCCATGTCTACCTCGAGCGGTTCAGCCCGAACGGGGAGGAGGCGGACTGGGACATGGACGAGACGGGCATCCGGGACGCGCGCTGGAAGCTGATCCGGTACACCGCGGGAGTCGAGGAGCTGTTCGATCTGACCGCCACCCCGCTGGTGGACGGCGACGACCTCCTCCTCGCGCCGCTCTCCGATGATGCGGCGGACGCGTGGACACGTTTGTCGGCGGCCCTCGATGCCGCACGGGCCGCGGTGGGCGCGGACTGACCGCTCGCTCGGTGTGCGGGTCTGGATGCTGGTAGCATGCCGCACCCCCACCTGGAGCCTCACCGTGGCTTTCGCCGAATTCGCCAGTGTGCTACCCGCTTTTGTGACGTCCGTCCCCCGCGTAGTGGTGCCGGATGGTGCCCCGATGCCCCATCCCGGGCCCGATCCCGAGGGCCTGCCGCGGGGCGTGGTGGCCGCCTTGCACCGGCACATCCTGCTCCGGGACACGCCTGAGCTGCTCGCGGCGGTCCTCGAGCTCGCTGAGCGCGTCACCCTGACGGCGGGCCAGCCCCTGCACACAACGGCCGAAACACCCGAGTTCATCTACTTGTTGCTGGACGGCGAGGTTCAGGTGGTGGCGCAGCGCAATGTGCTCGCCCAGCCCGAGCTGCACGCCGACGACATGCCCACGCACAAGGTCGCGACCGTGATGGCGGTGCTCGGCGAGGGCTCCTGGGTGGGCCTGCCGCTGCTGGCCTGGCACATGGCCCGGGCGGTCGTGGATACCCCATTACCGGCTCTCGATGCGCGAATCGCGGAGCTCCAGGGTGCGCTGCAGCGTCTGGGGAAGGTGCGAGCCGACCTCGACGCCTCCAAGGCGCGGCAGGACGCCGTGAGTGAGGAGACGAGCCGGGTGGTCGAGGAACTCGACCGACTCGCACGGCAGCGCGTGCTGTTGGATCCGCCCACCGCCGACGCCGTGGCCGAGGTGCTCCCGCGCCGGCCGGATCAGATCGGCCCGCCCACCGCGCTCCGCCTGTCATTGGACGATGCGGCTGGGCTGTGCGGGCGCTTCCCCGCGTTCCGGCGCGTGGTCGAACACGCGACCGTGCTCGCCTTCCGAGCGGACATTCGCAAGACGATCAGCGCCAACCCCATCCTGGCTGGACTCGACGACACGCAGATCACCCACCTGATGCAGATCTCGGCGTTGACCCGGATCGACCACCCGGCGCGGGCGCTCGCGCCGCCCTACCTGCCCGCCGGTTCGCCGTCGGGCCATGTGGCGTTGTTGCTCTCCGGCAATGGGCAGGTTTTCCTCCCTGACGAGGGCGCCGGGTCCACCTTGGTGGGGGACTTCAGCGTCGGCGAGCTGATCGGGCACGACGCGTTGGTGTTGCCAGACGACGCGCCGCCCCTGGACCCGAGCACGATCGATCCCGGGCGCGCACGGTTCCCCAAGGTGTCACTCGACCCCGAGGCCGCTGAGCCGCCGCGCCGCACAGCGGCCTATGTGCAGGACCTGTCGCTCGTGCTCGAGGTCGACTGGAAGAGCCTTCGCTGGCTGATCGCGCGGAGCCGGCCCACCTGGCTCCAGGCGTTGGCCTGGTACTCCCCCGGGGCCTCGGCCGAGCTGCAGGACCCGGGCGAGGTTGTGGCCTTCATCGGGGATCGCCAGGGTCTCGGCGCCACCACCACGCTGTACGGCACGGCCATCGCCACGGTTCGCGCCATGCGCGACGAGAATCCCCAGCTCCCCGAGACGCCGAGCCTCGAGGAGCGGAGCGTATTCGTGGTCGACTTCCAGGGGGCGGCCACCTGGGAGCCGTGGCTCGCGACACCGAGCTACCGGCGGCAGACGCTGCACCTGGATGGACTCGGGGCCGAGCCCACGACGGCCTACTACGTGATGCACGTCCCCGGCACGCCCGATCCGCTCCAGATCCAGGAGGTCGGCGTGGCGTGGAGCGACGATCCTCGGGTGTGCGGCATGCTGCTCGGGCAGCTCCGACTCCTGCCCGGCACGAAGTTCGTGTTCGCCGCCGGGATCATTGCGGATCATCCGCTGTTCGAGTTCGCCGAGGTCATGCTCACCCGGCTGCGGGCCACCATCGTGTGGCTCACCGAGCGCCCCACGGCGGGGTACGCCCTCACCCGCACGATGCCGAATCGGCTGATCCGCGTGGATCGGCTCACCAAGCAGTATTGGGAGGAGGCGCGCAAGGAGATGAGGCTCGGCGAGGCGGCGTGGGGAGACGGTCCCGACGCGGCGCCGCTGGCGATGCCGGTGCAGTCGGCCACCGTGCGCATCCCGACCGACCTTGCGGGCGGTGTTGCGGTGCGGGAGATGCGCCACGATGAGCTGTGGGGAGACCCTGAGAGTCAATTGGCGCGGTCGTTCGAGCGGATGGCGCGGGTAGTGCGCCGTCGCACGGTCGGCCTGGCGCTCGGCGGTGGTGGGGTGTGGGGTGCGGCGCACATCGCGCTCATCCGTGAGCTCGCCGCGGTGGGGGTGCCGGTGGACTACGTCGCCGGCACGTCCTTCGGAGCGGTGGTCGCGGGCGTGTACGCCGGGGGCGGCGTGCCCGCCCTCGAGCGGTTCCTGCGCGAGGCCTGCCCCGACCGGTTCCAGAACAGCCCGGCCCTCGCGATCCCGCACCTGCTGGCGCGGAGCGAGTTCTACCGGGCCACGACCGTGAATGCGATGTCGAGCACCGAAGCCGTGCAGGTCGCCATCGACGGCACCCTCGAGCGTTCTACCGGTGAGCCCCGCATTCCGCTCGCGTGCACCCACGTGCCGTTCTACCCGGTGTCCACGAACCTGGACTCCACGGCACCGTTCACCACGACCCACGGCTCGGTCGGGTTCGGTGTTCGCGCATCGAGCGGGCTGCCCCCGGCCCTCGTCGGCATGTGGTTCCGCGGGCAGCGCATCCTGGATGGCGCGCTGGTGGCGAACGTGCCGGCAGAGATCGTGCGGTTGTCGGGCGCCGACTTCGTGGTCAGCGCGAACGTGGTCGGTCCGCGGGCGTCCGAGGGCGTGCCCGGACAGAAGCGGCAGCGCGCATGGGACGCCTCGGTGGGGCGCATCCTCGACGCCCTGCGCGGCGTGTTCCTGCTCGGCTGGAAGGCGGGCGACGACCAAGGACGGCTGCGGTCGGACTACCGGATCGACGCCTGGACCCATGGCGCGGAGTTCACCGACTTCTGGAAGGGGCAGGCCATCGTGGTGGCGTTCCAACGCGCCCTGTTCCAGAAGCGCGTGGCCTGGAAGGTCCGCGACCGGTGGCGGGCGCTCCCCGTGCGCGACGGCTGCGGGCACGAGCGGGTGAACGCCGACGTCAAGGCCGTGCTCGACGAATAGGTGGGGAGGATCAGCGCCAGCGCCACCACACCAGCCCCACGGTCGCGAGCAGCAACAACCCAAGTGCTGCGAGGCCAGCCGCGAGCGCTGCCACGCCCAGTCCCGAGAACGCGGCGATCAGGCCGGCGCCGGCGATCCACGGTGCGGCGTCGGTCGCCGGTGCTGCTGACGCGAGCGACATCGGTCCGGCCTCGAGGGCCCGGATGGCGCGGGCCGCATGTGGCAGCGGTCCGATACCGCCCGTTCCGGGGCTGCCCGTGGCGACCAGCAGATCCCGCAACGCTTCGGGTGACAGCGGTGCGCCCGTCTGCGCCAAGCTCGCCTCCTGGACGAGCAACGCCACGCCGGCGACCATCGGCGTCGCGCTCGAGGTGCCGCTGAACCGGGCGGTGTAGCTACGGCTCGGGTCGTCGGCGATGCGGGCGTGGTCGCCATACCCCAGCGTGGTCACCCCCGAGCCCCACCCCTGCAGGTGCACCATCGAGCCACGGTTGGAGAACGACTCGGGCTCCCGGTTGCCATCGGCGCCTCGGCCCGCGCCCACCAGGATGGCGCCCGAATCGCCCCGCTCCCGCCAGAACGCCAGGCCCGGGTCGTCCAGATCGCGGCCCCCGTTGCCGGCTGCTGCGATCACCACGACGCCCGCGTCGGTGCATGCGCGGGTGGCCGTCCACACCGTTGGGTCCACCTCGGCCGGCGCATACTCTCCGTCGGCGTGGCTCTGCATCTCGAGCATCACCACGTCCCCAGGCCGCGCTGCGGCACAAGCGCCCAGCACCGCGTCCGCCCTCCGAGAGCCCGACTCCACGGTGTGCTCCGGGAAGAACGCCGCCTTTGCGCCGTAGGCCACGCCCCGGCAGCCCGAGCGGTCGTGCCGCGCCGACACCAGGCCAACCGCCGCCGTGCCATGGTCCACGCCGAACGGATTCGTCGGCGTCTGGCCGGCCTCCACCCGCACGTCGAGGTCTTCGTGGTTCGCATCCAGGGCGTACTCCACATCGAGCACGCGCAGGCCATCGCCGGTGAAGCCCAGGTCCCATGCCGCCTTTGCGCCCAGGTCCAGCAGGTGCCGCTGACGGGTCAGGTAGGAAGGCGTGGGGTCGTCCGGGGGTTCGATGAACTCGGCCTCGATCCATGCGAACTCCACGGCATCGAGCGTCTGCAGGCGTTCGCCGAGGGCGATGAGATCGGCCCGCGGCCCGCCCGCGAGCGCGAGCATCCCCTGCAGGTCTGGCGGGTCGTGCCCGGTGCGTCGGGCGCCGGCCGCGAGCAGCTCGGTCGCGTCGGTGTGTACCAACGGGGTCCACCGCAGCTCCCCCAGCCCAGCTCCGAGAGCCTGTACCCGGCCCGCGGCGTCGGCGCGGGCGCGCACCTCGTCGGTGAACTTCACCACCAAGCGGTGACGCACGCCGGGCCCGGACGTCGAGCGTACCTGCGACACTTGCAGCGGCTGACGCGCGAGTGGTGTGCGGGGCGCGGCGATGGCCGCGACGACGAGCCACGTGAACAAGCGACCTCCCACCACCCACGATAGCGGCAACCATGATCGTGTTCCTGCTCGCCTTCGCCGCAACCGCCCACGACCTGTGGTTGTCACCGTCCTCATGGGACCCTGCCCCCGGCGCTCCCGTTCGGGTGCGACTGCTCCTGGGCGAGGAGCTACGGCCGGAGCGCGTGCGTCCGCTGGAGCGGCCACGGGTGGAGCGTTGGACCCTCGGCGACGTGGAACTGGAGACTGTCGACGGCGCGAGCCCGGTGCTCGATCAGGTGGTGCCCCGCCGGGCGTGGCTGTCACTCGAGACTCTCTCGGAGACCGCCGTGCAGGGGGATGCGTTCTTCCAGGAGTATGTCGAGTCCGAGGGGCTGCGCGACATCCTCGGCGCCCGACGCATGCGCCGGCCGGCCCGGGTCGACGAGGAGTGGTCGCGGTCGCTCAAGGTCTTGCTCGGACCGGCTGGTGGGGATGAGGTGGCCACCGCACCGGTCGGTCTCACCTATGAGCTCGTGCCCCAGACCGATCCCGCTCGGCTCTCCCCAGGCGACACCCTCACGGTGCAGGTGTTGCACCTCGGGCGCGTGCTGCCCGAGCGGTGGGTCACCGCGTGGCATCGCGACGCCGACGGGCTGCTCACCGAGGTGAAGGCGCTGTCCGACCCGGATGGCGTGGTGCAGCTCGTGCTCCCCCACGCTGGCGGGTGGTTGCTCCGGAGTGTGCACATGGTGCAGGTGTCGCCCGAGCGCTACCGGTCATGGTGGACTGCGGTCGGCTTCGCTGTGCCCGCCGCGGAGTGACGATCAGAGGCGCCGTTTGCGCGGCGCGCCCTCTGCGCTGGTCGACTCCGCCAGCTTCTGGTCGTACTCCTCGCGGGTGAGGATTCCCGCCTGCAGGGCCTGATCGAGCAGCGCGCGACGCCGGCTCGCAGGATCGGCGGCGAGAGGGTCGCGGGTGGGAGACATGGCGGGGCCTGTCTGCGGTCTGGCTCCTGCCTGCCGCGCGTCGTCTTCCAGGCGGTCCAGCTCGTCGAGCAGCTCCGTCCGGCTCGGCCGGTCTTCCGGGGAGGCCCACATCTTCACCATGCCCTTGCCGAGATTCCCCAGCCGATCGAACACACCCATGCGGCCTCCCTGCCCAGTCTACAGTGTGTCCAGCGCCTCGAGCAGCAGCACCCGGTGTCGCTCCCATGTGGCCGGTACTTCGAGGTGGCCCACCGGATCATCTGCCGTGAGCCGGCCGAGCACGTTGGGGAGGAGCGCGCCCATGGCGTCCTCCACTTCGTCGATCAGCCCCGCCTCGCTGGCCGCCACCAGGATCCGGTGATCCTGCACCGCGCGTCGGAGCATCGCCAGCCGGATCGAGCCGATCGGGCCCGGAATCCCGCGGTCCTGCTCGGGGAACAGCGCGTCTTCGCCCGGCCAGATCAGCACGCCGGCGCCGTTGGCGATGGACTCCCCATCGGTCCAGGTGACCGGGTCGGACCACACATCCAGGGGCGCGCCATCCGTCCAGTGGTTCGCGTGCCACAGCGGGAACACCTCGGCCTCGGTGACGAACAGCATCGCGCCATGCATACGGGTGTCGAGAGCCGGCGTGTCGAGCAGCAGCGCGCCGGTCCACGGGCGCTGCCCGTCGCGGTACCAGTAAGTCCGGCCCACCGCGATCTCGGCCACGCGCACCTCTTCCCGCCATCGGGAGGGGTCCACGACCCACCCATCCACCACCGGCGCGGCGCCGGGGATGGGCGAGCCTCCCACGAGCATGCTCAGATCGGGTCCCGGGTCGTCTGCGGCGTCGATCGCGCCCCCGAGCGCCACCACGTCTGGCTCCACCTCGGGCCCGGGGCGGTCGAACGGCCACACCAGCGCGAGCGGATCCGCCGCGATCCCCTCCAGCACCGCCATCCATGCGGAGGCGTCCAGCGCGGCTGCGCCGACATCCTCCCACCCGGTGGGCAGCGCGCCCCACGCACGCGCGGCGAGCCGGTCGGGCTGGTCCAAGCCGGGTCCGCCGTAGGCCTCCGCCACGCTGTACAGCGTGCCGTCGAGGCGGCGGGACTGGTCGACCAGCGCGTCCGCATCGGCGGGTGTGATCAGCTCGATCCGATGCTGATGCGCCATGCGGTGGTAGGCGTCGGTCAGGTCGGCGCCGTGCCGGGCCTCCACCTCCGCGGGGTCGAACAGGGCGGCCACGACCACCCGGTTGTCGTCGGGCAACACGTACCCGGCCACACTCAGGACGATGGGGATCGTGGTCTGGATGCCATCTGCGTCTACAACGAGCTCGGAGTCGTAGATTCCAGGCTCACGGGTCGGCGACACATACACGTCCACCCACAGGCCCTGGTTGTGTCCGGCCTCGATGGTGCTGGGCAGGCCGCCGAGGGTTGCGTGCTCGGGCACGAGCGGCCCCGGCCATGCTCCGGGGCTCCCGCGCGATGGCGTGAGCGGGTCGATCCACTGGGGAGCGTCCGTGGTGTCGGTCACCTCGAGGTAGTGCTGCACATACAGACTGATCGGTCGGCCCCGGGCGAGGGTGGGGTCGCCCTCGGGAATCCGCACCGGGATCGTGATTTCGGCGAGCTCGGTGTGCTCGAAGTCGGCCAGTGTGGCGTCGATGGTGACCGCCCCGACGGCCTCTGCGATCACCTGGAACGCCACGACCTCCCCCCGCGTGGCGAGCACCGTGATGCGCTCGCCGTCGAACACGGTGTTCGAGATGGCCTCGGGGCGGTCGATCTCGGTCTGCCCGACGCGCAGGGAATCGTGCACGGCCCACAGGTCGGCCAGCGGCGACAGCGTGAGCTCGAGGAACGCGGACGCGCCGTCCTGCTCGCCGTCGTTCGGCACCACCTCGCAGGTCCAGCTCTGGCCGGGCGCCTGATCCTCCGGCGCCACTACCGAGCGCTCCACCCCCGCCTCGACCGAGTGCTCCACGCCGTCGACCGACCAGTGGAACGTGTAGGTGACAAGGTCGCCTTCGGGGTCTACCGATGGCGTGCCGATCGCGCAGGCGAGCTCCCGCCTGCCAGCGATGTCCCCGTCGGCCGCGATGCCGGTCAGACGCGGCGCGCCGGGCCGCCCTCCGCCCACGAGCACGGCGTCGGTGGTCACGGGTTCACCAGGATCGAAGCCATCGTACGGCGAGATGATCACGTAGATCGACTGCGCCGTCCGCACTGCCACCCCGCTGATCCGAGCCGAGGTCGCCTTGATCTCACCGTCCACGTACCACTCGTAGCGGTAGCCCTCGGGGTCGAGGTCGGCGTCGACGTAGCCCCAGGTCTGCACCGACAGCTCGTCGCCGGCCTCCGGATCCAGGGGGAGAACGCGCGCCCCACGCAGCGTTGGTGGGGTGT
>JBLFXJ010000099.1:0-22601 GCA_047609825.1 Myxococcota bacterium
GTTCGATTCTGTGGTTCCCGGTCAGCCCGCGGTGTCGCAGATCTCGCCGGAATCGCAGTCGGTGTCCGTGTCGGTGTCCGTATCGGTATCGGTATCGGTGTCGGTATCCGTGTCCGTATCGGTGTCGGTGTCCGTATCGGTGTCTGCGTCAGTGTCCGAGTCGGTGTCCGAGTCGGTGTCCGAGTCGGTGTCCGTATCGGTGTCGGTGTCGGTGTCGGTGTCCGCATCGGTGTCGGTGTCGGGATCCGTGATCGGCGGGGTGGTGCCGGTCTCGTCGGTGTCCTTGTCGCCGGCGTCAGTACAGCCGATGGCGAACAGGATGAGGAGGGTCGAAAGGAGTCGCATAGAACCATCTCGTGCAAAGTTGCGGCGCGATTAACGCTTTCTTGCGGCGGTCTGCACGTCCTGTGGCGGACGTTTTTCTTCCACACCCCGAAATGTCAATAAAGACCACGGATATCTGTTGCTCCGCCGAGGCGATTCTGCTGCCGTGAAGGCGAACAGGTGGATCTTTCTCCGCGGCTGGCGGCACATCAGCGGGGTCGGGCCCCGCGCCGCGGCATGGGCACGCGCAGCAGGTCTTCGGCGGCGATGACCCTCCCGTCGAACACTGCGCGGGCCTCCCGTACGTGTTGGTCGGTGTTTCGATACCGCTGGGAGAAGTGGGTCAGCACCAGAGTGTTCACCCCCCCCTCTGCCGCGATCCGGCCAGCCTGGGCGGCTGTGAGGTGGCCGTGGTCATGTGCCTCCCTCGCCTCGGACTGAGCGTAGGTCGCCTCGCACACGAGCATGTCCACCCCGACGGCGAGTTCGAACGCGGCATCGCACAGGCGGGTGTCCATGATGAAGGCCATCGACTGGCCGGGGCGCGCGACGCTCACGTCTTCGAGCCGCACCTCCCGACCATCTGCGACAACGATGCCTTCGCGGCGGAGCACGCCGACGGCCGGGCCGGTCAGGCCGTGGTCCGCCAGTCGCTGGGGCACGAAGGCGTGCCCATCGGGCTCGCGGACCTGCCATCCCCAGGTGGGCGCCGAGTGGCTCAACTGACGCGCCTCGATGGTGAACGCGCGGTCCTGGTGCACCACCCCTGCGGTGGACACGGGCTCGGAAATGATCGTGGCGTTGTCGCGGTAGATTGAAGCATGACGCAGGCGATCGAAGAAGCGCTGGCCCGAGTCTGGGTAGTGCACGGTGACCGGGTGGGGCACGCCGTCGAGCGAGATGCGCTGGAGCACGCCCGGCAGACCGAGGCAGTGGTCGCCGTGGAAGTGTGTGATCAGGATCCGGGTGATCCTCCCGGACGCGACGCCGGCCAGGATCATCTGGCGCTGGACGCCCTCGCCAGGGTCGAAGAGCAGACCCCGATCGTCCCACAACATCAGGTAGCCGTTGTGGTTGCGGTACCGCGTGGGCACCTGGCTCGCGGTGCCCAACACGACAAGCTCGCGGGTGCTCATCCGGCTTCCCTCGGCCCCGTCCGTGGGGCCCGTTGGGATAACCTGCGGGCCCGACGGCGCGGCATCCCCTGCGCCCGTTGTGTGGAGGGTCGATGATCGGAGCCCCCGTCGCCGCGCGTGTGGCGGCCGCCTCCCTCAACCAGACGGTCGGGGACTGGTCTGGCAACCTCGAGCGCATCCAGCGGGCGATCGGCATCGCACGGGCCAAGGGCGTGCGCCTCCTCCTGCTGCCCGAGATGTGCATCCCGGGGTACAGCCTGGGCGATCGCCTGATGATGCGCGGCACCCTGGAGCGCAGCTGGCGGGTGTTGGAGCAGGTGATCGAGGCCACTGAAGGCATGGTGGTGCTGGTCGGACTCCCGGTTCGTCATCGCGACGTGATGTACAATGTCGTGGCGGTGTGTGCCGACCGACGCCTGGTCGGCCTGGTGCCGAAGGAGAACCTGGCCACCGGTGACGTCCAGTATGAGAACCGATGGTTCTCGGGGTGGCCGCGCGGCGCGGTGGAGGCGTTCGACGCCGGTCCTCACGGTGAGGTGCCTCTGGGCGCGCTCCTGTTCGAGGCCGCAGGGCTGGGCCGGTTCGCGGTCGAGGTGTGCGAGGACGGATGGAAGGGCATCCGGCCGGGCTCCATCGCAGCCCTGGCGGGCGCCCACCTCGTTGCGAACCCGTCGGCGTCGTGGTTCGTGCTCGGCAAGCACCGGGTGCGCAGGCGGATGGTCGAGCAGATCAGCCGGGAAGACAAGGTCGTGTACCTGTACAGCTCCCTGCTGGGCTGCGATGCCACGCGGCTCGTGTTCGACGGCAGCGTTTTCGTGGCCCAGGATGGCGAGGTGCTCGAGGAAGGGCGCAGGTTCCTGTTCACCGAGGACATGGAGTTCGTCGACTGCGTGGTCGACCTCGCGGCGCTGGAGCGGGCACGGATGGAGGAGGGTTCCTGGCGGCAGCAGGTGGCGAGCCTGCAGCGGGAAGACTTTGGGGGGCGCCCGCAGCTGGTGCGGGTCCCAGGCGCCTTCCACACCGACGCCCCGCCGCCCACCCGAGGGCCGTATTGGCTCGCGGGCACCCAGCCCCATCGGGTGGATCCCAGCCTGGACTGGTTGGTCGAGGCCGGGTTGATCGCCGCTCCACGCCGGGAGGACCTTCCCTACCTGGAGCTGGAGCTGGCGCTGTGCCTCGGCCTTCGTGAGTACTGGATCAAGTGTGGGATCCGGGGGTTCACCCTCGCGTTGTCCGGGGGGCGGGACTCAGGGATGGTGGCGCTCCTCGTGCACCGCATGTTCCGGTACCACCGCCCCGAGCTCGA
The DNA here is from genome assembly GCA_047609825.1 of Myxococcota bacterium. Lineage (GTDB taxonomy): Bacteria > Myxococcota_A > UBA796 > UBA796. Next base: position 2,767 of record JBLFXJ010000099.1, read on the forward strand.
CGAGGCGGCCCTGCGCGCCGAAATCGGCGAGCGCTTCTCCACCGCCTACCTGGCGACCGAGAACTCTGGCGACATCACGCGGGGAGCCGCCCGGGGCCTCGCCGAGGCGCTGGGGGCCACCCACCACGAGGTCGGGATCCAGGACGCCGTCGACACCCACGTTCGCCTGTTCGCCGAGCTGACAGGCCAACAGCTCACCTGGGACCGCCCGGAAGATGACGTTCCGCTGCAGAATGTGCAGGCGCGCCTGCGGGGCAGCCTGATCTGGATGCTCGCCAACGTGCAAGGGCACCTGCTGCTCGCCACGTCGAACAAGTCCGAGGCCGCTGTGGGCTACACGACGATGGACGGCGACACATCGGGCGGCCTGGCCCCGATCTCAGACGTTCCAAAGTCGATGGTCACGGCCTGGCTGGTCTGGGCCGCGCGGTTCCACACGCTACCGGCCGCAGCCCAGGTGTGTGCGATCCCGGCCACGGCGGAGCTCCGTCCGCCCGGTGAAGCGCAGACCGATGAAGCCGATCTGATGCCGTTCGCGGTCCTCGATCGGCTGATGTACAGCTTCGTGCAGCTCGGCCATGAGCCGGTGGAGTGCTTCCGCGGCCTGTGGCCCGAGCTCGCCGCCATGTACGACCAAGATCCCCGTCGATTCGCCGCCGACGTGAAGAAGTTCGTGGTGCTGTTCTGCCGGGCCCAGTGGAAGCGGGAACGATTCGCGATCAGCTTCCGCGTCACGGCGTTCGATCTGGATCCGAAGACAGGGTTCCGGTTCCCGCCTGTCCAAGCGCCGTTCACGGAGGAGCTTCGTGAGCTCGATGCCTACGTGGCTGCGCTGGGGGAGGGATGATGCTGGTCGAAGCACGCGGGCTCGGTCGCACTTTCGGCGCGCTGGGACCGGTCCTGCACGATGTGGAGGTCACGGTCCACGCGGGCGAGGTGTTGGGGCTGCTCGGGCCGAATGGCGGTGGCAAGAGCACGCTGTTGATGCTGATGGCGGGCCTGATCGCGCCGACGGCGGGTACGGTCACCGTGGGCGGGGTGGATGCGGTGGACGTGGCAGTCCAGGCCACCGGCTCCATCGGCTTGATCACGGCCGAAGCCGGCCTGTATCCGTTGCTCTCCGGATGGGAGAACCTCGAGTACTTCGGGGGTCTGTTCGGCCTCGGTCGAGCAGAGATCCGGGAGCGCGCCGGTCCGGTGCTCGAAGAGCTGGAGCTGTCGGAGGTTGCGCTCGACGCGCCCTCGGGCGCCTACTCCAGCGGAATGCGGCAGAAGGTCAGCCTCACCCGCGCGCTCCTCCTCCGGCCGCGCTTGCTGCTGCTCGACGAGCCCACGTCCAACCTCGATCCACTGAGCACCATGACCATGCACCGGGCCATCCGGCGGCAGGCGGACGCCGGAGTCGCGGTGGTGCTCGTGACCCACGACCTGTTCGCGGCGAGCCACATCTGCGATCGGGTGGTCCTGGTGCGTCAGACCGTGATCGGCGCGCACGTCTTGGACGGCGACCGCGTGGTGCCCGAGCCCGGACCGCTGTACAGATTCTACGCGGATCGGGTCGGGGGTGAGCCATGATCGGCCGCGTGCTGCACATCGCCCGGCGGGAGTGGCTCGAGCAGCGGCGTCAACCCGTCATGCTAGGCGTCATCGGCACCCTGTATGGGCTGGTCGGCGGTATCGTGTTGCTTGCCTTGCTCCTGATGCAGCTGGTGGCCGGTGATCCCGCCCGGCTCGCCACGCTGGCCTCGGTGCTGGGCGGCGATGTCGACCCCGTCCTCCTCGTCGACGGCGCGGTCGGTGGCATCGTCGCGGCGTACAACTTCCTGATGTACAGCCAATTCCTGGGGATCGCGGCGGTGTTGGCCGGGCACTCGGTGCTCCACGACAGGCAGTGTGGAACCCTCACCTTCCTGCTGCTGGCACCGGTCCGCCGGCACGAGCTGCTCGTCGGCAAGGTCCTCGGTGCCGTGGGCCCGGCGTTTCTGCTGTACGTGGTGATCAGCGGAGGCGCGTCCCTCGTGGCCACGAGTCTTCCGGTGACCGCCGCGCACTCCCAGCACCTGCCATCGAACCCCGCCTGGTGGGTGGCCTTCCTGCTCGGCGGGCCCCTGTGGGCGATGTTCATCGGCACGGTGTGCACCATCGTGTCCAGCGTCGCCAAGGACGTACGCACGTCGCAACAGGGCGTGTGGTTCGTCGTGTTCTTCGCCACGCTGATCTGCGGGTTCCTGCTCACTTGGGCCCTGCCCTATGGTGTGCTCGGACAGCTCGGCGTGGCGGCGCTGGCGGCTGCTGGAACCGCCGGCGCAGCCACTGCAGGGGCCGCAGTGATCAGCCGGGACGTGTCGCGCTGACGGAGCTGCCGGGCTGGCTTACCAGATCTGACACAGGTCGGCGCGGACCATCGGGTCGCCGGGCTCACAGGCGAAGGCCTCTGCGAAAGCGGGCGTGTTCATCAGCGGGCCGTTGACGCGGAAGTCCGGCGGGGAGTGGGGGTCGGTCTGGGCATATTGGCGCGCGATCTCTGGCCGACGGAGGGTGCACCAGCCCTGGGCATACGCGACGTAGAACTGCTGCTCTGGCGTCAGTCCGCCCATCTCCGGCTCCGCTCCATGCTCGGCCACATGCGACTGGTATGCCTCATATGCAAGCTTGATCCCACCGAGATCGGCGATGTTCTCGCCCAGGGTGAGCTTGCCGTTCACGCTGAGACCGGGCTCCACCTCGAACCCATCGAACTGCTCGACCACGCAGGCGGCACGCTCCTCGAAGCGCTCTGACACCTCGGCGGCCCACCACTCCTTCAGCTCACCCGTCGGGGCGAACTTGCGTCCTTCGTCGTCGAAGCCGTGGCTGATCTCGTGCCCCATCACCATGCCGATGGCGCCGAAGTTGAAGGCCTTCGGGTACGACGCATCGAAGAACGGGGGCTGGAGGATGCCCGCCGGGAACACGATCTCGTTGCCCGTCGGGTTGTAGTAGGCGTTCACGGTCGGCGGCGTCATGTACCACTCGGACTTGTCGACCGGCTTGCCGATCCGGCCGAGCTCGCGCGCGGACTCGTGCCGCCAGTGGGCCTTGAGGTTGCCCCAATAGTCATCGCCGCTGACGGTGAGACCCGGGTATGTACGCCATTTGTCGGGGTAGCCGATCTTGTTGGTGATCGCGCGTGCCTTCTGAACGGCCTGGGCCCGGGTGGCGTCGTCCATCCACTCCAGGTCGGGCAGACCCTGCTCGAACGCGCCCTCGATCCGCTGGATCATGTCCAGCGCGATGGCCTTGGAGTCGCCAGGGAATGAGGCCTCGATGTACCGTTGGGCCAACAGCTCGCCGAGCGCCCCGTCGGTCCGCCGGACGCATCGCTTCCACCGTGGTTCCTCTTCCTGCTGCCCGCGGAGGACCGTGCCGTAGAAGGCGAAGTCGGCCGATTCGATCTCCGAGGAAAGGTGGGGTGCGGCGCGGTTCACGATGTTCCACGAGAGGTAGTCGCGGATGGTCGACAGCTCGGTCTCAGCCAGGATGCCGTCGAGCTTCTCGAAATACGAGGGCGTCATCACGACCACGTCGGCGGGTTGCTCCACCTTCACGGCCGCGAAGTAGGCCTCCCAGTCCCAAGACGGCATCGACGCTGCCACCTCGCTCTTGTCGAGCTTGTTGTACACCTTCTCCGCGTCGCGGAGATCGACCCGAGGCCACGAGGCTTCGGCGAGGCGGGTCTCGAAGGCCAGGATCCGCTCCGCGGTGGCTTTGGCCTGATCGGCGCCGGTCCCGGCATGCGGGAGCATCTTCTCCACATGGGCCAGGTAGGACGCGCGGATCTCCACCATGTTCGGGTCGTCGCTCAGGTAGTAGTCGCGATCCGGCAGGCCCAGCCCCCCTTGTGCGCGATTGAGCACGTAGGTGTCGGGCGACTTGGCGTCCGCGTCGACCCAGCTGCCCCAGAGCCCGCCGAGGCCAGCGTAGTGGAGCTCGGCGAGGGTGCGGACGAGCGCGTCGCGGGAGTCGATCTGGGCCACCGCCGCGAGGTCTTCCGCGATCGGGTCTGCGCCCCGCGCATCGACCGTCGGTTGGTCCATGCATGCGCCGTAGTAGCTCCCGATCCGTTGGACATCAGGATCGTCGCCGGGCGCCTCGGCGGCCCGCTCCAGGATTGTTCGGAGCGTCTCCAGGTTGCTGTCCGCGATCGCGGTGAACGAGCGGGTGACGCTGGACTTGTCGTCGGGGATGGTGGTGCTGTCCAGCCAGCCACCGCACGCGTACCGGTAGAAGTCGGTACACGGATCCGCGGCGGTGTCCATGGAGGTCTGCACATCGCGGGTGAGCGCGTCGAGTGGGGACTCGCTGGCGTCAGACGGCACATCGGCGCTCGGTGCAGGACGCTTCCCACAGCCTGCGAGGAGGGTGAGCGCGATCACCGGAGCCCATGCCGCGCGCCGTGGGGCGGTAAGCGTGCGCGACAATCGGCGCGGGTTGGCAGCGTTGGGGATGGTGGTGTCGGTGGAGCCGGCGGCAGGGAATGGGGTCCGCATGAGGGCCTCCAGAGCCCGCAGGGCGGGCGTTTCGTTGGGCGTCGTCGGGGAAGACGGCGGAGGGGAGGGACCGTCCTCCGCAGCCTCGTCGATGGCCCCGCCACCTATCGGCCCGCTCCCGGTTCGCCACTGGGGTTAAGGTGGGGCCGGAGGCTCCCGACCCTTGTCCAGCAACCGACGCCAGCCCGGCCCCACCCGTGGGAAGGGGAAGAAGCCCGCGCCGTCGGACTTCGTGCCATCGCCCGATTTCGTGCCGTGGGATGATCCGACGGTCGCGCGACAGCAGCGTCGCGCTGCGGGGCGCGCCGCCATGACCGAGCCGACGCCCACGCCTCCCACGCGGGACAAGCTGCCAGAGATCGCCGTCGGGCCCGCGGCAGCGACGCCCCCGGCGCCCACGCGGAGCCGCACGCCCATCCTTCCGGCTCCGAGTCGCAAGCTGCCGCCTGCGCCTGCCGCTGCTACATCGCGGCGGTCTCCGGCCATGGGCGCGCCGCGGCTAACTGCGCCCCGGCGCCCCGATGTTGGCGTAGCCAGCACCATGTCGCCGAAGCTGGCCACCACGCTGCCGTCTCAGTCCATCGCGCCCACAGCGCTTCCGCTTCCGCCGGCGTCGCCTCCACAGACCACTGGGTCCGCCGCTTCTGCGCCGGCCGCACGCTCTGCCGAGCGCATGAGCGTGCTGGAGTCAATGCTGTTGCTGGCCGTCGTGGGCGGGTTGCTGGTGCTCGCGCTGGGCATCGTGCTCTGGGCTGGCAATCGCTCGTCCGACGACGGCGCGGCGGGTGCCTCTCCCACCGAGGCTGCGGCGGAGCCGGGCGTGAAAGTGCTCGGCGGGCTGAAGCGCAACGATCCGCAACAAGACCTGGACCGGAAGCTGAAGGAGGCCGAGCAGGCCCTTCAGGCCGAGAAGGAAGCGCTGGAAGCGCTGGAAGCGCTGGAAGCGGAGGGAGAGCCCCAGCAGTGAGTGCCGGGGTCGACGCCCACTGCCACCTGGACCGGATCGATGCGCCGCTGGCCGACGTGATCGCCCGCGCGCGCGCCGTGGGGGTAGGGGGCGCCGTCATCGCCGCGGCAGATCCCGCGGATCAGTCGCGGTTGCGACGGATCGCCCGAGAGACCGGATGCGCCTGGGTCGTCGGTGTGCACCCGTGGTGGGCGCAGGATGCCGATGCGCTGGACCATGTGCGGGCACTCGCGGGCATGCAGCATGCGCACGGCATCGGCGAGTGTGGTCTGGACTTCCGGCGGGCCGGTACCGAGGCGGCGCGCGAGCGCCAGCGTGTCGTGCTGCGGCCCCAGCTTGCGCTGGCGGCCGAGAGGCGACTGCCGGTGGTGCTCCACTGCGTGCGCGCCTGGCAGGTGCTCCGCGATGAGCTGGCCGGGTTCGACCTTGCTGGCGGTATGGTCCACGGTTGGTCCGGCGGCCCTGAGCAGACGCGAAGCGTCCTGTCCGCGGGGCTGCATGTCAGCGTCGGACCGGACGTGCTCCGCAGCGCGAAGGCGAGGGCGGGTGCGGGCTCGGTACCGCTGGATCGGCTGCTGGTCGAATCCGACGCGCCGGATCGTCCGGTGGCGGGGGCGGCTCATGGGGAACCCGCTCACGCGGCCCTGGTGGCCCGGGCGCTCGCCGAGGACCGCTCCATGACGACGGAGCAGCTCCTCGCGGTCACCGGTGCGAACGCGCGCCGACTGCTTCGCTACTCGTCCAGGTGGGCGTCGTCGTAGAGATAGTCTTCGGCCTTCACCACCACAGTCTCGCCGTCAGCCTCGTCCCGCAGGTAGTCGGTCGGGAACGCCATGACGGTCTCCATGTCGGACTCGTCTTCGTCTTCGTCGACCGGGCCGTATGAGGCTGGAAACCGCCGCAGTTCGGGAGGCGGGATCGGCGTGGGCGGGCGCGGGGGCCGACGAGGGGCCCTGCGGCTGGCGATGCGTTGCTGCCGGTCCAGCGTGGGTGGCGTTGGCGTGCGGGCAGGAGTTGCAGTCAGAACGTGCGCTGCACCCTCTACTTCTGCCTCGTTCCAGAACTCCCAGAGCGCCAGGCCTGCGACTCCGAGGAGCACCGCCGCGGCGGCCAAGAGGAGAACGGTGAGGAGCATCCACAACCTCCTGCATGGCAGTGTATCGATCGTTCGGCGCCATTCCAAGGTTGCGCATGCAAGGCGACGCCGCAGTCAGGTGTACGTCAGGTGATGTAGCGGTGTTTTGCCTACTCCCGTCAGTCCACTCCCACGTATCCGTGGGCGATGGTGGCTTGCGCTTCGGACACCATGGTCTGGGGCGTGCAGGTGAAGAAGCCGCACACGGGGAACGGGAACATCATGTTCTCGCCAAGGCGGTTGATGCAAGCGCGTTCGCCTTCGCATTCCTCGGTGTCTTCCAGGGCGTCCCACAGGTCGTAGGTCGTCTCGACGGGGTGGAACAGCCCCAGCGTGTGGCCGGTCTCGTGCGCCAGCGTCTCGCCCAGGATGCGCAGCTCGGTCTCCGACATCCGACCGTCGGGACCCCGGGCGTCTTCCGCGCTGATCACGACCGCGGTGCGGGGGGTGGCGACGAGTGGGGCAGGAATGTCGCCCGCGACACCGTACACATCGGACAGTCCCATGATCCGCGGCGCGATGACCACGTTCGTCACGCCGATGCCGGTCTGCTTCGCGATAGCGATGTAGTGCTGCTCCGACCCGGTGCCCGGCGCCTGGAGCTCACCCACCGGGTACTCGTGCTCCTCCACGTCGAGCGCGATCCCGAACGCGCCGTACAGCTCGCGCCAGGTCTCAACGGCGAGACGGATTGCCTCGATGAACGCGTCGTCCTGGGCGACATCGCCGGCGTACACGATCGCTACGCGGAGCGTTCCCGAGGTGGCGTCGTCGTCGCTCTTGAGCAGCACGTCCACTCGCGCCGTGTCGCGCACATACCGGCCATCGGCCTGGGCGACCCCGACTGCGAGGGGCCAGTTGCCCTGCGAGAGCTGCGGGTCGTCTGCGAGCACCGGCCAGCCGAGCGATGCCGCGGCTCCGACGAAGCCGGCGTTGGTCTTCGAGCGGGGTGAGCTCGCCTCGGCGTTGGCGTCGAACACCTGCACCCCCTCCGGGGTGAGGAACTCCCGCACATGCGCTCCGTTCGGGGACGTTCCCTGCACGGTGGCCAGCAGCGCGGTCTCGCCTGGCAAGACCGGAATCCGCACGTCCCGTTGGCCATCGGGCCCGAGACGCACGTCACCCATCAGGTGCCGCAGGTGACCGATCTGCTGCTCTTCGAGCGTGGGACCGCAGCCGCCGATGATGACGGCGAGGGCGGCGAGCATGTGGGAGCGTCTCACGGGCCCTCTCCTGCTGGTCCCGATATCCCGTGAGTGACGTGCCGGTGCGGGCATGCGCGGAGGTGCCAGGTGTGGGTGGAGCTGCCGCTCGGTGAGGTGATCGACCGCATCACGATCCTCGACTTGAAGGCCTCACGGCTCCCCACGCAACCGGGCCGGGAGGCGGCCCAGGCGCGCCGACGAGAGCTCGCCGCGGGCTGGGAGCGTCTGGAACTGCCGGCGGTCGACACCTTGGAGCAGTGGCCGGAGCTGGTGCGCGTGAACACCGCGCTGTGGGAGGTGGAGGACGCCCTGCGCGAGCACGAGCGCGCCGCGACCTTCGGTCCCGCATTCGTGGCGCTGGCCAGGAGTGTGTACGCCCTGAACGATGAACGCGCGTCGTGCAAGCGTCGGATCGATGAGTCACTGGGGTCGCGGTGGCGCGAATGGAAGAGCTACGCCGGCTCTGGTGGCGTGCTGGGACGTACTGCGACCAATGGTTGACGCGCCGTGACGGTCCGCCTGGATAATGTAGCGTCCGGCGCCGTGACGAGACGGTGACGCCCAAGGGGTTCGGTATGTGGTCGAGAATCTGCGTCGTCGCCGGTGCGCTCCTCGTCGGGAGTGGGGCCATCGCGGGTGGAAAGGCCTCACCGAAGCCGCCAGCGCCGCCGGTCGTTGACTTCACGGTGTTGCCTGCTACAGCATCGGTTCAGCCGAAGAACCCCGACGGCAAGAACCACCCGGTGCATGCGCGCTTGGCCCTCGATCGGGCGGCCGTGCAACCCGGCAGCACGGCACGCGTGGGGCTGCACCTCACGCAGATGAAGGACTGGCACACCTACTGGAAGTCGCCGGGCGATATTGGCCTGCCCACCGACATCGAGTGGACCCTGCCGGCCGGGATCACGGTCACCACCCACCAGTACCCGGTGCCCCAGCGGTTCGAGCAGGACGGCCAGATCAGCTACGGCTACGAGGATCAGGTCCTCCTGGTGGCGGATCTGAAGGTCGATCCGGGTGTAGCGCCAGGCACCTACCCGATCCGGGCCAAAGCGGGATGGCTGGTCTGTCTCACCAGCTGCATCCCCGGAGACGCGGAGATCGAGCTGCCCCTCGTGGTCGGCCCCGAGGCGGGCGACAGCGGATTCGGCAAGCTGTTCGACCACTACGTCAAGCAGCACCCGACGGATATCCTGGGCGAGACCGGCCTCACGTCCGAGCATGCGGTCACGCCGTCGGCGGTGCTCCCCAACCACACCTTCAAGGTGGCGTTGAAGCTCACGCCCACAGACGGCACGCGGCTGGTCGTCGGCGACGACGCCTGGCCGACCTTCACCCCCATCGCCACGTCGATGGACTGGATGCTCACGGGGTTCGACCTCAAGGCGACCCCAGACGGTGGCGTGCTCGCGCTGCTCGAAGGTGAGGCGTTCGAGCCCGACCCGCTCCCGAAGACGGACCGAGCGGGTGGGTTGTTCCAGGTGAAGCTCGGGGATCGGTGGGTGCGCACCGAGGTGATGGTGCCGCTGAACTGGGCGCCCACGGGCACCGAGGTGCAGCCGTCCACGTCCCCCCTGTGGAGGCTCGGCGTGACCGACGGCGGCGGCGGCGGCGTGGAGGGTGTCGCCGACGCGGCGGGGGCTCCCGATGCCGAGGCCGTCCCGCTCGGCGTGGCATCGCCCGTTGCGGCCACCGGGGTCACGGGTTCCGGGTTGCTCCTCAACCTGATCTCGGCGTTCATCGGTGGCCTGCTGCTGAACATCATGCCGTGCGTGCTGCCGGTGCTCACCCTGAAGTTGTACAGCCTCGTCGAGCAGGTGGACATCACCGCGAAGGAGCAGCGCGTCGCCGGGCTCGCCTACACCGGCGGCATCGTCTTCTCCTTCCTCTCCCTCGCCGTCACGGTGCTGGTGATGCGGGTGGCGTTCGGCCTCGAGGTGGACTGGGGGTTCCAGTTCCAGTACCCGCCCTATGTCGCAGCACTCGCCACAATCGTGTTCGTGTTCGGCCTGTCGCTGTTCGGCGTGTTCGAGATCCCCGCGTTCGGGGTCGGAACGGCCAGTGAGGCCGGCTCCCGCGAGGGGCCTGTCGGCTACTTCTTCACGGGTGTGTTCGCGACCTTGCTCGCCACTCCGTGCTCGGCACCGTTCCTCGGCACCGCCATCGCGTTCGCGTTCGGTGCGCCCACGCCTGTGCTCCTCGCTATCTTCACCTTGGTGGGAATCGGCCTCGCATTTCCGTTCCTGGTGATCGCGTTCGTGCCCGCGCTGTACCGGTTCCTGCCCAAGCCCGGTGCCTGGATGGAGTGGTTCAAGCAGCTCCTCGGGTTCACCCTGGTGCTCACCGCGGTGTGGTTGACCAGCGTGCTGATGAGCCAGATCGGGCCGGACCGCGCCGCCCAGTTCATGTACTTCCTCGTGTTCGTCGCGCTGGGTGTCTGGGGCTACGGGCACTTCGGGGGGCTCGCCGCCACTCGGCAGCGTCAGCTGATCGCCGCCGTGGGTGCCATCGGTGTCTCGACGCTCGCTGGGTACATGTTGCTCGACCTCCAGTTCGCCGAGGAGAGCACCTGCGACGACGGGAGCCTGGCCGCAGAGCTGTCGTTCGAGGACGAGATTCCGTGGCAGTCGTTCTCGGAGGAGCGGGTCGCCGCGCTGTCTGGCCAGCCTGTGTTCATCGACTTCACGGCGGACTGGTGCCTCACCTGCAAGGTCAACGAGAACGCCATCCTCGAGACCAGTCCGGTGCGCCAGGCGATGAACGAGCTGGGAGTGGTGCCGCTCAAGGCGGACTGGACGCGGCGCGACCCCACCATCACCGAGTGGCTGCGGCGGTATGGCCGGGCCGGAGTGCCATTCTACCTGGTGCTTCCCGCTGATCCGGCAGCCTCACCCATCGCGCTGCCCGAAGTGATCACCCAGGACACTGTGATCGCGGCCATGCGTGAGGCCCGCGGCTGACGCTCACTCGGGGTTTAGCGCCACCGCCTCCAGGATGGCGCCACCGAAGCGCTCCACCTTCTTCGGCCCGATGCCTTTCACCTCCGCGAGCCGGTCCAGAGTGCTCGGTCTGGCGGTGACAATCGCTGCGATGGTCGCGTTGGTGAGCACCTGATACGGCTTCCAACGCCGCTTTCGTGCCTCACGACGCCGCAGGTTGGTGAGCGCCCGCGCGAGCCCGGTCGGGGCGCCCGGGCGAGCGCTACCGCCTGCCCGACGGGGCGGCCGAACCGGCTTCGCAGCGATCCACAGTGTGGGGTATTTTTTGCCCTTCGGCTCCAGCCGGCCCACCTGCACCAGGTCGTCCAGTGCGCGGAAGATCGCGACCTCGGGAGTGCCCTTGAGGGCGCCGAAGTGGGGGTTGTCCTCGAGCTTGACGCGCTTCACCCGTTTGGCCTTGGAGCCGCGAAGGCCCGCCGCGATCAGTCCACGCCCCACAGGCTTGCGGAGGCCGTCGACGAAGGCGACCACGGTGTCGTGTTGGTCGCCATCGAGCGTGACGGTCGACTCTCGCGCGGCCTTGGCTGAGCGCGCCTGGCGCCGGGTGGCGGTCTGCTGCTCCATGTGGTCGACGGAGGCGCGAACGGATGCCGTGTCGGTGCAGCAGTCGCACCGCCCGCAGGGCCTTGCGTCCGCGCCCGTGAAGTACTGGACGATCGCCTGTTGGCGACACGCGGTGCCCTCGGCGAGGGATTCCAGCGCGCGCCAGCCGGCGTCCGCGCCCGGCGGTGCATTGGGTCCCACGAGTCGGCGTCGGAGCACCGCATCGGCGCGGGACCAGAGCAACACGCAACGCGCCGGCTCCCCGTCCCGTCCGGCACGCCCTGCCTGCTGATACCAGGCCTCGAGGGTGGTGGGCGCCTGTGCATGGATAACGAGCCGGACATCCGGCACATCGACCCCCATCCCGAACGCCGTGGTCGCGACGAGCACCGCGGCGCGACCATCGGTGAACGCGGCTTGGGCCTGCGCGCGGGCGCCATCGGTGCGCCCCGCGTGGTACCAGCTGGCGTCAAAGCCACGCTTTGCTAGCGCATTGCGGAGGGAGCGGACGCGCTTCCGGCTCGAGGCGTACACGATGGCCCGCCCGGGTGAGCTCCGGTGTCCGAGCCCGGCCTCGTCGAGCAGCGCTCCGACCCGCGCGGTACGGCCGCGGTCGGCCGACACGTGCTCAACCTCGAATCGTAGGTTCGAGCGCTCGAAACCGCCGCTGATCCGGACTGGGTCCTCCATCTGGAGGACCTCGCGGATGTCCTGCCGTACCCGGGGCGTGGCCGTGGCGGTGGCCGCTATGATCGGCACCCGGAGCTCTCGCAGCACACCCAGCTTGCGGTAGTCGGGGCGAAAGTCGTGGCCCCACTCGGACAGGCAGTGCGCCTCGTCCACCGCGACGGCGGAAACCTCCAGGCGCTGCAGGAACGATTGGAACCGCTTGACGGCCACCCGCTCCGGGCTGCAGTAGATCAGCGCCGCGCGATCGGCACGGCCCAGGGCCTCGCGTTGCTCGGCCCACCGCATTCCGCTGTGCACCAGCTCGACGTGTACGCCGCGCGCCCGGAGCGATGCCGCCTGATCCTCCATCAGCGCGATCAACGGCGAGACCACCAGCGTCGGCCCGAGTCCGTCGCGCTGCCGCACCACGGCTGGGAGCTGGTAGCACAGCGACTTCCCTCCGCCGGTGGGCAGCACCAGCTCCACATCCCCTCCGGCTAGCGATGCTCGCACCGCCTCATCCTGCAGGGGGCGCAGGCTCGCATGGCCGAACACCTCGGTGAGCACGGCCAGGGGGTCAGTCATCCCGTGGATCGTCGCTCACCTCCACCGCGTCCTCCACCACTGCGATCGCCGTGGTGCCGATGGCGGGTGGGGCCTCGGCGTCGTCGGCGGGCAGCACCTCGGCCACTTCAACGGCCCCGCCAATGGCCGCGGGAACGTGGGGCGGCGCGCCCATTGCGGCCCGGAACCAATACAGTACCTCGGGCACCAGCCCCACGCCCTGGATCGAGGCCTTGATCGACGCGGACAGCTGATCGGCGTCCTGCCCGAGGCCATCGGCGTCCGCCGCGTCCGCGAGCGCTGCCCTCGGTGACGCTCCCTTCGCCCGTTGCCGAGCGACGCGTACAGCATCGCGGACCACGGCTGTGAGGTCATCCCGTTGGTCCCGCAGCGTGCCCATCAGGGCACGTTCGACCGGCCGGGTGTCCACCTTGTGCAGCGCGCGGTCCATCGCTGTGCGCACCTCGGTGGTCTCGTCCGCGGGCAGCCAGCCCTCGCCGAAGGCCTCCTCCAGCATCAGGCCTCGGTGCACCACCTCCGAGGTGGTGTCCGCCAGCGCTTTCGCCTGCCACACCACCAACACCGTCCGCAGGATCTTGCGGACCGGCCACAGCACGATGGCTGCGAGGCACCCGAGACAGCCACCGAACGGCTCGTCGGCGAGCTTTGCCACCACCGCCGGAGGCAGCGTGGCGCCGTGCCGGGAGGCGATGGCGCGCACCATCCTGCGCCGGAAGAAGTTCTCGATGCTGCGGTCGAGGATCGGGATCGGGATCAGCGTCGCCAGCGTGATCAACAAGGCGTACCGACCTAGCAACAGCCAGTCGATGTCCTGCTTGCCCACCCAACCCTCCGGTGGGCCTGCCGTATCGCGCGCGCTGGTGTGCTGCGAGATGGTACAGGGGAGGGGTGGAGGCGAAGATGCTGGCGCGCGGTGCAACGGTCGCGGAGTTCTCCCTGCCCGACCAGGAGGGCACGCCGGTGGCGTGGTCGTCGTTTAGAGGGCGGCCGGTGGTGGTGTTCTTCTACCCAAAGGCGAACACGCCGGGATGCACCACCGAGGCCTGCGATTTCCGCGACCTCGCGTCGGAGTTCGCTGCGGTCGGCGCGGCGGTGATCGGCATCAGCGCCGACAGCGTACGCAAGCAGGCGAACTGGGCGAGCAAGCACTCGCTCGGGTTCCCGCTGCTGTCAGACCCCGCGCGCGAGGTGCTCGAGCCCTGGGGCGTGTGGGGCGCGAAGAAGCTGTACGGCCGGGAATACCAGGGCATCCACCGCACGACGGTGCTGTTCGACGCCGAAGGCAGGGTGGCGGAGGTCTGGCCGAAGGTGAAGGTCAAGGGCCACGCCGATGCGGTGATGGAGCGGGTACGGGCCCTCGCGGCGGGGTGAGATCGAAGCCCGGCCCGGGTGGGCTCGGCGCCGCCGCCGCCTGTTAGCAGGCCGCCGGCGACCTCCCGACAGTGGCGTGTGGTGAGCGTGTGATCCGCGGAGCGAAGATGCTGATTGTGGCGGCTGCAAGGGAAGAGCTGGGAGAGCTGGAGGGCCAGGTCGTGGGGGTTGGCCCGGTCGTCGCTGCGGCGACAGCGGCGGTGCTCCTCGAGCGGCATCGGCCCGACGGCGTGGTCATGATCGGCACGGCTGGCGCCTACCGGTCTGGGCCGCCGATCGGATCCGCCGTGATCGCGGCCCGGCTCGGGCTGTCGTGGGGGGTGGCGGTCCTCGGGCTGGGCTACGTGCCACGGCCTCCGGGGCCCATCGACGCTGACCCCGCCCTCGTCGCCGGCCTGGGGGCCTTGCCGCAGGTCGGGGTGCTCACCGTTGGAGCGGTCACCACCGATCGTGCCCTCGCCGAGCGGCTCGCGGATGGGTGGGAGGTGGAGCACCTCGAGGCCTACGCCGTGGCGTGGGCATGCCAACGGGCGGAGATCCCGTTCGTGGCGGTGCTCGGAATCGCCAATGACGTAGGACCGAACGCCCACGTCCAGTGGCTCACCCACCGCGACGCGGCCCAGCAGGCCGCCCGCGACGCCATCCGCCCCCTCGTAGGGGCCTGATATGCGCTGGAAGCACCTGCCCATCATCGCCTTCGACACGGAGACCACGGGACTCGAGCCGTTCGCGGGCGATCGGATCATCGAGTTCGCGGCCGTGGTGTTGCGGCTCGGCGAAGACGGCCGGGTCGAATCGAGAGAAGACCATTCCTACCTGATCAACCCGGAGAAGGAGATCCCCCGGAAGGTCACGGAGATCACGGGCATCAGCGATGCCGATGTGGCGAACGCGCCGCGGTTCGCCGACGTGGCGCACCATGTGCGAGACCTGCTCCAGTCCGCGGTCACGGTCGCACACAACTACCCGTTCGACCTTGCATTCCTCACGTCTGAGTTCAAGCGGATCGACTGGTCATGGCCCGAGCCCCTCGCCGAGATCGACACGGTCGACCTGTCGATGCGCTGCTTCCCGGACGCGCGCAGCCACCGCCTGGGCGATCTGGTCCAGCGGCTCGATGTGTCGCTCGACAACGCCCACCGGGCGACGGACGACGCGGCCGCGTGCGGCGAGAGCTTCGCGGCCCTCGCACGCCGCAATGACGTGGAGGACGACCTGCAGGCGATGCTCGACTGGGCTAACGCCATCGGTCGCCCTCCCGAGGATGGGCCGTTCGGCCCCGGCCGGGATGGGCGACTGCGGTTCATCGACGGCCCGCACAAGGGTGAACTCGTGTCGGAGCGCCCACTGCACATGGCGTGGATGGAGAAGGCGCTCATCCGCGTAGACGGTCGGTGGGCGCCTCGCTACCCGCACAGCGTTCGGCGGTGGGTGCGGCGGTGGCTCGACGTGCGCGGCTCCGGGCGCGGCCGTCAGACGCAGAAGACCTTCCACTCGTCGGACTGGGTCCTCGACCCCTGCATCGCGGGGGATCGGCGAACGCTCGCCCGCGGCGGGCTGGGTCGATGAGGGCGCTGGTGTTCGTCCTGCTCGCTGGCTGCGCGCCGAGGTACGGGTCGGACCTGGAGGCGCAGCTCGAGCGTGAGGTGATCGCACTCGGCCAGACCGTTCGGCGGCTGGAGGCCGAGGCCACCTCTTGCGACGAGACCGCGCCGCCCGATCGGTTGTTCGCCGAGCTCACGCAGGTATTCGCTGGCACGGAGGTGGCCGTCACGCGGGTGGGTCGAACCACCCGATTGCGCATTCCTACAGCACTGCTCTTCCGGTCCTCCGGCTCTCGGAAGGTGCGCGACGAGGCGGCCATGACGGTGGACCTGCTCGGGATGGCGCTGTCGGTGAACTCGGAGCATCGGATCCGGATCGTGGGTCATACGAGCGACCGGTCGCTCCCTGCCGGTGACCGGCCATTCAGTTCAAACCTTGACTTATCGCTGTTCGAGGCCGCGACGTTCGCCGAGCTGCTGATCGCGGGATCCGATGTGGATCCAGCGCGCTTGGAGGTTGCGGGTCGCGGGGCGTGGGAACCGCTGGCCTCCAATGACCTGCCCTCCGGGCAAGACCAGAATCGTCGCATCGAGGTGTTCATCACCCCCCCGGAGGGGTGATCATCCGATAGAGTGCCTGCCAAATGCCCCTCACCCTACCGCGCGTCCACATATTGCTGGATGGGCCGTCGCCGCGCGCGCTCGCGAGCCGGCCAGACCTGCTGTCCCCACGCGAGCTCAAGCGGCTCGTCGCCTACGACGTGCGCCTCAAGGGCATGGCCGGTCCCATCGACAGAGTGGTGCCCCTCGGGGAGAGCCGGTGGGGGGTGTGCCGCCGGTCTGGCACCACCACGGTGTGGCGCATCGTTGACTCGGAGCACCTCGGCGGCGTGCACCAGCCGGCGTGGCTGTGGACGGAGCCCAGCTGGTTCGATGCGTCGAACGCGCATCAGCTCGACGGCCGTGAGCCGTCCGTGGAGTCGCTGCGGTTCCTGATGCGGCACGCTGCCTCCCTGGGCGGGTCCCGCAAGCAGACCATCCGCACGCTCTCGGCGGCGATCGCGGGTCTCAGGCGGCAAAAGCGACCTGTAGCGGTGGTAGTGCCGCCTGCGGTGCTCCGCTCGGCCGCCAACCCGGCCAGGTGGTTCACCCTCGCCTTGCTCGCGTCATTGCCGCGCGGACTCCGGCTCTCATTGCGGATCTCAATCGGTGATCCGCAGCCCGATCCGCGCCGGCTGGACCTGGTGGTTACCGATCGCGAACCCCCTGGATTCCGGTTGGTGGCAGCGACCGAATCGCCTGATGAGGGGCGCGATCTCGTGGCGTATTACGTTCGGAATCGTCTGAACGCCAACGATCCCGAGGCGGTAGAGACGGCGGCAGAGCTGTACGACGGACCCGTCGCGCAGGATGGGTGGGGCGAGGGGATCCGCAAGCTGATCCGCAGCGGTGTGCCCGGCGTGAGTGCAGTGTCCGAGGAGCTGATCGAGCGCGATCCGGATGGCGCCATGCGGGCGGTCCGGGCTCGGCTTCGCGCCGGAGCGCCGCTGGATGACGATGTCATCGCCAGCCTCGTCGCGCTCACCGTGATGAACGGGGAGCACCGCGTGTGGCGCCCTCTGGTGATCCGCCCGGCCGTCGAGCGTGCGCGCGCGGTGTCGGCGGTGCTCGATCACGTCGACGAGATTCATCCGCGCAAGGAGCTGCTCGAGGTGCTGGGTGCCATCCAGCCCAGGGGTGCGGCGTTCGACAAGTGGTGCCAAGTCCTCCTGTCGTGGATGCGCGCGACGGAGTGCACGGCCAGCGCGCTCGACATCCTCCGAGAGGTGATCCTCGACTGGCCCGCGACCGAGCCGGCCGAAGGCCGCGCTGACCTGTGGTGTTCGGCTGTCAGGGGGCTGATCGCTGCCCGAGACTACGAGGGTGCCCTGTCCCGCCTGCACGACGACGTGGCGCTGGAGCTGGCCAGCGCAGGACATGCTGCCAAGCTGGCCTCACTGTGGTCCGAACTCCCCCCCGAGCGGCGCAGCCTCGACCACCTGGAGGCGGTCATCGATCTGGTCGACGGAGCCGACGACCGCGACGCGGCGATCACGGCGCTGGTTCGCGCAGCGCGGGGCGATGCTGTCGAGATGCGGGCCATCGTCAACCGGTGGAACAGCCTCGGCGCCACGCCGCCCAGCTCAGAGCCGGGGCTCCCGAGCGACCGCACCCGTTCGCCGAGCCGCTCCCGGGAAGACTCGTCGAGCTTGCTGCAAGACGACCTCCGAGGCGGCGATCCCAGAGCCATGGAGCGCGTAATCTCGTCGTTGACCGACCCGCGCGACCCGCTCTGGCTCGAGGTCGAGGCCGCCCAGGCGCAACACCATCCGGATGTGCGCGCCCGATTCGTCGCGCTGCGCAACCTGAGGCGTGGCCTCACGGCGCTGGAACCCACTGCGCTGGCGCTGGTCGGCGCGGCCATCGAAGCGACGACCCTCCCGGATCAGGGCATCACCGACGTGGCGCTCGCGATGATCGACCTGCCGGAGCGCTCCGACATCTGGCCGTGGGTTGCCATCACGTCGGCACCCACCGATCAGTTCGACGCGCCAACCCTCGATGCCACGCTCGTCGAGTTCCTCCGCGACCCGCCCGACACCGATCTCGAGCTGGACGTGGCCCATGGCGCCATGCAGGGGCTCGCGCTGGCTGGTGGCTGGACGCCGCTTCAGCACGCGCGGTGGCTGGCTCGGCTCGTGCTGGCACCTGACGCGGGTCGGGGCCTGAACGAGGAGCTGGCCCACACCCTCCTCCGGAGCATCGCCCGCCGCCCCGACGCCATCGAGCGCATCGCATCGATCACCACCGCGTTCCTCGAGCTGCCGCCAGACCATGCCGTCGTCGCGGCCTACACCTCCCGGTTGTTGCCGAGTACCTGGGAGGACGGCCCCCCGCCGGAGCTCGTCCAAGCGATCGAGCCGTGGAGGCTCCGGTCGATGGCGCCCGTCTGGTCCCGCGCCCTGGGCCGCTGATGCTCACCGGCAACCTCGTGCGCGCCCGCGTCCGACGCGATGCCATCCGCCCCACATTCATCGACCCCGCATCGGAGCTCTTGGTCGAGACCGCGACGGAGCTCGTAGCGCTGTGGAACGAGGCGGCGGCCGAGCGGTGGACGCGCGCCCAGGTCGACGAGGCTCTGACCGACATGGTGGGGGATCGGCCAGACCACCTCGTGGTCCGCGGGCTCGCCAAGGTGCTCACCGATCGGAGCGAGTTCGACTCCCAGCCACTGCTGGACCCCGTGGCATTGCGCGCTGAGGTGTTCCGCGCGGGTCGCCAGGCAGGGCCGTTGGCGCTGTCCGCAGGACCGCTCGACCGGCCCACGGCGGAGCAGGTGCTGGCCGAGGTGGGGGCGGGGCATGGGCTGACCGCCGAGCAGGTGGCTGACACCTTGTACGCGGATCTCAGGGAGGCCCAGCGGCTGCAGAAGGTGGAGGTGCCCGACGCGGTCTGGCTGCTCCATCGGTACAACGTGGCGCTGGCGCAGGCGCTGTTGTTGAAGTCGGCGTTCGTCCGCATCGAGATCGACGCGCCGACGGCGCCACGGATGAAGCAGCTGTTCCGGTACGTGAAGTTCTTCCAGCTCCTGTGCGCGGCGGAGCGGGTCGACGACACCCTCGTGCTGGTGGTCGACGGGCCCACGTCGCTGTTCCGGCAGTCCACCCGGTATGGGATGCAGCTCGCGAACTTCCTCCCCGCGCTCCTGCTCCATGAGGGCACGTGGCGCCTCACGTCGACGGTGCAGTGGACTCAGCGCCGCCTAGAGAAGCAGCTCGAGCTCGACGCGGGTGACGGTCTGGTGTCCCACTACCGCGACACCGGCGCATGGCGGAGCAAGGCGCAGACCTACTTCGCCGAACGATTCCGCGCATTGGAGACAGACTGGGAGCTACTCGAGGGCGCGCGTCCGCTCCAGCTGGGGGCAGGCACGGTGGTGTGGCCCGACTACACGCTCCGCCGTGGTCGTCGAGAGGTACACCTCGAGATTGTCGGCTTCTGGAGACGTGACTGGCTCGACCGTCGCCTTGCGGCACTCCGGGACTGGGCGCCTGGCAATCTCGTGGTCGCCGTCTCGAGCCGGCTGCGCGGGTGTCGCGAAGCGCTCGAAGGGTTCGACGGGGCCGTGCTCTCGTTCGCCGAGGTGCTCAGTCCAAAGAAGGTGCTCGCCGCAGCCGAGGCCATCATCGAGGCTCAGGGGCCGGTCTCTCAGTCCCGATAGGCGGCGTGGTCACGTCGCCGGGCGCTC
>JBLFXJ010000100.1:0-22505 GCA_047609825.1 Myxococcota bacterium
GTCAACAGGAGTATTGAACACAGTTCAACACTGCGCTCGGGTGGTTCGGCGCCGGAGTCCCAGCAACTGGCTACAGGTGCGTATGTCTCGACGGCTGAACACCGATCAACGGCGGGCCCAGCTGATAGCGCTGGGCGTGGACCTGTTCACCCGCCGCCCCTACGACGAGGTCTCCATCGATGACATCGCGGCCCAGGCCGGCGTGTCAAAGGGCCTGCTCTACCACTATTTCGGCGGAAAGCGGGCGTATTACCTGGCATGTATCGATGTTGCCGCGGGTGAGTTGGCAGACTCCGTGGTGCCGGATGCGCAGATCGCAGCAGGGCCCGAGAGGCTCAGGCACGGCCTGGGTGCCTACCTCGACTGGGTGGAGGAGCGCGCGGACGCCTACCTCGCGCTGATGCATGGCGGCATGGGGCGGGACCCCGAGGTCGTGGCGTTGCTCGACCGCACCCGCGACGCGATCCTGTCCAGCCTGTGGGGACAGCTCGGAATGGAGGAGGTGCGTCCTGCGTTCCGCGTCGCCTCTCGTGCCTGGCTGGGCGGGGTGGAGGCCGCGGCGCAGGACTGGCTCGCGCACCGTGACATCCCCCGCAGTTCGCTGGTCGACCTGCTCACGGTGCAGCTGGGCGTCGGCCTCGCCATGGCCGCCTCGCAGGATCCCGAGGGCGCAGAGGGGCTGGAGCTCGACGACACCGTTCGGATGGTGGCGGCCGGACTCGCGGCGGGCATGGGCTCTGACCCCAGATGATGGGTCGGGTCTGCAGGCTGAGTGGACCTGCGCTCGTCAAACCATGAGAAAAACTCATATCGAGGCGGACCGGCCGTGCTCGAGGGTGCAGTTGTTGCCGGCGTACAACCTGTTGATTCATGTTGGCCGCTCCTCGTTGTCGAATTCATGATCCGCGAATCCATGCGTTCGATTAGGTGGGCGCGCACGGAGGTTGCAGTGGCGACAGCGACAACAACGGTCCAGATGGTGGTCGGATCGACGGTGTTCAAGAAGGCCGTGATGGCGATCACGGGTGGGATGATGCTCGGCTGGCTCACGATCCACATGCTGGGCAACCTGCAGGTGTTCCTCGGCCCCGAGGTCATCAACGAGTACGGCGAGTTCCTCCAGAACGCCGAGTTCATCTGGCCCGCCCGCCTGATCATGCTGGTGGCGATCCTCGCGCACATCTGGTCGGCCGTTGCGCTCATCCAGCTGAGTCGCGCCGCTCGCCCCACCGGCTACCAGCACGCGCGGAAGAACCAGTTCACCACCATGGCCGCCAAGTCCATGCGGTGGGGCGGGTTGGTCATCCTGCTGTTCCTGCTGTTCCACCTCGCCGACCTCACCTTCGGGGTGCCAGGTGCGGCGGTCGCATCGTTCGATCGCGGCGACGTGTACTCCAACCTCACGGCCAGTCTGGCGCGTCCGCCGGTCGGTATCCTGTACATCGTCGCGAATCTCGCGCTCGCGATGCACCTGTACCACGGCGTGTGGAGCATGATTCACACCCTCGGCGTCACCAACGCGACTGTGCAGTCATGGCGCCGGCCACTGGCCACCGTGTTCGCGGTCCTGATCGCAGGCGGAAACATCACCATCGCGCTGGCGTGCCTCACCGGCGTCGTGCACACCATCGCGGGCCACTGAGCCTCCCGGAGATCACCATGCAGCTCGACTCGCAGGAGCCGACGGGTCCCATCCAGACGCGCTGGGACCGGCATCGGCAGAACATCCGGGTGGTGAACCCGGCCAACAAGCGCAAATACACCGTGATCGTGGTCGGCACGGGACTCGCAGGTGCCTCGGCCGCCGCGTCCTTCGCCCAGCTCGGCTACAACGTGAACGCGTTCAGCTTCCACGACAGCCCGCGCCGTGCGCACAGCATCGCCGCTCAAGGCGGGATCAACGCGGCGAAGAACTACCAGAACGACGGCGACTCGATCTGGCGCCTGTTCTACGACACGGTCAAGGGCGGCGACTACCGCGCCCGTGAGTCGAACGTGTACCGACTGGCCCAGGTCAGCGTAGACATCATCGACCAATGCGTGGCGCAGGGGGTTCCGTTCGCCCGGGAATACAGCGGATACCTGGCCAACCGGTCGTTCGGCGGCGCGCTTGTGTCCCGCACCTTCTATGCGCGGGGCCAGACCGGGCAGCAGCTGCTGCTCGGCGCCTACCAGGCGCTCTCCGAGCAGATCGGCAAGGGCAAGGTGAAGATGTTCTCGCGCCGCGAGATGCTCGATGTCGTGACCATCGATGGCCACGCCAAGGGCATCATCGTCCGCAACCTGCTCACGGGGGCGATGGAGCGCTACGCGGCGGATGCGGTCGTGCTGGCCACCGGCGGCTACGGCAACGTGTTCTACCTGTCCACGAACGCCAAGGCGTCCAACGTCACCGCGACCTACCGGGCGTACCGCCGGGGTGCCGGATTCGCGAATCCGTGCTTCACGCAGATCCACCCCACCTGCATCCCGGTCAAGGGCGACTACCAGTCCAAGCTCACCTTGATGAGCGAGTCGCTGCGGAACGACGGGCGGGTGTGGGTGCCGAAGAAGGCCGGCGACACCCGCGCAGCGTCGGCAATCCCCGAGGCGGAGCGCGACTACTACCTCGAGCGCATCTACCCAACGTTCGGCAACCTGGTCCCCCGCGACGTGGCCAGCCGGGCGGCGAAGAAGATGTGCGACGCTGGCATGGGCGTTGGCCCGAGCGGGTTCGGCGTCTACCTCGACTTCAACGCCGCCATCAAGCGGGTTGGCAAGCAGATCATCAGCGAGAAGTACGGCAACCTGTTCGAGATGTACGAGCGCATCACGGGCGACTCGCCGTTTGAGAAGCCGATGATGATCTACCCGGCCAGCCACTACACGATGGGTGGGCTGTGGGTGGACTACAACCTGATGACCACCGTGCCGGGGCTGTTCGCCATCGGTGAAGCGAACTTCTCCGACCACGGCGCCAACCGCCTCGGTGCCAGCGCGCTGATGCAAGGCCTGGCCGATGGCTACTTCGTGATCCCGTACACGATCGGCCACTACCTCGCGCCCCAGAAGGGCGGGTTCAACGACACCCAGCACCCTGCCTTCGCGTCCACCGAGGCCGATGTCGTGGGGCGGGTCGAGAAGATGCTGAGCATCAACGGCAAGCGCACGGCCACCTCGTTCCACCGCGAGGTCGGCAAGGTCATCTGGGCCGACTGCGGCATGGCGCGCACCAAGGAAGGCCTGGAGACCGCGCTCGCGAAGATCCCGGCCATTCGCGAAGAGTTCTGGAGCAACCTGATCGTGCCGGGCACCGGCGCGTCGTTGAACCAGGAGCTGGAGCGCGCAGGCCGGGTGGCCGACTTCATCGACTTCTCGGAGGTGATGGTGCGCGACGCTCTCACCCGGGACGAGTCCTGCGGCGCACACTTCCGCGAGGAGCACCAGACGCCCGATGGCGAGGCCATGCGCGACGACGAGCACTTCAGCCACGGCGCGGTCTGGGAGTTCACCGGCGATGGCAACGCGCCCAAGCGCAACATCGAGCCGCTCAAGTTCGACTACGTCCCCCTCACGCAGCGGAGCTACGCATGAAGGTCGAGATGCGCGTCTGGCGCCAGGACGGCCCCAGTGCCCAGGGCAAGTTCGAGAGCTACCCGATCGATGTCGTCGAGGCGATGTCGTTCCTGGAGGCGCTCGACATTGTGAATGAGCAGCTCGTCGAGGGCGGCAAGGAACCCATCGTGTTCGAGCACGACTGCCGTGAGGGCATCTGCGGTTCCTGTGGTGCGATGGTGAACGGCAAGGCCCATGGACCGGGCGATCGCTCCACCCTGTGTCAGGTTCATATGCGCCAGTTCAAGGACGGCGACGTGATCCACGTCGAGCCATGGCGGGCCGGTGCATTCCCGGTGATCAAGGACCTGATGGTGGACCGGTCGTCATTCGACCGGATCATCCAGTCGGGCGGGTACATCAGCGTGCGCACCGGCGCTGCACAAGATGGCAACGCCGTGCCCATCAGCAAGCCGGTGTCGGACGAGGCGATGAGCGCCGCCGAGTGCATCGGCTGCGGTGCCTGCGTCGCTGCGTGCCCGAATGCGTCGGCGAGCCTGTTCACTGCGGCCAAGGTCAGTCACCTGGCGCTGTTGCCACAGGGCGGGCCAGAGCGCGGCCGAGTGGCGGACATGGTGCAGACCATGGATGCCGAGGGCTTCGGGAGCTGCACGAACCACGGTGAGTGCTCCTCGGTGTGTCCCAAGGGCATCGACCTGCGGTACATCGCGCGAATGAACCGGGAGCTGTGGGCTCAGCTGGTCGCGCCGAGCAAGGCCTGAGCCACCCGGCCTACTCGGCGGCGCCCCGGCGCTTTCGCCGAGTTGGCTCCGGTGTGAGCAGCGCCTTCTCCATTGAATCGCGGTAGGAGCGTGCGTTCAACACAAGCTTTCGCCGTGCTTCGCGCCAACGGGTGAACCGTCGGGCCGCCCGGAACTCACCGCAGGTCCGGAGGGTGCGGAGGAACTCGCGCTGCTCCTCAGCCCCCCGCACTTCGAACTGCTGGCGGTTGATCGTCACGCTGCCAGCCGTGCTCACCACCCGACGTGGCTGACCTTTCCACACACACTCGGGCTCGATATCCCAGCGCATCGCTGGGACATCCTTCGCCGGGTCCCGTGCCGCCACGCCGCCACTCGCGCTGTTCACCGGGGGTGGGGGCGCCTCGTACCAGCGCGGCGTCGGCACGTCCCCGGCCGGGCCGAACCAGCCCTCGTCGAACGCGGCGCCGTCCTGCCATCGGGTCTCTTGGGCCACGCCCTTCTTGTCGACAACCTGCACGAGCCCGTGCGCCCGCACCGGCGCGCGCGGCTCGACCAACAGGAAGCCATTGCGCAGGTAGGCTCCGCCCTTGGGAGGCACGAACCCCATGTCTGTCGGGCCGGCGAACTCCGGCAGCTGGAGCGCATCCAGCTCGGTGAGCAGTCGCGCCGGCGTGACCTCGGGCCACTCTGCGGCCGAGCCGAGGGTCTCCAGCACGGTCCACGCCCACCGCAGCGACTCCTCGGGGTCCTGATCGTACCAATGGAGCACCGACTCCTGCATCGCCATCCGCGCCACGTCGGCGGGGCGAACGACCTCCTCCATGCACCGGAACTCGTGGTGTGCATAGTCGAGGAGGCGGTCTGCACGAGCGCCGTCGAGCTCGGCGAGCGCGTCGTCCACGGCGTCGAGCGCTTCGTTCCACTCAGCTTGGGAGAACGCGCCGGCGCAGACTTCTTGCTGCGCGGCGGCGTTGCCGACCAAGAGGAACCAGAGGATCAGTTTGCCGCGCCCTTCCTGGCTTCCTCGATGCGGCCGTACTCCCGCTCGTACAAGCGGATGCGGTCGAGCACGATCTGCAGGTTGGCGGCGTTGCGATCGTCACCATCGTCGGCGTCGAGGGCGTCCATGCCCCGGGCGATCTGGAGCAGATCTTCGAGGAGGTTGCCCAGGAGGTCGAGGTCGACCTGCGTTCGCGGCTTGTTGGCGAACGCTGCGCGGTATTCCTCGAACCGCTCGTTCGCGGCCTGCCCGAGGGCTCCGGCACGGTCGACCGACGACGCATCGCGGACGGCGGCCCGGATGGCCTCCAGCTCGGTGCGCCACGCCGACATGTTGCTCTCGACGACGCTGATGTTCTTGTCGTTCGCCGGGGCGTTCAGCCCCTGGAGCTTCAGGCTGCGCATGCCGGCCAGGAAGTCGCCGAGGTTGTCGAGCAGACGCTCGAGCAGCTCCGGGCTGCGCGACAGGCGCGACTTGCCAGCGAAGTGGAACCGGTACAACGTGAACTGGGCGTTGGCGAGGTTCGCGAACCGGCCTGCCCGCTCGTTGGTCGCGCCGCTGTTCTGCACATCCCGGATCGCACGAACCTCGGTGCGGTACATCTCGAGGTTGCGCTTCGACGCGTCGTGCGCGTTGGCGAGTGCGTTGTCGGTGGGGCGCGCGCCGCGGAGGCGCGCCATGTTGGCCTCGACGGTCTCGAGGTTGGCGAGGATCGACTTCAACAGTCCGATGTCGCGGTCGATGCGGGACCGCCCGGCGTAGTTGCGCCGGTACCGGTTCATCCCGAACTGTCCCCACGTCATCGCCCGGCTGGCGGACATGGCGAGCGGCCCGTCGCGCTTGGCCTCGTCGACGCGCGCGACCTCGGTCCGGTAGGACTCGAGCGTGCGATCGATCGACGTGGTCAGCTCGGAGAATCCAGCGGAGCTGGCCGCTGCGCGGACACCCTCCAGATCTCCGATGATCGTGCGGAGCAGATCGGGGTTGCGGGTAATGCGCGGATGGCCGGCGAAGCTCGCCGCGTAGCGCTGCTGGTGTCGGTCCGCCTGCTGGCGGAGTTCGTCGATGCTGGTCATGCGCGCGACTATATGAACCCACTGTGAACGGGGCCAGTACGATGTGGGGCGCAGCGGTCCGAACTGAGGGGTTGGGGCTGCCCTCGTGCCTGCGCGGGCTCGCGGACGGCGGGGTTCGCGTCCGCGTTGTGGGTGCATGGGTCTGGCTGGATGCGAGCGGGCAGGAGCGCCGCCGGGTGGCGCTACCGGGCGACGCGGCCACCGTCGCCCAGCTCTGCGCGGGAGCTTGGACCTGGACTGTCGACGGCGACGGAGCGAGCCTGCGCGGCGAAGACGGACGCGCCGTGGCTCGGATCCCGCGGCCGGGGCTCCTCGGGTTCGGCCAAGGCGCTGGGTGGATCGGGGTGGTGGGAGAGGCAGGTGCGGTCGGCTTCGATCCTGGCACCGGGCGCCGGGCCGCGATCCCGGGTCGGTGGGCTCAGGTGGCGGGTGGGCGGGAGCTGGTGTTCGCCGGACCGAGTGGCCTGGCGGTCGGACGCCACGCACGCCGGGTCTTGTGCACCGAGCCAGTGCACGCGGTGCGGGTGGTCGACGGCTGGATCTGTGCCGGCGTGGGCCATGAGACGTGGGTGTTTTGCGACGGCGTTCGGGCGGGTGTAGTGCCGCTGGTCATCGCGCCGGGCCTGCCTGCGGCGGCCCATGCGGGCGCGCTGTGGCTGGCCACCCGAACGGATGGGGGCCTGGTCGAGCTGGTGGACGGGCGCGTGCGGCGGCGGGTGCTCGAAGGTGAGACTGTGCTGTCGCTGGCAGCGGGCCATGGGCGGCTGCTCGCCGTCGTGGGCTCGGAGCTGGGGCAGGGGCGCGTCGTGGAGGTGGGTGGGGATTCGGTCCTGCCCGGCCCGGAGGTGGATCCGCTGATCGCGCGTGTGGCCTGGGCGGGCCATCGGCTGGTGTGCGGCGGTGTGCGCGAGCTGGCCATGTTCGAACAACACACTGGTTGAGCGTGGTTAAGCGGAGCCTGCGGAGGACAGATGGCTGAGCGCGAGTTGTTCCTCGGTCGCCAGGCGAACGCCGACGACCTCTCCCCAGCGGGCGACTGGGCCACCCTCGATCCCGATCGGCTCACCCGCCACGGGGTGGTGCTCGGCATGACGGGCTCCGGCAAGACCGGGCTGTGCATCACGCTGATGGAAGAGCTCGCCATGGCCGGCGTGCCGATCTTGGCGATCGACCCGAAGGGCGACATCGCGAACCTCGCGCTGGTGTTCCCACAGATGCGGTCGTCGGACTTCGCACCATGGATCGACCCCGCCGAGGCGGATCGGTCGGGACGGTCGGTGGACGAAGAGGCCGAGGTGGTGGCGAAGCGGTGGCGGGACGGCCTGACCCAGTGGCAGGCCTACCCGGATCGCGCGAAGGCGCTGGCCGAGGCCGCATCGGTCACTGTGTACACACCGGGCAGCGAGTCCGGGGTCTCCATCGATCTGCTCGGCTCGCTCGGCCAGGTGCCGGATGTGGACGGGGAGGCGCGGCGCGAGCTCGTGTCGGGCACGGTCAGCGGCTTGCTCGGGCTGGTCGGAGTGCGCGCCGAGCCGATGCGTGACCCCAGCCACGTGGTGCTGTCCCACCTGCTCGAGACGGCGTGGGCCGAGGGCACCACGATGGACGTGGAGCAGCTGATCGTGAAGCTGGTCGACCCGCCGTTTCAGAAGGTGGGTGTGTTTCCGGTCGATCAGTTCTTTCCTCGGAAAGAGCGTCTCGACCTCGCCATGCAGCTCAACGCGGTGCTCGCCTCGCCGGCATTCGCGGCGTGGCAGGCCGGCGTGCCGCTGGATCTCGACGCGTTCCTGTCTCCCGGCGCAGACGGCAAGGTGCCGATCCGGGTGTTCTATACGGCACATCTGGACGATGCCGGGCGCACGTTCTTCACGGCGATGCTGCTCAACCGACTGGTGGCGTGGATGCGTCGCCAGCCCGGCACGGGGTCCCTGCGGGCGCTGCTGTACATCGATGAGGTGTACGGGCTGATGCCGCCGCACCCCGCCAATCCGCCGACCAAGCGGCCCCTGCTCACCCTGCTCAAGCAGGCGCGCGCCATGGGGCTCGGGGTGGTGCTCGCCACGCAGAACCCCATCGATCTGGACTACTCCGCGCTGTCGAATACCGGCATGTGGTGGCTGGGGAAGCTGTCCACGCGGCAGGATCAGGACCGGGTGCTCGATGGGCTGGCGTCGGCTCAGGGCGACGTGGACAAGGCGACCCTGCGGGGGTGGCTCGAGAAGCTGCCGAAGCGCACCTTCGTGGTTCGCGACGTTCGGGAGTCGGCGCCGCAGCTATGGACCTGCCGGTGGGCGATCAGCTACCTCCGAGGCCCGCTCACCCGGCGGGAGGTGGCACGCCTGAAGCCGGATCTTCCGGATCTCCCGCCGCCTCCACCAGGAGGCGCGCGCCCGGCAGCGCCCGAGGCTGTGCCGGATGGCTTCACCCCGCATCCGCCGCCACCACCCGGCAAGGCGGCCTACCGGTTCCTGGTGCCCGAAATCGCACACAGCGCGCGCCTGGCGCCCTTCCTCGGTGATGCTGCGGAGCCACGACGTTCGGATGGGCGCACCGTCTGGCGTCCGGCTCTCTATGCCGCGATGCACCTGCGGTTCGACGAGCGTGGCTTCGAATTCGAACGCCCCGAGCATCGGCTGTTCTTCCCCATCGAAGGGGAGGAACCCTACTTCCGAGGCGAGCCCGAGCTGATCGACGACGACCTCACGTCTTCTGTGCCCGATGGCGACCACCTGTTCGCACCGCTCCCGGCGCTATGCGACGAGGCCGCCGAGCTGAAGGCGCTCAAGAACAAGGTCGTGGAGGAGGTCTACCGGGGTGAGACCAGCGTGCGGTTCAAGCACGCGACGACCAAGCTGTCCAGCCGCGGAGGCGAGGACGGCGAGGCGTTCCGCACTCGCGTGGAAGGGGCGCTGAGGGATCGGATCGACGCGAAGATCGTCAAGCTGAAGAGCAAGGTCGACGGCAAGGTCTCGACCCTCGAAGGTCGGCTCGTCCGCAAGCAGCGGGATCTGGAGCAGCACGCGTCGGCGGTGTCGGCGAAGATGGCGAACGAGGCCGTCAACGTCGGCGAGACCCTCCTGTCGATGTTCTTCGGTCGGCGAAAGACGCTCACCACAGCGATGAGCAAGCGCACCCAGACGCGTGCAGCGCAGGATCGGGTGGGCCGTACCGAGGAGGAGATCGCGGAGCTCGAGCGGCAGATGTACGATCTTCAGTCCGAGCTCGAGGCCGAGATGCTCGAGATCGAGAACGCCGAGCTCCGCACCCTGGACGACATAACCGAGCAGTCCATCGGGCTCGAGCGGTCGGACATCCGGGTGGACGACTTCGTGGTGCTGTGGATTCCAGTGAGTCGACAGCTCTGACGTATGCTTTGGTCGTTCAGAACCTCCACGCCGCGGCGCCGCCGAACCGGGCGGCGACCGACGGGTGCAGGCCGGTCGACGCGACGGTGGACCAGCCATCGCGAGCGGTCTGGTTGCCGATGTATGCGGTCGCGCTGCCCGTGAGCTGAACCAGCAGCCACGGCTCCACGGCCCACTGCGCCATCACGCCGGCATGCACGCCCCACTGCACGTCGGAGCTGGACGGGGTCTGGCGGGTCGGGTCGCGCTGGAACGACAGGTCCACGCAGCTGCCCAGCGTCGGTGCGAGAAACATCGTGTCGCCGCCGACCAGTGGCCGGTACAGGGTGAAGCCGAGGACGTAGTCGTGACGGGTGTGCTCGGTCCCGAGCAGCGCGTAGTGGTCGGCGAACGCCTGCAGGCCCAGGTTGCGCCACGGGCGCAGGTCGACGTGTCCGCCCAGTCCGGGTGAGCGGTAGTCCGACACCCACACGCTCCCGCGGGCGCCGAGTGCAACCGTATGATCGGGGTCGAATGCGAGATCTGGGCCGGCGACGGCCAGCGGGGCGAGCGCGATGAGCCACATGGGCACCTCCTGGGTGCCTGTGGGACACCGGCTACGCCTGCAGGAGTCACTTCACCGGGTTCGGGGGAGGGGAGACGCCCAGCTCGTCGCACAGGGCCTCGAGTCGGGCGCGATCCCGCCGGTACTCCTTGGTGTGGTTCCGGCTCTGGACGAGCTTGTCCTTGCCGAACAGGAGGAACACCTCCCGGAGGTCGCCGTGCGCCTCGACGGCGTGGGCCAAGACCAACGCCCGGATGGCCGCGAGGTGGGCCAGGTCGAGCGGGGGCTCGCCGGCGTGACTGCGGCGCTCGGTCTCGGCGACGAAGGCCGCCGCAGCTGCTGCGAGCGTGCCCAGCACGGTGGTGTCGGAGGGGGCTCCCGGCGGAACGGGCGTCAACCGGCCGCCCTCGAACCCCAGCGCACGGCCCACGTGGGCAACATCCACGGTCACGCTGTCGGAGGTGGCGCCTTGCTGGAGGAGCGCCATCGCGTAGCTGCGGCGGATCACGTTGTCGAGCTGCCGCAGGTTGCCCGGCCAGGGCTCGGCAGCGAGGGCGAGCTCGGCGTCGACGGACAGGGTGGCCGGACCATGCTTGCCGGCCTCCTCGTGGCGCCGTGACAGCATGAACCGCCCCCAGGGTCCAATCTCATCCTGCCGGGCAGAGAGCGGTGGGAGGCGCACCGGCAGCACGTTGATCCGGTAGTACAGATCTTCGCGGAACCGCCCATCCGCGACGGCTGCCGCCAGGTCTGCGTTGGTGCCCACCACGAACCGCAGGTCTGCGTACCGAGCCCGTCCGGAATCGCCCAGCACACGGAAGTGGCGGGTCTCGAGGAGCTGGAGCAGGCCGGCCTGCGCGCTCAGCGAGAACTTGTCGATCTCGTCGATGAACAGGGTGCCACCGGCGGCGCGGGCCACCGATCCCTCCTGGTTCGCCACCGCGCCCGTGAATGCTCCACGTCGCCACCCGAACAGCTCGGCCATCTGCATGTCGGGCGGGATGGTGTTGAGGTCGACGATCTCGATCGGGGCTTCTGCGCGGGCGGAGCGACTGTGGATCCACCGGGCCAGGCGTGACTTTCCGGTTCCGGTGGCGCCGGAGATCAGGATGGTCTCGTCTTGCGAGGCGAACACCTCGAGCAGCGACACCATCGGGCGCATGGCAGCACCGACGACGGGCAGCAGCGGATCGTCCCAGGTCACCTCCCGGGGTGCTGATGGCAGCGCCACCAGCACGGGCCCAGCGATGTCGGCGAGGAGCTGCAGTGTGGGCGCGATCCCGTCCCAGACGAACGGGAGGCCTGTCGCCAACGGGCAGTGGGCCTCAATGCTCACCATTCCCAGGATCCGCCCGCGGGGGCCGCGCAGTGGGACGGCGTACAGGTGGGTGGCGTCGCGGTCGAGCAAGCGGTGGATCGTGGCAGAGCTGCCGTGGTCGCGGAGCAGCACGTCCACAGCCGTGGCTTGGCGATCCCGCCGTATCGACTCCCATGTCGTGGTGGACGGCAGGAGGTCTGGCGCGGTGGCCTCGGTGGCGCCGGGCTCGAGCACGACGAGGCCCGTGTAGCCGCCATCTGGCCGGAGATGCACCATCGCTCGAACGATGCGCCCGTCAGCGGCAAACGGGCTCGCGGCCAGCGCGGTCTCGGCGTGGGCGAGCATCGGGCGGAGCACGGCGGTGGATGCCTGCTCGAAGGTGGTCGACGCGTTGAGGGCGTCGAGCAGGTCACGAATGGGTTGCAGGAGGTGCCTCCTTGCCGGGGATATCACGGTGGCCCGTCGGTTCACCGCCACGACCGAGGCAGGAATCCTCCCACTCCACGGGAACCCGCGTGCGGCGCCGGCCACTCCAGAGTCAGCCCTGGCGACCGCACCATCTTGTTCGCGTACGACCCGACGGAACGGGGAGCGCTCCCTCTCCCGGAGGGCGTGTTCGAGCCTCGGTGGGTACTCAGGAGCGAGCGCATCGAGCCCCCGGGTCGTTCGATCGTGCGCAATGGTCCAGGCCCGAGTCAAGGACCGGCCCGATCTGCGCAGGGTTCCTGCGCTACACTCGGGCCGGTTCGCAGACGAGCAGACTGGACCCCAATCTGAAGGATCTGGATGCGGCAACCTGAGGCCTCGGGGACAGCATGTGGTGGTTGACGGCGTTGGCCCTGGCCCAGTCGATGGAGATCACCGGCACCTGCCCGGGCACGGTGGAGCTCACGCTGTCAGAGCTGGCCCCGGCCGGTCGGTGGGCCGTGCTGTCATCGGAGGGTCCGGGCGCGGCGGCGCTGCCGGGAGGGCCATGCGCGGGGACCCTCACCGACCTCGATCCGCGACGTCTGGCTCTGCGTCAGCGCGGTGACTCTGGCAGCGGTACGGTCGTGCTCGGGGTGGACCTGATGCCGGCGGCCTGTGAGCTGCACCTGCAGCTGGTCGATCTGGCGGAGTGCACGCTCGCCCCTGTGGTGACCCTGGAGCGTCCGGCCGAGCTGGATGGCACGCTCCGGGTGGGGGTTCTGGACTGGGTGATCCGCCGGGAGGGGATCGACGGCACGGGGCCCATCGAGGTGCGGTGCGGCGCCTGGGACGGAGACGTGTGTGCGGATCTTCAGGTGCGCACACCGGCCGACGGGTGTGACCTGTATGCGGCGGCCGGCAGCTTCCATCCGGTGGTGGCGGCCAACCGGCCAGAGGACCGAGCGTGTCCGCTCCTGTGTGCTGCGACGACCGCCGGTGTCGACGAGACGGCGACCGTGTGCGAGTCAGGTGACGGCAGTGTCGGGGGAGACCGCCGGGCTTGCTCGTGGGCGTCACCGGAGGCCACCTGCGCCGAGGATGACTGGCACTGGCGGACGGACGTGTCCACGCTGGGCGACCCGTGGATCGTGAACGTGCGGCTCGGTGACTGCTACCCGGACTCGGCGCCGCTGCGGCTCTCCTGCGCCGGGTGGATCCGCTGAGCAGAGACGCCCGAGGCGTGCAGCCCCGGGCGTCGGTCTTCGTCGGTCAGGCCGCTACTCAGGCGGCCAAGCGCCGCCGCCGCACCACGGCACCGAGCGCGAGGAGCGCCATCCACCCGGCCAGGCCAGAGGTGTTTGCACACCCGCAGCCCGTCTCGTCCTTGCCCTTCGGCGTCTTCGGGTCGGCGTCATCGACGCACGCCTCGTCCACCTCGCCGTCGCAGTCGTTGTCCAGGTCGTCGCCGCACAGCTCGCTGCGGCCCGGGTTGACCCAGCCATCCTCGTCATCGCAGTCGCCGTCTTCAATCGAGTAGCCGTCGCCGTCGAGATCGCCGAGGCCCTCGTCGATCAACCCGTCGCAGTCATCGTCGATGCCGTTGGGCAGCTCGATCTGGCCAGGGAAGACCTCGGGGTCGGTGTCGTCGCAGTCGCCGTCCAGCTCGGAGAAGCCGTCGCCGTCGTCGTCGGTGGAGTCGAGTCCCTCGTCGATCAGCCCGTCGCAGTCGTTGTCGCGGCCGTCGGCCAGCTCAGGTGCGCCCGGGTAGGTGTCCGCGTCGGCGTCGTTGCAGTCGCCCTCGTCTTCAGAGAAGCCGTCGCCGTCGTCGTCGAAGCAGTCGGTGCCTTCGTCGATCTCGCCGTCGCAGTCGTTGTCGAGGCCGTCGCACAGCTCGGGTGCGCCCGGGTACACGTCGGGGTTGGCCGGGTCGCAGTCGCCCTCGCCCACATACCCGTCACCGTCGTCATCGAAGCTGCCATCGTCGACGACGCCGTCGCAGTCGTTGTCGATGTCGTCTCCGTCGATTTCGTCAGCGCCCGGGTGCATGTCGGGGTCTGCGTCGTTGCAGTCGCCTTCGTCCTCGGAGTAGCCGTCGCCGTCATCGTCGAAGCAATCGGTGCCCTCGTCGATGATCTCGTCGCAGTCGTCGTCGATGCCGTTGCACAGCTCCTCTGCGCCGGGATGAACCGAGGGATCGGAGTCGTCGCAGTCGCCGCCCAGGCCCGTGAAGCCGTCGCCGTCTGCGTCGCCAGCCGGCGTGTCTTCGTCAATCACGCCGTCGCAGTCGTTGTCCACGAAGTCGAGCACCTCGATGGCATCGGGGTTGACCTCCGCGTCGCGGTCGTTGCAGTCGCCGTCGCAGGTGGTCCAGCCGTCGCCGTCCAGGTCCAGCTCCTCGAGGAGCGGGTCGTCGTCGTCGCAGTCTTCGCACATGAACGCGCCGTCGCCGTCGAAGTCGCGCTCGAAGGGGAGGTCCGGGCAGGGGTCGCAGGCGTCGGGGTTGCCGTCGCCATCGCGGTCGCCGGGGTCGCCGAAGCACAGGTCGCAGGCATCGGGAATGCCGTCTCCGTCTTCGTCGAGCCGGTCGTCTTCACCGGGGCATGCATCGCAGTCGTCTGGGACGGCGTCGGCGTCGGCGTCGAGCAGGTCGTCGCCGCCCGGGCAGGCGTCGCAGGCGTCGGGCATGCTGTCCCGGTCGGCGTCGAGGCGGTCGTCTTCGCCCCAGCAGAGGTCGCAGGCGTCGGGCACGGTGTCGCCGTCGATGTCTTCATCGTCCGGGCCCAGCGGGCAGGCGTCGCAGGCATCGGGTGAGCCGTCGCCGTCGGCGTCGCGGGCATCATCACCACCCGGGCAGGCGTCGCAGCCATCGGGCGTGCCGTCACGGTCTTCGTCGGCGAGGTCGTCTTCGCCCCAGCACACATCGCAGGGGTCCGGCACGCCGTCACCGTCGATGTCGCTACCGTCGTCGCCCAGGGGGCACAGGTCGCAGCCGTCGGCCAGGCCGTCTCCGTCTCCGTCGAGCGCGTCGTCGAAGCCGGGGCAGGAGTCACAGGCATCCGGCACGCCGTCGATGTCGGAGTCGACGGTATCGTCGAAGCCGGGGCACACGTCGCAGCCATCCGGCACGAAGTCGCCGTCCAGGTCGGCGAGGTCGTCCTCGCCGTCGCACAGGTCGCAGGCGTCCGCCACCGAGTCTCCGTCGCTGTCCACGTCGGCGCCTACGCACAGGTCACAGCCGTCGGGGAGGCCGTCGCCGTCCGCGTCGAGGCGGTCATCTTCGCCCTCGCACCGGTCGCAGTCGTCCGGCACGGTGTCGAAGTCGGCGTCCAGGCTGTCGTCGAAGCCCCAGCACATGTCGCAGGCATCGGCGACGCCATCGGCGTCGATGTCCTCGCGGTCGTCCTCACCGGGGCACGAGTCGCAGCCATCGGGAACGGTGTCACCGTCGCGGTCGAGCGAATCGTCGTCGCCCGGGCACACGTCGCAGGCGTCGGGCATGCCATCGAAGTCACCGTCGAGGCGATCGTCTTCGCCGGGGCAGCGGTCGCAACCGTCCGCGATCGTGTCGCCGTCGAAGTCGGCACCATCGTCGAAGCCTGGGCACAGGTCGCAGGCGTCGGGCACGTCGTCGCCGTCACTGTCGGAGGGGTCGCCGATGCAGTCGTCGCACCCGTTCGGCACGCCGTCACCGTCGGCATCCAGGAAGTCGTCGAACCCCGGGCACACGTCGCAGGCGTCCGGCATGCCGTCCGCGTCTTCATCCAGGCGGTCGTCCTCGCCTGGGCACAGGTCGCAGTCATCGGGCGCGGCGTCGCCGTCTTCGTCGAAGGAATCATCGAACCCGGGGCACGCATCGCAGGCATCGGGCGCGCCGTCGGCGTCCTCGTCCAGGGCGTCGTCGTCACCGGCACAGGCGTCACAGCCATCCGGCACGCCGTCGCCGTCACCGTCGCGGCGGTCGTCTTCGCCCGGGCACACATCGCAGCCATCCGCGATGGAGTCGGCGTCTTCGTCTGCCAGATCGTCGAAGTCCCAGCACTGGTCGCAGCCGTCGGGCACGGTGTCGCCATCTTCGTCGGCGCTGTCGTCGAAGTCAGGGCACAGGTCGCAGCCATCTGCGGTGCCGTCGGCGTCCGCATCGATGGCGTCGTCGTAGCCCTCGCAGGCGTCGCAGGCGTCGGGGACTGCGTCGAGGTCGGCGTCCAACCTGTCGTCTTCGCCGGGGCAGGCGTCGCAGGCGTCCGGCACGGCGTCTTCATCGGCGTCGGCCAGGTCGTCTTCGCCGGGGCACACATCGCACAGGTCGGGCACCGTGTCGGCGTCCTCGTCGATGGCGTCGTCGAAGTCGGGGCACAGGTCGCAGGCATCGCCCGCACCGTCGAGGTCGGCGTCGAGCTGGTCGACATTGCTCGCCTCGGGGCAGTTGTCGCACGCGTCTGCGAAGCCATCCTCATCGGCGTCGACCGTGTCGTCTCCGCCGATGCAGTCGTCGCACAGATCGCCCACACCGTCACCGTCGGTGTCGACCTGGTCTGGGTCGAACAGCTCTGGGCAGGTGTCGCAGAAGTCGGGCATGCCGTCCGCGTCGAAGTCCACCGCATCGTCGCCGCCGAAGCAGATGTCGCACACGTCGCCCACGCCGTCGAGGTCGTCGTCGAGCTGGTCGCGGTTGGTGTCTTCCGGGCAGTTGTCACAGCCGTCGGCCACGTTGTCGAGGTCGGCATCGAGCAGGTCGTCGAACCCGGGGCACTGGTCGCACAGGTCGCCTACGCCGTCTTCGTCGTCGTCTTCCTGGCCCGGGTTGAACAGCACGCAGTTGTCGCAGGCGTCGCCGGAGCCGTCAGCGTCGCTGTCGGACTGGTCGTCGGGCACCACCGGGCACACATCGCAGTCGTCGCCGAAGCCGTCGTCGTCTTCGTCATCCTGCCGACCGGAGCACCCGAGCTCGTCGGACAGCCCCAGCAGGTAGTCGCCGAGGAGGGCCACGTCGTCGGCCGTGATCTCGCCGTCGTCGTTCAGGTCGGCGGCCCAGGCCTCGCACTCGGCCGGCTCCCTGACACCCGGGAGGAACTCGCGGACGATGACAGCCAGGTCGTCTTCGTCGATGTCGCCGTCGCCGTCGAGGTCGGCGCACACGCCACCGCACCCATCCTCGGGGCAGATGTCGCAGGCATCGCCCCAGCCGTCACCCTCCAGGTCTTCCTGGTCGGGGTTGGGCACGTCGACGCAGTTGTCGCAGGCATCGCCCCAGTCGTCGCCGTCTTCGTCGTCCTGTACCGGGTTCACGTCGATCGGGCAGTTGTCGCAGTCGTCCGGCACCAGGTCGAAGTCGCCGTCGAGGCTGTCGTCGAACCCGGGGCACACGTCGCAGTCGTTGCCGAACCCGTCGCCGTCTTCGTCGAGCTGGCTCGGGTTCCAGGTGTCGGGGCAGTTGTCGCAGGCGTCGGGCTGGGTGTCCTCATCGGCGTCCAGCGCGTCGTCGTACCCCTCACAGCGGTCGCAGGCGTTGCCGACGAAGTCGATGTCGTCGTCGGCCTGGTCCGGGTTGTAGACCTCGATGCAGTTGTCGCAGAAGTCGGGGACGAGGTCGACATCTTCGTCGAACTCGTCGGGGTAGCCCTCGCAGGTGTCGCACAGGTTACCGACGCCGTCGCCGTCGTCGTCGCGCTGAGCCTCGTTCGGGATGTCGGGGCAGTTGTCGCAGCCGTCTGCAATGCCGTCGCCATCTCCGTCCACCCCGTCGTCAGCTCCGATGCAGTCGTCGCACGCATCTCCGAGGCCGTCGTCGTCGAGGTCGGTCTGGTAGGGGTTGTAGTCATCGGGGCAGTTGTCGCACTCGTCGGGGACCGAGTCGAGATCCATGTCGAACGAGTCGGGGAAGCCCCGGCAGCGGTCGCAGGCATCGCCAACGCCGTCGGCGTCTACGTCGGTCTGGTCGGGGTTCGCCACGGCGGGGCAGTTGTCGCAGCCGGACGGCAGCCCATCCTCATCGGGATCGGAGGTGTCGTCGTAGCCGGGGCACACGTCGCAGGCATCGCCGACCCCGTCGCGGTCGGCGTCGAACTGCCCGGGGTCGAACACCCCGGGGCATACGTCGCAGGCATCGGGGAACAGGTCGCCGTCGCGATCGATGTCGTCGGGACCGTCGGGGCACACGTCGCAGTCATCGCCCGTGCCGTCGCCGTCGCGGTCTTCCTGATCCTCGTTCTCGAGCAGCGGGCAGTTGTCGCACTCGTCGGGCCACAGGTCGCGGTCGGTGTCGCGCAGGTGCACCAAGCGGTCGTCGCAGTCGGTGCCGCCGCAGTCGCCCAACATGTCGATGAAACCGTCGTTGTCATCGTCACAGCAGTAGGGCTGGTCCCAGCAGTCGCTGTCGAAGCAGTCGGTGAGTCCGTCGCGGTCGTCGTCGATCCCGTTGTCGCAGACCTCGATCCCGGGGACGATGATGCCGCCCTCGCACAGGGACGGCGCGACCGATGACCAGGTGGCCTCGACCTCGGGCTGGGTCGGCGCCCACATGAACACGAGGCCGAAGTCGGTGGACGCGCCGGGGAGGATCAACGGCTCCCGGTGCCGCCAGTGCATCGTGTAGTCGCCGGTGGCGCCGCCGTAGTCCGAGAACACGGCGTCGGCGTCGGTGGACCACCCGGAGTTGTGCCCCACATCCTCCGCCGGAGGGTCACATGAGCCGTAGCCGATGGTGACGCCGGATGTGGCGCCGGCGGACGTAGCGAGGGTGCCGTCGGGGCTCACGTCGTTGTTCGTGGAGAAGTTCCAGAACCGGTCGTAGTCCTGGTCGGGGTCCAGCATGTGGACCATACGGAAGTCGGTGATCGCGTCGGCGCCCGTGTTCGTCAGGGTGAACCAGATGCGCATCACGCGATCGGCGTCGTCCCAGGTCTGCTCCATCGTCATCTGGACGTTGGGCATGTCCCAGATGTAGTACGCCTCGTTGGTGCTGCCCGAGGACGCGTCGTCTTCGATCACCACGGTCCAGGTGTGGAACCCGCTGTTGGTCTCGTAGCGACGCGCGCCGCCGTCGTCGTACTCGACAACGATGGCCTGGAACGGCGAGCCGGGCCAGGTGACGTCGATCCATCCGGCGTCGTTGAGCTGGATGCCGTTGGCCGTGCGGCTGTCGGCCCACTGGCCAGAGTCACCGTAGTAGACCTGAATCTGGTCGCCTGCGATGAACTGCGAGGCCTGCGCCGGCGACGCGGCGGCGCATAGGGCTGCGGCCAAGAGGGAGGTGTGCAGACGCATCGGTGACCCCGGACTCGGTTGGTCGGCCAGTCTACCAGAACGTGTACTCGCCCCGCAGGACCATGCTGGGAACGGCGGATCTGGGGGGTTGCTTCCAGGCTGCGCTCGCGCGCGTCACTCTTCGAGGCGCGGCAGGAGCTCAGCGAAGTTGCAGGGGCGGTGACGGCTATCGAGCTGATGGATCAGGATCTGGTCCCACGCATCCCGACAGGCTCCCGTGGAGCCGGGCAGGGCGAACACGAGGCACCGGCCCGCCACGCCGGCCGTGGCCCGTGATTGGATCGTGGAGGTGCCCACGCTGCTGATGCTGATCCACCGGAAGTACTCGCCGAACCCGGGGATGTGTTTGTCGATGATCGCGTGCACGGCTTCGGGCGTCACGTCGCGGCCCGTGATTCCCGTGCCCCCGGTCGTGATCACCACATCGAGGTCGCCGCCCGCGACGCATCGCCGCAGCTCGGCCTCGATGGTCGGACGCTCATCTGCGATGATGGCGCGATGTACCACCACATGCCCTGCTGCCTCGGCGCGCTGGGCCAACAGCGGGCCCGAGCGGTCGTCCGCCTCGGTGCGGGTGTCGGAGACGGTGAGCACGGCGATGCGGAGCGCGACGAAGGCCCGCGAGTGATCGAGTCCTGGCATGCGCACCTCACTGCGGCGGCCGGCGACGGGTGCCGGCGTCGCCGAAGCGCGAGGTAGCCCGGTCTGAACGCGACGCCAGGCCGGATCTGGGCGACACGGCGCGCTAGCCGGTCCCGGAGGTGACCGTGCAGCCTGTACCTGCCGAGCGAGTGAGGGTGATGGTGGACCGACAGGTCCGCCCGGCTGGCCGCTACGTGCTCTACTGGATGACCGCGGCCCGGCGCACGCGGTGGTCGTTCGCCCTCCAGCACGCGTGCCTCCACGCTGACGCGCTCGGCCTGCCGCTGGTGGTGTTCGAGCCGCTCGGCCTGAACCATCGCTGGGCCAGCGCCAGGTTCCATCAGTTCGTGATCGAGGGGATGCGGGACAACGCCGCCCGATGCGCGGCTGCCGGGGTCGCCTATGTGCCGTGGGTCGAGACCGGGAGGGGGGAGGGGCGCGGTGTGCTGGCCGAGCTCGCCGGGGATGCGGCGCTGGTGGTCACCGACGACACGCCGATCCCGACTGTGCGCAACTTCGTACGACGCGCGGCGGAGTGGCTCCCAGCCCGTCTCGAAGCGGTGGATGGCAACGGCGTATTGCCCCTGGACCAGCCCGGGCGGACCTTCACGATGGCGGTGCACTTCCGGCGGCATTTGCAGAAGTCGATCAGGGCGCATCTGGGTCACCCGCCAGTGCCGGATCCGCTGGCGCAGATCGAACGGCCTCCGTTCGTGCTCGGGCCGCGCCCCAGCTGGCGGCCAACCGACCTCGACGCCGTCGATCTGGACCCGCTGCCCATCGACCACGCGGTGGTGCCGGTCGCCTACCCGGGCGGTGCCAAGGCTGGCGAGGCTGTGCTTGCAGAGTTCATCGCCCATCGGCTGCACCGCTATGGGACCGATCGGAACCGGGTGGACGACAGCGCTGCGAGCGGCCTGTCCCCCTACCTGCACTTCGGCCACGTCAGCCCCCACGAGGTGGTGGAGGCCGCGCTTCGAGCGGTGGCGTGGACGCCTGCGGCACTGTCCGAGAAGGTCACGGCGAAGCGGCACGGGTGGTGGGGGGCCGGCGACGCTGTGGAGTCGTTCCTCGATGAGTGCATCACCTGGCGGGAGTTGGGGGCGAACTACTGCCATCACGTACCCGACCCGTATGCGTTCGCGACCCTGCCCGACTGGGCGCAGAAGACGCTGACCGTCCACGCGGCGGACCGGCGTGAGTGGGTGTACGACCTCGAGGCGCTCGAGACCGGCCGCACCCACGATCCGCTGTGGAATGCAGCCCAGCGTCAGCTCCGGGTCGAGGGGCGCATCCACAACTACCTGCGCATGCTGTGGGGCAAGAAGGTGCTGCACTGGACGCCCGATCCGCAGACGGCGCTGGCCACCCTCGTCCACCTGAACGACCGGTGGGCCGTGGACGGCCGCGATCCGAACTCCGTCGCTGGGATCGGCTGGGTGTTCGGAAGGTTCGACCGGGCTTGGG
Source organism: Myxococcota bacterium (assembly GCA_047609825.1). Taxonomy (GTDB): domain Bacteria; phylum Myxococcota_A; class UBA796; order UBA796. The sequence continues at coordinate 21,382 of JBLFXJ010000100.1, forward strand.
GGCCAGAGCGGCCGATCTTCGGCAAGGTTCGGTACATGACGTCGGCCAGCACCCAGCGCAAGCTGCGGGTCGGCGCATACCTCGACCGATGGGGGCCCGGTTCCGGCCCTACGTGACAGCGCCAACGGTGGGGAATACGCCGCGCCCCATGCAGCGACTGCCGGTCCAATGCGCACGAGTGGCCGCCGTCAGCGGCGCCGTCGTCGTCGCCCTCGCGTGCGGCGGAGTCGGGGCGGTGGATGCGGTGGACGACCAGGCTGCGGCCGCCATCGCGAGCACGGTCACGGGTGGACGCCTGCCGCTCGAGATCGCGGAGGACCCGACCCAGCGTCCCGTGCTGCTGCATCTCGCCAAGCGGCACCCAGACCCGCGGGTGGTCGCCGCCGCGTTCCGTGCGCTCGAGGGCGCACCCGAGAGGGCGGACGAACTCACCGAGCTGGTGATCCGCCGGCTGGACCATCCGGACGGGATCGTGGTGGCTGCGGCGCTCGCGCTCGCCGGACGGATCCTGTCCGAGGCGGAGGCGCCCGAGGTCGCAGACCGGCTGGCGCAGCTCGTCGTGGAACACCCGGAGCCCGGCGGGCGGCACGCTGCACTTGTAGCGCTCTGTCGGCACCGCGAGTGGCCGATGGACGCCGGCCTCGCGTCCGTTGTGGTTGGTGCAGCGAGCGATCCGGCCCCTCCGGTGGTGAGCGAGGCACTCCAGCGCCTGGCCTGGGCCGCTGAGGACCTGGCGGTTCGCGACGAGGTGCTCCGTACAGCGCTGGCCCGTCTCGACCATCCACTGCCGGCCGTTCGAGGGAATGCCGGCGTGGTCGCGGCGCGGGCAGCCCCCGAAGACGGATGGGCCGTGGCCAGCGTGCGCGCTCTGCTCGATGATCCGCATCCCCATGTGCGCGCGTCCGCAGCCGTGGCCCTGGCCGAACTGGGCGATGCGGACGCCTTGCCCGACCTGCTCGCCTTGGCCCAGCAGCGCGACAGCACCCGGGTGGAGCTCACCGGGTGGACGACCCTGGATGGGTCGGATGGCGAGCTGCGGTTCGGCGTCGGCCTCTACGGTCGAACGGATGACGCGGCGTTCGATGGTCTGGAGGCCCTGACGGCCTCGCTCGGCGACGAGCGCT
>JBLFXJ010000101.1:0-22325 GCA_047609825.1 Myxococcota bacterium
CGCCTGCACGCCCGCTACAGCGTGGCCCGGGAGATACTGCTGGTCGACCGTGCCGCCAAAGCCTCGGGCGCCCGTGGCCAACCGCAGCGACAGCGCCGGTCGGGTGGCGCGCCGCTCCTGCCGGGCGAGCTCTCCCCGGGCGGCCGTGTCGTCGTAGGCGACTGCCGTGAAGTCACCGAGCGCGACCAGCACCGACTCCCCGACGTCCAGCTCGTAGCGCGCCTCGTCGACCCAGCCCGGCAGCCGGCGGTGCACGTAGTAGGTTCCACGCTCCACGGTCAGGTTCGCTGGACCGTCCACCTCGGCGACGTACCGACGACGGGCCGCGTCCCACACGGCGAGGGTGCCGTCCACCGCGTCGAACACCAGCGATGCCCCCTTCGCGCCGCGCTGGGTGAGGACCAGGGCGCCGGCGCCCGTGAGGTCCAGATCGAACGATGGCGTCTGGGTGACGGCGGCACCGCGCGTACCGAACGCGGTCTCGCCGTGCACATAGGCATAGGCCTCGTGCAGGGTCACCTGGCCGTCGCCGTCGCCATCCGCCGCCCCGATCAGCGCGGTGTGCAGGTAGTGGGTGAAGAACCCGCCGCCCACCTCGGCGGACTCCTGCGACAGCTCAGAGGCGGCGCTCGAGGTGAGGATCGCGGTGCCCTGGGTGCGCTCCACCTGGACCGCGAAGTCGAACGCCGCACCCCGTTGCCCGCCCTTGGCCCGGAGAGCGGCGCCGGACTGGCATGCGTCGAACAGCGCCAGACGCACATCGGCGCCGGTGTCGTCCAGGGCTGAGCGCAGGGAATCCCACGGGAGCTCCGATGCGCCGAGGTGCAGGCCTTCGTCGTCGGCATGGCCCGAGTAGTAGAACACCACGGATGTGGCCTGACCGTCGTTCCGGGCCGCTACGATCTCGGAGTGGATCCGCGCCAGGGCCTTGTCCACCCCCCGCCGGGTCGTGTCGGCCAGCAGGGTGGCGTCGCTGAGGCGCACGCCCCCGTCGGCCACGAACAGGTCGCGCATCTTCTTCGCGTCCGACACTGCGAAGTGCAGCGGCAGGTCGGTCGGCGCGCCATGGTTGTTGCCCACGAACACACCCCACCGTCGCTCCTCGGCGGGAGCGGCCAGCGCGGCGATGGCGAGCAAGACGATCATCGTCGCGGCACCTCCACCCGCTCCACAGCACCGGACTCGGCCCAGGCCCGGAGTCCGACCACTCCACCCTGCTCCCACGCCGCCCGCGCCGCCGCCCGCGCCGCCGGCACCGAGGTGTCGTACACCGCGAAGAACACCTCGGGCCCCGGCGCATCGTCGAGCACGACGGTGCCGAGGCGGGCGGAGGGCTCGCTCAACGGCCGCGGCGCGGTGCCGCTCTCCGGCCAATACACCGAGACCTCGCCAGCGCCGTCCACCGAGAGCACCACCACCCCATCGTGGCCACCCCGGTGAACCTGCAGCCCCAGCGCCGCCCCTGCCGCCAGCGGCGCGCCATCGTAGGGCACGGCCGAGCCTCCCCGCACCTCGAACAGGTCCAGTCCGCCGCCGCCACGCAGGCCGTCCCACTCGGGCTCGGGTGTCAGCGCCAGCGGCACGAGCACCAGCAACGCCGCAGCAGCGACGGCCAGCGCCGACAGCCAAGCCCATGGACGGTTCGCGGGGGGCTCAGCGGCGGCCGCGTGGAGCGTCGACGCCCGTGCGCGTACGGCGGCCAGATCCAGGGGAGGGGCAGACGCCTCCCGCGCTTCTGCCAGGTGGTCATGGCTCGCCCGAGTGAGCCGGGCCTCCAGCGCTGCGCGCTCGGTCGGCGACAGCTCGCCGGTGGCCAACCGATCCAGCTCCAGGTGGCTGGGTCGGTCGCCCGGGTTCGGGGTCGGCAGCATCACGGCCTCCACAGGGTGAGCAACACGAGCGCCAGTGCTGCCACGGACAGGCTGCGGCGCGCATGGTCGAGGAACTGGCGCACGCGCTTGCGCACGGTAGGCACGCTCACACCCACGAGCCGGGCGGTCTCGGCGCGGGTGCAGTCGTCGAAGAAGGTGTGCACGACCACCGCCCGCATCTCGTCGTCGACCTCGGCGAGCAGCCGCCGGATTCGCGGATGATCCCCAGCGCTCTCCGACTCGCCATCGGTGGGCACCAGCTCGAATCCGCGGTCTTCCAGCTTGCGAAGACGGCCCTTCCGGTCCCGGATCCGGTTGAGGCAGAGGTTGGTGCTGATCCGATACATCCAGGTGAGCGGGCTGCTCTGCCCGCGGAACTCGACGGCATGAACGATCACCTTGGCGAAGGTCTCCTGCACCGCGTCGGCCGCCTCCTCCTCGTTGCCGAGGATCGATCGGCAGCGACGGTACAACACCGGCGCATAGCGATCGTACAGCTGGGCGAGCTCGGCGTCCGACGGCTGCATGGCTCCTCGGGGTGGCGGGGGTTGGACACACGAACGCACGAGAGTGGAAACGGCGAGTGCCGAGATGCTACTCGCTCCCCAACACCCCACCTGGAGCCTGCATGCTGATCGCCGTCGATGTGCACGACCGACCCGATGATGTCCTGCGCGCGGCGCTCCCCTGGGCGCGCACCTTCAAGCGGAGGGTCGACCTCGCGTTCGCCTCGGAGTGGAGCACAGAAGACGTGACCCCGCCGCACCCCACGCCGGAGCTCGAGGCGCGCATCGCGGAGTGGTCAGCACTCGCGGCCGGTGAGCGCGTGGCCTTGGACGAGCTGGTGGCGCGGGTGCCCGAGGCCTACCGCGGCCGCGGGGTCTTCCTGTCCGGGCGCGCGATCGACGTCCTGCCCGACGCCACTCGGCCCACCGGGATCACCGTGGTGGCGACCCATGGGCGCGGACTGGTTGGGCGTGCGCTCCTCGGCTCGGTGTCGGCCCGCCTGATCCGCGCGGCGCAAGGCCCAGTGCTCGTGCTCCATCTCGATGAAGCGGAGTCCCCCGCAGCGCCGCCGACCGTGGTCGTGCCCATCGATCTCGACCACGGCGCGAGCGCACTGCGCCAGGTCGCCGAGTTGCTGCCGCAGGCCAGCTTCCGACTGGTGAATGTGCTCCCCATGCCGGGTTGGTCGGGCGTATTCTCCCACGAGGATGACGCCCGGGCCGCCCTGCGAACGCTCGCCCGCGCCGAGTCGCTCGTCGACGCCGAGGTGACGGTGCTGCCTCCTGCCCGGCGCCCAGGCGACGCGATCGCGGCGTTCGCAACCCGCGCTGGCGCGGACCTCATCGCCCTGCCCACCCGCGGACGAACCGGCGTGACGCGGTGGGCGCTCGGTTCGGTGACCGAGCGGGTGGTGCATGTCGCCACCATGCCCGTCCTCGTCACACGGTTGCGCAGTCCAGACTGACACCGGCCGGGCAACGGTGTAGAATCGGGCGAAATTCGCAGGAGAGACCCATGTCGCTTCGTCACATCCTTGCAGCTGCAGTCCTGATCGCCCCCGGCATCGCCCTCGCGGGCGGTCCTGTGCTCAGCATCGGCGGCGCCTGTCCGGGCGTCATCGATGTCGAGGCCATGGGCTTCACCCCCGGCGGAAGCGTCGCTGTGCTCAAGGGAAGCGGCCCGGGCAGCGACATCATGCCCGGCGGCCCCTGCGCCGGCATGGCATCCGGTCTGTCCGGCCTCGGCTACGTCACCACGATCCGCGCCGACGGCGCCGGCGCTGTCCGCGTCAGCCCCTCGGTCGGTGGTCCGCTGTGCGGCGCCAACATCCAGTTCCTCGACGCGTCCACCTGCACGCTCAGCAACCTCGCCGTCGTCGGCGGCGGCGACATCGCCGACAACCCCGAATGCAGCGACTACGGCGTGCTCTCGGATGGCCTCCGCCACGTCGATGCGACCGGCGAAGCGTTCTGTGACAGCAGCCTCATCGCGCTGAACAACTGGTACCGCCTCGAGGGAGCAGCCGGCACCATGATGCCCGAGTACGCCCCCGGCGAGCTGCAGTGCTCCACCCACGCGCCGGGCTGGCTCGATGGCGCGCACCCGCGCGGCATGGGCGAGTCTGCCGAGATCCACACCTGCTGGCAGTGGTCGGGCGATATCTGCCTGTGGGAGAGCGAGACCACGGTCACGAACTGCGGCCCGTTCATGGTCTACTTCATGCGCGACCTGCCGTTCGGCTGCAACGGCGTGTTCTGCGGCGAGTGAGCCCTGCGCGCACGGCCGGGGCGTCGCACGCCCCGGCCGCGTTCGTCAGAACTGCTGGATGCGCAGCGTAAGGTCGGTCGGCAGCGCTGGCGCCACCTCGGTGATCGCGAGGTAGGTCGACACGCCGAAGAAGTCCTCCGGGTTCGACGCCTGGAGCACCTCACACTCGCCTGAGCCGCCAGAGTCCGCGCACTCATTGGCCGGCTGGAAGCAGCTCGGATCTTCCATCACAAGCAGCTGGGGATCCGCTCCCGGCGCCCCGTCCACGCTGGCGATGAAGCCGGTGGCAGTCGGGTTCAGCGTGACATGCAGCACGATGTCACGGAGCGTGCCCACGCCGGCCCCGTCGCAGTCGCCCTGGCCGAAGTCCGCCTCGTCGCTCCCGCGGGGGCCGGTCTGCACGACGATGGTCTCGCCGAGCGGCGCGGCGCTGAGGTCCAGGATCGCCGGAGCGGCGCAGGTGCCCGCCTCCACGAGGAGGGGTCCCGGCGTGCCGTCCGCCAGGCAGGCGAGCCCAGGCGGATCGGTGTCGGTGTCGGTGTCGGTGTCGGTGTCGCTGTCGGTATCCGAGTCCGAGTCCGAGTCCGAGTCGCTGTCCGAGTCTGTGTCCGTGTCGGAGTCCGTGTCCGTGTCCGTGTCCGTGTCCGTGTCTGCAGCGCTCGTGGTCGAGGTCGTCCCCGAGTCGCCAGCAGCCCCCGTGTCGCCTTCCTTGATGCCACAGGCTGCGAGCAGCAGCACGAGTCCAATGATCCGCATTCGTAGTCCTCCGTCTCGGCTCCGAGGATACCCTGCCGCTGTGGATGCCGGACTGTCGGCAGTCTATCCGCGGGGAACATGCGATGAGCGGTTGGCTGGCGTGGCTCGTGGCGTGTGCGCCGATCCATGAACCGGTCGACACAGCGCGTGAGGCACGCCCTCCCAGCGCCACCATCGACAGCGCCGCGGACTCCACCCCTACCGCCACGGGTGCGACGCCCGGCCACACCGCCGACACCGCCTCGACCACCCCTCCGCTCCCCACCGTGCCTGCAGAGTTCCGCAGTTCGCCCAGGCCATGTGCTGACCCCGTACTGCGCGCTGCCCTCGGTCCCCTGGAGGTCATCTCGCTGGGTGAGCGACCCGTGAGCACCCGGCACGTGTGGGGGGGCGGACTGGTGGGCGGCGATCTGGACGGCGACGGCGCGTTCGAACTGCTGCTGCCCACCGAGACCGGGGTGGACTGGCTCGAGTGGGATGGCACCCAGCTGGCATCCGTGTCCGCAGCCCCGGATGTCGACTTGAGCATGGGCGTGGGCGGCACCCCCGCCGACATCGACGGAGATGGTGACCTCGACCTCGTGCTCACCCGGTGGGGCGCGCGCAACCGCCTCCTGCGCAACGACGCTGGCGTGTTCGTGGATGCCACGGAGGGGAGCGGCCTGCGGGACGAGTCGCTGTGGAGTATGTCCGCCGGGTTTGGCGACCTCGACGGCGACGGCGACCTCGACCTCGCGATCGGAAACTACGGCGAGACCCCGTGGTTTGACGTGGACAATGGCCAACCCTCGCGGCTGTACCTCAACGACGGAGACGGCACCTTCACCGATGCCTCCGACCGCATCGCGCCCTGGGGCGACGGATGGACCTTCAACCTCACCTGGCAGGACGTGGACGGAGATCGGTGGCCAGAGCTGCTCGTGCTGAACGACAACGCCAACGCATCCGAGTCCCGGGTTCTGCACAACGAGCGGGGCGTGCTGGTCGACGCTCCCAACCTTGGTTTTTTCCCCGACTACGACAGCATGGGGCAGGGCGTGGGCGACCTGAACGGCGACGGCGTGCCCGACTTCGTGCACACCACCTTCGCCTGGCTGCAGCTGCGCGAGTCCCTCCCAGCAGACACGGTGGTCGGCACGCAGTGGATCGATGTGGGTCCCGCGCGAGGCCTGGAGCACGACTCGAACCGCGGGCAGTACTTCGGCTGGGGCACCGATCTGGTCGACCTGGACCACGACGGCGACCTGGATGTGCCCATGGTGTACGGCTTCTGGGACACCTACCCGGTGGGCGCCCAGGGTCTGCCCGAAGAGGACTGGTACCACGACGCCTTGTTCCTCGACGACGGCGGCACCTACCGCGACGCAGCGGCCGAGTGGGGCTTCGACAGCCCGGCCGCCGGCCGAGGGCTGCTCGTCGCCGACGTGGATGATGACGGATGGCTCGACCTGGTGAAGCGCCAGCTCGACGGCCCCGACCTGCTGTACCGGGCCCGGTGCGGCGACGCTGCCTGGCTCGCCGTCCGGCTGCATGCGCCACCGCCGAACACCCACGCCGTCGGCGCGGAGGTCAGAGTGGACGCCGGCGGCGTGCGACGCACCCGCTGGGTCGGGGCCGGCTCGACGTCCCTGTTCACCGGCGGCCCGCCAGAGGCGTGGTTTGGACTGGGTGATACCGACACCGCCACGCTGACTGTGGTGTGGCCCGACAGCACCACGAGCACGGCAGAGCTCACCACTCGGGCGGTGGTCGACGTGTTCCGGTGAGCGCGCTGCGCGGAAGCTGTCATGCCCTCGACAACCCACACGACGCCGTACCGGGTACGCTGCCACCCCACACTCGGAGTGTTCGTGCGCCTCGTCGGACTCGTGCTTCTGTTGTCGCAGTCCTGCGGCAGAACCGACTCCCGAAAGGGCGACTCTGGCTCCACCACGGCCACCGGGGCCTCGGGTGACACCGACACCGACATCGACACCGACACCGACACCGAGACCGACACGGTGCCGCCGGTGGAGGACTGGTTCGCCAGTGCGACCAGCGAGGCCGACTTCGCGCTGTACGGCACCTCGTCGGGCGATCGGTTCGGGCACGTGGGCACGCCGGGCGACCTGGACGGCGACGGCCTCGCCGAGATCGCAGCCGCCCGCACCGGCCTGTTCCCGGCCGACGCAGGCCCCACCTGGGTCACCGTAGTGTACGGCACCACGAACTGGGGCTCTCCCCGCAAGGCACGGCTCGACTTCGCGGATGGCGACGCCCCAGGCCCCTTGGCAGGCGCCGGCGACCTCACCGGCGACGGCCTGGACGACCTGGTGGTGTGCAGCCCGGGCTCGGACGCCATCGCTGACAACACGGGCGTGGCCTGGGTGCTGCCGGGCGGCGAACGGTGGCCCGTGCGCTCCGACGTGGCCGCCCTCGCCGTAGCGCGGGTACATGGTGCGCCCGATCAGGGCGTGTGCGCCTCGGTGGTGACCGCACGCGACCTCAACGGCGACGGCCGCGACGACCTGTTGATCGGGGGCACCTATGGCGACGCCGCGTCCACCCGAGGGGCGGTCTGGCTGTTCCCCGGCCCGGTGTCTGGCGATGTCCACACGGATTCCGCCACGGTCACGCTCACCGGAGCGTCCGAGGCCGACCTCGCGGGCTCCGCCCTTGCCCTGGGCGACCTGACCGGCGACGGCGTGCGCGACGTGGTGGTGGGCGCGCTGGCCGGCGGACCCCTCGCCAACTCCGGCGCCGTGGAGGTCGTGGCCGGCCCGCTGGCCTCGGGCTCTCTGATCGACGCCGACTACACCCTCACCGGCATCGATCCGCAGGACCTGGTGGGGGCACCGGATTCCATCGGCATCGGAGATCTCGATGGCGACGGCAGCGCCGATCTGGTGCTCGGCGCCGCCGGGGATGAAGAGAACGAGTTGCTGCCGAACCACGGCACCGTGTTCGTGGTGTACGCCGAAGACCTGTACTCGGCGCCGGTGAGCAGCGTCGCCCGCACCCGGTTCTTCGGCCTGCGCCCGAATCAGGCCGCTGGCATCGCGGTCCAGGTCGCCGACCTGGACAACGACGGCGACGTGGAGATCTTGTTCGGCGCACCGGACGATGTGGGCATCACCAGCGGCGCCTTCTACCTGTTCGATGACCCGGGACTCGGCCGATACTCCGCCGGTGAGGCCGATACTCTCGCAGTCGGACGCGGGTTCGCCGACCGGCTCGGCACCTCCATGGCCGTGGTGGGAGACGTGGACGGCGACGGCGACAAGGACCTGTGGATCGGCGCACTGGACGCCGACTCCGAGGCAGGCACCCTCGACGTGGGAGCGGCCTACCTCCTGCGGTCCCGCGTGGTGCCATAGCAGCGCTCGGAACCCCTCCCGGCAGCCGCGGGGGCGCCTTCCGAAGGCTCCCGGCCGGCGGGCCCGTCCTTCCTCACCGGGTCCTGACCCCGGAGCGGGCGCGCCCCCGATACGGTGCATGCACGAAAGGAGTCCCCCATGCGTAAGCTTGTAGCTGCACTGTCCCTCGCGATGCTCACCACCCTCGCCCCCACCGCGGTCTCGGCGCCGGTGTTCCCGGTGACCATGGAGGTCGAGTACGGCCTGGGTGATGGTGCGCGGTACGAGATGGAGGTCACCATGGAGGGAGACGCCACCTTCGGCGACAGCGACGGCGATGGGGGCATCTGGTTCTACCGACGCGCCACCGACGCTCTCCTGCTCCGGTACGAAGGCGACGCCGCGGGCTTCGACCTGTACGGCGTGCGCGACGGCCGCTGCTTCTCGGGCTCGGTCCTGCTCGACGAGGTCGAGATCGACCGATGGAGCGGCTGCGGGATCTGATGGCGGCTGCCCGGACCGCCCTCGGCGGCCCGGGCCCCTCGGTCACCGCCGGCGAGCCAGCGCCAGCAGGGCCAGCGCGCCGAGAACACCCGTGCTCCCCGCTCCGGCCGCCGAGGCGCAGCCGCAGCCTGCAGCGGCCTCGGCGTCGTCGCCCGGCTTCGGCTCCTGCGAAGCGTTCCACGCGTCCAGCTTGCCGTCACCCGCCGCGTACAGGTCGAACAGCACGGTGGGCTGCCCGCTCTCGCTGGTGTCTTCGATGATCTTGGCGTAGTGCTCCGTGAGGCCGTCGATGAACTCGCGGTAGGTGATGCCCTGGTTCGCGAACCACTCCTCGCTCGGCACGTAGATGATCCGACCATCGGGGAGCTCGAGGCGCCGCGGGGAATCCCACCAGCCCCCGCCAATCCCGCACATCACGTAGAGGTCGGCCTTGTACTCCTGGCTCACCTCGCCCATGTCGGGGTTGAACACGAACATCGGATCGATCGTCATCTCCACCGGCGAGATGGAGCTGGTGAGGCGGCTCACCCAGTCGGCATCGAACAGGCCCTCCGCGCGGCGAAGGGGCTCGACCAGCCGCTCCTCGATGGCCGCCGCTGCGACCACCGCGTCGAACTCGTAGTCGCGGAGCAGATCGGCGTAGCAGCTCACGCAGTTGTAGAAGTCGGTGGCGTCGACACCCTCGGGCGGCGGCATCACGTCACCGAGCACCTCGAGCAGGGCGTTGTTCGCAGGGAACCCCTGGTTCATGATCTCTTCCATGAACGAGATGGGGTCGCTCTCGGTGGCGAGGCGGTCCGTGTCGTACCGGCCCTCCACATACAGCGAGCCGACCAGCTGCTCCGTACTGCCAGCGTAGTCCGTCGCGAAGGCCTGCCCCCCGGCCTCGTCCGCCGCGAGGGTGATGGCATCCTCGTAGTTCGACCCGCCGTCGAACCAGTCGATGGCGGCCTCGTTGATCTGCACGTGCAGGTAGTTGTCGGGCACCGCACGATGCTTACCGAACACGTAGGTCTCGAGGCGCATGTCGGGCGTCGCTGCGACGCTGGTGAGCGTGATCGGGATCATCGGGCGGGTGCCGGCATAGGTCATGCCGAGGGGCGCGATATCACCCACGTCCTCGTCCTTCGCGAGCTTGAGCGCCACGAAATAGGCACCGAAGCTGACGTATGGAGCGAGTGCGGTGTCCAGCGTGTCCGGCAGGTCGTACCCGGCGGCCTGGAGCCAGTCGATCAGCGCAGCCTCGTCATCCGCCTTCAACGTCACCGTCTCGTACGGACCGACCCGCTTCTCGTCCACCACGATCACGCCGCCGCCCGCTCCGCCGGTGTCGGCCCACGACGACGACGACGCTGCGGCGTCGAGCGCCGACTCGTTGGAGGCCCAGCCGCCATCACACCGACCCTCCTCGTGCCACTCCATCCAGAACTGCGGCGCCAAGCGCCACGCCAGCTCATCGAACAGGGTGTTGGTGGAGAGGAACAGCTCGGGCTGGGTGGGCGTGGGCAGCACCCACGCGAACTCCTCGGCCGAGCCGGTGTAGAAGATCTGCACGTGCGTGTCGACGGTGCCCGCCTGGGCGTCCACCTCGAACACGATCCGCTCGGCCGACTGGTCGACGGGCGTGCCGCTGTTGCAGAAGAAGCCACCGCAAGCGAGGGCCGGCGCAGGAGCGAGCAGGCCCGTGGTCAGCAGCATCTGGAGCATGGATTCACCTCGTGTCCGTGTGAACTCATTCTACGATGTACCAGGGAAAACGTCTATAGTGCAGAATTGCCCCACGCCGTGCACGTCCGAGAGATGGTTTGAACATGCAGGCCTGGCCTGTAGGGCGCCGGAGATCTAGGTCTTGGATATGACTCGAACCTTCGGTGCCGTGGTGCTGTCGCTGCTGCTGCTGGGCTGCGTCGATGACGCTCCCTCGGGCAAGCAGCGCACGGAGAGCGACCCCGATCCGTGCTCCGCCCGGGACAACCCGGAGCTGGATCTGGCCCAGGACGCCGACTATGGCCTGAGCGATGGCGATCTGGTGCGCTATGGACACCCGCCCCAGGGCGGTCCGCCCTACGCTCCGTTCCGGCTGAAAATCGATGGGATCTACGGTGGGGAGCACGGGGTCGAGGTGACCATCGAGGCGTTCGACGACGCGACCGGCGCCCCGATCGGCGACCTGGCGCTGACCCACCGGTTCCTGTGCGCCAACACCGGCCCGGACGCTGGCCACCTGGTGGCTGGCGAGGTGCATCTGCGGTTCTGGGACGAGACGCTGGAGTCACTGGTGGGCCGCACTGCGACCATCGTGGCCACGGTCGACGCCATGGACGGCAGCCAGGCCACGGCGGCCTACACCGGCGCCCTGGACTGGGCCTGGGACTAGCGACAACGCGGCAGCCAGGCCCCGCGCAGGGTGCGGCCGAGGCCCGCTGATCGCACACCCGTCGCGCATCGTGGGATGATGGAGCGCCGGTCGCGGGTCGCTTGCGCCGGAGGGCCACTCGGCTACATCGGTGGCCGACGAACGGAGAGATCCCATGCGAAGCGCCCTGCTCGGATTGATGCTGCTGGTCGCCCCGATCGCGACCGCTGCCGAGGTCGACGTGTCGCCCGCGCTGGTGGCTGCCGACAAGCCGCGTTGGGAGCCGAAAGGCAAGGACGCCCAGGCGCTGCGCGGCCAGGCCCGCACCAAGCTCAAGGGCAAGAAGTACGACGACGCCGTGCCCATGTACATGGAGCTGATGGGCATCCAGCCGGGGTGCGGCGTGTGCCTCGCGGAGCTGACCAAGGCGCTCGCCAACGGCGGTCACAGCGCTGAGGCGCTGCGCACCGCGGCCCACCTCACCACGCTGTTCCCCGAGCTGCAGGACTCGTGGTCGCGTCAGCTCGAGGCCGCCCTGGTGGCGCGCGAGTTCGACGTGGCGCTGTCGGCGGTCCGCAAGCTCCAGCAGATGGCGCCGAGCTCGTTCGAGCACAAGTGGACCGAGGTGGAGCTCCTGCTGATCCGCGGCGAGGCCGACGCAGCCACCGCCGCACTCGAGTCCGTCGGCGAGCTCAAGGAGGGCGATGTGGCCTGCATGCGGGCGCGGGTCCTGTATGCAACGAACTCGCCAGAAGCCGACGCCGTGTGGGAGACCTGCGAGGCCGATGGCACCGAGGGGGCTTCGGACCGGGTGGGAGGCTGGCGTGCCATCGCGCAGCGCGACTGGGAGACCGCGGCCCTGCACGCAGCGCAGCTGGGAGAGGCTGCCGCGGGCGACCTGGCCGTCGCATACCTCCGGATGGAGGAGTCGAAGCCAGACAGTGCCGTGAACCTGCTCAACGCCGCGATCAAGCACCACCCCGAGGGGCGGGATCTGCACGTCCTGCACGCCCTCGCGGCCTACCGCGCCGGCAACGCCGACACGGCGAAGGCGTCGCTCGAAGCGCAAGCTGCGCTTGGAGATGCCGGCTACTGGGTGCTGGCCGCCGCCCACATCGACTGGCCGGCGCGCATGGCCCGCCACATCGCGGCGGTTCAGGCCGCCCTCGCCGCAGATGCCGGGCAGGACAGCGCGGGCGTCCTCGCGGCCGCAGTGGCCGCACATGGAGAGGGGCCAGAGCTGGCCTGGATTCGCGAGGCGCTGGCCGAGGCGGCTCCCGACGCGGAGTGACCGGGCCCGCCGTCAGCCGGACAGCCAGCCGCCCTTCTGCCGCTTGGTGAGCGCGGCGAGCACCGTCGCCGCCCTCCGATGCCCGACACGCTGGGTGGCGAGGTCCTCCAGCACCCTCCGTGCACGGCGCCGGCGCAGCACGGCGTCGAACGGGTCGATCAGCCGCTCGACCACGATCAGCAGCCAGCGGAGGGGGCCGGTGCTGGTGACCACCGACCGGCTGCCGAGCAGGGCCTTGCGACGCCGTCGCACGGCGGCGTCGAGCGTGCGGAGCCCGACGAAGAGGTCCTGGTTGCCGCGCAGGCGCTCCACCATCGACAGCACCGCCTCAGTGTGCAGCACACAGGTCAGTGAGGAGGGCTTCAGGGCGTCGAGTTGAGCGAGCTGTTCGGGCCCAGTGGCCTGCTCGATGGCCTCGATCTCCCCGTGGACCGCGCGCCACCGTACCCACTGGTAAGCGAAGTCGAGCCCCGTACCCTTGATGTTCTGGCAGCCCAGCAATCGCACCTGGCACCCCGGCGGCGCAGCGTCGATCGCAAGATCGATGATGGCATCACCTGAGAGCGAGGCGTCGGAGAGCACCCGCACCGAGGCCTCGGCGAGGTCCGCATACAGCCGCCGGCACGCCGACTCGGACGCATCCAGCGCAGCCTCGAACGCGAGTCGGCGCGCAAAGGCGTCGACCAGATGGTCGGCGAGGCCACCCCCGGTCTCACCACAGGCCCGCTCCAGTGCCTCCGCCGCGCCGCGTTTCGATTCCGCCATGCCTCGGGCCGCAGCCCACGACGGCTGGGCCTTGGGCACCGTTCTACAGGCGTCCAGCCACACGAGGCGCGCCTCTTCCGGGGCACCCAGACGCGACGCGCAGCGGTCCCCCAGCGGACCTGGCTCCACCGGCCGGAGGTACCGGAACAGCGCCTCCCGATCCTCGGGGCTGCTCCAGTCCACCGCGTCGAGCCTCGCCTGCACGGCCTCCGCGAGGAAGTTCATGAACCCCCGCAGGTTGGTGCCGATCAACACGTGCCGGTGAGCGGGCGCGTGCTCCGCGATGATCCGGGCAAACACGCGGCTGCGCGGCACCCGATCGTGCCGGTTGTTGATGACCGTGATCTGGTACAGGTCCGGCCTCTCACGATCGTCTTGGTCGGCGAAGCCCGCATAGGACCAGTTGTGCCTGAACGACAGGGTGTCGTTCGCGCTCATGCCGTTGACGAAGGTGATCTCGCGCCCGAGGTGCCGGACCGGCGGGTAGGCGATCAGCGCCCCGAGGTCGGGCATCGCGTTGTCCGCCATCAGCCCGATGGCCTCGACGCGCTCGATGCCAAGGCGCGCAGCGACTTCGGCGGTAAGGGCGACGTTGGCGGGGTGCTCGCGGTACGGCATGCGGGCCATGAGATCCGCCGGCACCAGCTCGCGCTCGCCCAACGGAACCAGCTCACATGTGGCTCCAGTGCGGTTCGCCATCTCCTCGAGCACGGGAAACATGTTCTGTTCCGTGGTGAGCACGTGGCCGTCTGGCGGCGCGAACCGCCCCAGCACGACCGCCACATCTCCCCCCGTGGGGCCCTGGATGTCCTCATGGTCGGGGTAGGCGTTGGTGAGGGTGGCGAGGTCGTCCCGCATCCACGCCGACTGGAGGATGTCGACGTAGCGGGGGTTGAGCGCCATGCACTCCCAGAGCATCACCCGCGCACCCAGCCTCGGCGCGAGGCGAACCACGTCCGCCTGCTCCCAGATGCTGGCCTTGTCGAATGGGCGGAACAGGAACATCTCGAGCGCGGGTGAGCCTGGCGCTCCGTGGAGCAGGATGGCCTCCGTACCCGTTGTCTTGGACAGCACGGGCACGCCGAGACCCTGGAACAACGCCGCCTTCATCCGCTCCGTGCCGCTCTTCCCACGCGTGCCCCACCCGCCGATCACCAGCGGGATCTGGGCGCGTGCCCGAGCCAGCCGCAGCCGCGCGACCGTGATTTGACCGAGCAGGCTGGCGGCGAGGAGCACGCACAGGGCCGTGAGGTGGGCGAGGGTGTTGGTGGAGGACGACACCAGCCACGGGAGCGCCGGCCACACCGACACCCGCGCCTTGCCCGGCAGCTCCGTGCGGAAGCCGAGCTGCCCCAGGGTGTGCAGGAAGTGCTCCACACTGCCGCCATCGAGGGCGTTCCGACGGTGCTGGTCGAACACCCCATAGGACCACGTGAGCCGCAGCCGCGCCCACATGCGGGCGAAGATCCCGCTGGGTCGCTGCACCCGGGTGACCCCCTCCGCGTGCACGACCTGGACGGTGCCCCAGCGCAAGCTGTCCAGATAGTCGTCCACCATCGGCACTTCGGGCACCCAGGAGTCGTGCCCCTCCGCCAGCGCGCGCTCGCCAGGCACGCTGGTGGGGCTGGCCTCGGCGAGACCGAGGGGCGGCACGCGAACAGGTCCCTGGTCGGCCCGTCCCACCGCGTGGGAGTGGGCCTGGCGCTTGGCGGGGCCCGGATGGCGGAGCTCATGCAACATCCGCCACAGGCGCACTACGTGCGTGTCGCCGCGCCGCACCGTCACCCGGCGGCCCGATGGATCGAGCCAGAACCCGAACCCATCCGCGACATGCGGCACGAGCGCCCGGGCCAGGTCGTCCACCGTCACCTCTGGCGGCAGGACCACGGTTCGCCGCTGACCGGTGCGGAGCGCCGACAGGCGGGTCGCGAGCAAGGAAGCCGGGTTGTCGCTGGCATCATCGGTGGCCAGCGCCACCGCTGCTCGGTGGCCGATGGCGTCGAACCGCTCCTTCACCAGGGCCGACAGTACCAACCTCAGTCCATCCGGGAGTGCGGTCCCACGACGGGCGACCGCCAGCGCGGTCTCGACCGCGGCGCGTGCCACGAGCGGCACGTCATACAGCCGCCCCTGCAGCAGATCGATGTGCCCCGGTGCGACGGTGAGTCGGGTGCAGGCCCAGGCACGGACCTCGGGGTCGGGGTCGTCCTCCAGCAGGCGCAAGTAGTCCTCGCGCAGGCCGGGTTCCTCGGTCAGACGACGGGCCCATCCGTCCGCGATTCGGAAGCGCACCGTGGGCGAGGGGTCCTCGAGGTAGTCCGCCGCCAGCTCGTGCACCCAGGGCTCGGGCCGGGCCAGCAGTGCCCGGAGAGCCGCGTCGATCAGCAGGAACGCGTCGCGGTACTCCGGGTCGTCGATCCGCTCGAGCCAGTCTCGCACCAGCACGCCGGGCAGTCCGCCGAGCACCTCCAGCGCGGCGCGACGGGTCCACACATCGAGGCGGGCCGCGCTGACCACGTTCGCCAGCGCCGCCAGGCCGGGGCAGCGCAGCCCCGGGTCACGCCGCAGGGCGATGGCGAGGGTCCGGGCGAGGGTGCGAGCGGCTTCACGTCGGGTTGCCGGGCGAGGGTGCGCGCTCGCCAGACCGCTCAGAGTGCTCTCCGCACCGGACACCTGGAGCCACTCGTACGCCGTCGCAGGATCCGCGCAGAGCACGCCTTCGAGAACACGAATCGCCACCTCGATCCGGGCGCCCCATTCCTCCGATTCACCCGCCAGCCGCTCGAGGAGTGCCTCTCCGTCCAGATCGCGCCGCAGGGCGCGCAGGTCGCCCCACCGACGCCAGCCGACGGGCACCGTCTGGCGGATCCAGCCGGCCAGCAGCGGCCGGCGCTCATCCGGCGAGGCCTCCGCCAGCATGCGGTTCAACCGCGCCGCGGCATCGCGGGACTCACGGTCCTTCTCCAGGGCTTCGGCGATCGCCGCTACCAACCCCGCAGCCATCGGGGCCCCGGGTTCGACGGTCAGCTCGGGCCACGACGCCAGCCAACACAGCTCTGGACCACGCACCCGCGCAGTGAACGGGTCGGCGAGCTCAGCGAGCGCGCGAGCCCGGGGCGAGAGCTTGTCGGTACGACGGCGGACCCCCTTCATGGCAGCGCTCCACGTGCGATTCGGAAGGTCTCGGAGTCCGGAGCCAGGTCGCGCAGTCCGCGCCCGGGGGAGAACATCCAGCTGACCGTCAGCCGGCCCTCGAGCATGACGGGGACCTGGGTGATGAACAGCCGGGGCGAGATCTGCAGGCGGTGGTTGCGGTGGACCCATGGCGCGTGGTCCAACCCCAGTCCGATCAGCGGCCGCCACTCGGGCTCGTCCCGTTCGCTGTCCAGCAGAGCACGCCGAACGCCCAGATCGAGCTTGATCAGGGTGTACCTTGCGACCAGCCAGTCCGCGTCTGCGTCGATCCCGACGGTGTCGAGGGTGAGATCGGGATTGGTGAACGCCGTGAGTCCACCCTGCAGCCGAAGATCCCGCGTGGGACGCCAGATCACCGACGGAAGCAAGGCGACACCCTGCGGATGGGTGAGCCGGTACAGAGACCACGCGCGCGCGTCGACCGGATCGGCCGGGGGCAGGCTCCAGCGGCCGGCGAACGCACGACCTTCAGCGCGAAACCGCCACCTGGGGCTCAACCGCACGTCCTGCCGTGCGCGCAGCGTCACCTGCCACGAGCTCGCCGCGCCGGCGCCCGCGAGCCCGGCCTCGCCCCGGATCCCGACCAACCCGCTGCCCCAGCCCAACCCGGTGTCGCCCAACAGGCCCGCTGCACCCAGAGGGCTGCGCACCCAGGGGCCGGCCCGCACCCAGCCAACGTCGCCAGCCCGCAGGTACTCGGCACCGATCTCGGTGGCGGTGTACGGGTCGTTGTTCCGGCCGTCGAGGTCTCGCAGGATGCCCGCCCCCACCCTCAGCGAGCCGAAGTTACCGACCTCGGGCAGCTCGGGCGGAGCGGCCGGAGCGTGCCGCGAGAGCAGCTCCGACACGTCGTACGCTGCGTGGGCATCGAGGGGTTCTGCCGGAGGGGGCTCCGGCGGACCCGGCGGCACCCGGGGCACGCCGCGGCTCACCAAGGCACGACCACGACCGCGCAGAGAGACGACATGCGCCCCCGCTCCGTCGAGCCACAGCGTGCGGGTGTTGTCGCGCAGCAGCATCGGGACAGACTCGCCGTCCACGGTCACATCGACATCACCGTCCAGCGCCTGGACCCGCAGGAGCGCATCGCCAGCGATGGTCATGCGAACCGGGGCGGAACCCAGCTGGAGCGCCAGACGCTCCACCGTGGGCGGCTGGACCTCTCCATCCGCAGACAGGCGAACGATGAGCATCTGATCCTGCGCAGGGCCGCCAACCTCTACGACGTGCTGGCCATACAACCCGTCCACCAGCGTGATCGGCTCGACCTGGCCATCCCTCACCTGCACCACGCGAGTGCGGTTCCCCACGCGCACCTGCACGACACAGGGGCGTCGGGCCAGACGCATGTCGCGGCAGAACAGCTCGGCCTTGAGGCGCGAAGCCGGCAGCTGAACGAGGTCGCTCTCGCCCTCCCGCAGCGCCACCGTCTCCACCTCGGACCACGGACTGGCGAGCAGCGCATTGTCGATGCGCGCCCAGAGCGGTGGCGCGGGATTCGGCTCCACCGACTGCACCACCGGCACCAGCCCCGTGCGGGTGTCGGCGCGCCCCACTGCCCGCCACGGGGTGACGCCCGCCATGCGGTCCATGCGCCCCAGCTCCTGGGTGAGCCAGGCCAGCCGAGCGGCTTCGGCGGTGTCACCTACGGCCAGTGAGCGGTCGATGGCGATGCGCACCAGGGGCCGGCGATCGGGGTGCCTCTCGGCGAGGTCGCGCAGCCACACCGCCTCTTCGGCGGGCGTGCGTGGCGCGGTACCCGCGTCGATGCCTGAGGCGGCCAGCGCCGCCTCGACCGACACGGGACCCGGCTCCGGTGCCGAGGGGTTCTGCCGCGCGATGTGGGCCCGCAGCCGCGCCACCGCCCGGGTGAGGTCGGGGTCATCCTCGGCCATCGCCAGGTCGCGCCGGGCGTCCGTCACCCGGCCCAGGATCGCCAGTGCCTCCGCGCGTGGCAGCCGGTCGCCGATGTAGCCCCGGTCGACACCTCGGGTAGCCACGTCGATCTGCGCGATGGCCGCCTCGACGGAATCGGGGCCGGCGAGCTCGTCCTGCAGCCGTCCACGATCCGCCGCCACCGGAATGCGCATCATCGCCGCCACCCGCGAGCCGGGCGACCCCTGGACTGTGAACCCGCGTGCCCAGGCCCCGGCCACCACCCGGCCTGCACCGGTGTCGAACACCGCGACCCGTCCGTCATCGAACGCGACGGTCACCTCCCCGGCCCGCTCCGCCGTCAGGGCGATCTCGACCGGCACCCCGGGATCCGGCAGCTCGAAGGTGGCCGGAAGCTCGGCATACATCCACTCATACACCGGCCGCCCACCCTCCACGAGGGTTGGGTTCATGGCGAACACCGTGCCCTCTTGTACGTCGAGGGTCGAGCCCCCCGGCGGCAGCGCGATGGTCAGGTCGGCGGTGTAGGGGACGGTGTAGTGCAGGCCGTCCAGATCGAACACGGCGGGACCATCGGTGGTGAGGCTCACCGTGGGCCAGCGCTCCCCCAGCAGCTGCGGCATGAACAGGTGGGCCTCGCCGTCGATGGCCACCCGGGGGATCCCAGGCCCCTCCGGCGTGCGGAGGAGCAAGCCAGGGCCCGCCGAGACCGTGGGCCACAGGCGGGACCACCGGGTGCCGATGCTGCCGGTGCGCACCGCTGCCCGAGCTACGTGCGGGTCCATCGGCACGGCGGATACGGCGCCGACGAGCAACGCCTGGCCGCGGGGACGACGCCCTCCGAGGTCGTTCATCCAGGTCGCCAGGGCCTTGAGATCCGGGTCCTTTGCCTGGAGCGCGATCGCCTGGACCAGGGACGGCTCGAGTCCGTCCGGGTTGCGGAGCACCGCGTCGCACAGCACCTCGATCCCATCGGCCGACCAGTCCGAGACCGTGCCGATCAGCTGTTCCTTCAGCGCGGTGTCGGCGGTGAGCTCCACCATTCGCGCGCGCGCCAGTTCGCCGACCGGCCCCGCCTTGTCTTTGTGGAACCGAAACATCTCGCCGGCGCCCCGCTCGCGCGACAGGTACCGACGCTCGGCCTCGGCCAGGCCTGCGCTGTAGCCAACGTCTCTCGGCCAGGAACCGAGGAGCGGAGGCTGGATACGGCGACGAAGCACCGTGAATGCGACAGGGATCTCGTCCGAGCCGAGGCTCAGGGTGTGCACCCCGGGCGGCACGAACATGCGCTCCGCCCGGCGAGCCGTTCCGGTGCCGGCGAGCGCGACCCGCCGCGCAGGCCCGCCATCCAGGCTGACCCGCACATCGAATCGAAAGAACCCCTCGTCCTGCGGCTGCGCGACCCAGGTGACGAGCCCGGGGCCCACGACCACCACCTCCAGCGGGGCCTCCGGGCTGCTGATGCGCTCGATGGGGGCCTCGAACGCATGGGCGCCGCCGCCGATCGGCCGCGCCAGCGACAGGTCGCGCATGGCCCCGAGCAGCTCCACGGAGATGTCGGACAGCGCGGCAGCGCGGAGCCGCAACGACGCCGCCAGGCGGGCCGAGCCGCTGGGCGGCAGTCCAATGAGCCCTGGGGAATCCCCACCGATCCACCGCATGACCTCGCGCTCGTAGGTCAGCCAGCGGCCATCCGCATCGTCGCGCTCGAGCAGGCTCACCCGCACATGTACGTCGGGGTCGGCGAACACCTGCAGCTCGCGCCCCACCGCCGCGGCGGCCACCAGGAGCCCTTCACCGTCGCCGAACACCGGGACCGGCGTGCCGTCGACCAGCCTCACGTCCACGTCGCTGTCGGGGGGGTCGGTCACGAGGCGGGCCGCCTCACCGCCTTCGAGCAGCCACACGCCACGGCCATCGACCACGGCCGCCAGCCGGCGGGGTGGCGCCCACTGGCCGGCAACTGCGAGCACCATGCTCAGCCAGAGGAGGATCATCGGGCGTCCGCCATGGCGCGCAGCGCGGCCGCGAGCCGAGCGCGAAGCTCAGGCTCCGCGAGCAGCCGATCCCGGGGCGCCTTGGACAGCTCCATGTGGAGGAACCGGGCGCGACCCGCCACCAGGCGCCCCTGCACGTTGGTCTTCGCGCCGAGCTCAGGCACCTCGACGCCTGTTCGCACGTCCTCCAGATCCAACGCCTCCTGCACCGCGACGAGCGCGCTCTCGAACTCACCGGGGCGCATCCAAGCCGACCCGGGCGACAGCACCGCGTCGGCGTCCGAGGTGCGCCCGTAGCCGTGCAGCTGAACGAACAGGGGTGCTGGGAGCCCGTCGACGACGCCCTGAGTCATCGCCTGGAACCCCTGCTCTGGGCTGTGGGCGGCGTCGCTCCCAGGCGCCGCACGGCGGTGTACCGTCGCGACCATGACTGCGAATATCTCGGGATTCTCCTCGAACATCCGGCAAGCGATCCTGCCGGTGTTCAGGTCGAACCACGGGTGCGGCGCCTGTACGACCAGCGCACTCGTGGACCGCCCGAGGCGCACCGCGAGCAACCCCCCTCCCTGCCCGGGCCCCCCCTCCGCGAGCACAGCCACGTCTCCCTCGACCGAGATCGTCCAGCCGAGGGCTTCGGCGCGGCGGGGGATGGACCGCGGCAGTCGCTTGCTACGCGCATGCCGCACCAGATCGCGGGCGAGCATGGCCAGCGCATACCGCTCTCGCACGGACGGCAAGACGAAGGCTTCCGGCGACGCCCGACGCGCCTCGACGGCCTCCCACACTCCGGCATGCGCCGACAGCACCAGCAGCAAGGTCATCATGGCGCGACCACCTCCCAGTGCCGGGCCCCGCCAGAGTTGGCTTGCGCCCACGTGCTCGTGAGCCGGTACCAGATGGGGCGCGTGGTGCCGACCAGCTTCAGCTCCAGCCGACCGGGCTGCCCGCCCAGGCGCTCGTCGAAATCGATGTGGAATGGATCGAGCCGTGCGAGTCCGCTCTCGCGGAACGACAGCGCGCGGGCCTCCTCGCCGGTCTGCGTGAGATCATGTTCGCCGGCTCCGCTCCGCGGAAGCAGGGCCCCGAGGCCGGGCTCGCCGCTGGCCTGATGGACCGACCACTGAAGCATGGCCGGAGGATCGTCCGGCCCCCCGATCGCGTACAGCGACAGGCCACCTGCACCCGCGGGGACCTTGATCGACAGGCCATCGTGTGGACCCAAGCGCCACATCCGGTGCACCCCCCACGGCTTGCCCCCCGGCGCGTTGGCGAGGAACACCCCGGGGGCGTCTACCGCGACGGAGACGACCAGCGAGTCCAGCTGCTCGAATCGCCACCGGCCTCCGGTGGCTGTTGGCGTCACCTCGTGCGGAACGCCGTCGATGGACAACGTGATCGGCCGGCCCACGGCGCCCGGCTCGACCCGGTACTGCACGATCAACCGGCGGTCGGCTTCGAGGCGGACCCGGGAGGGCGACCGCCGCAGCCGCGTGCGGAGGTTGTCGCCCACGCCGTCGCGATCCGGCTCCGCAACCAGCTCGTAGGCGCCGGGACGTGGCAGCGTGTGCTTGTCTCGTGCGATGAGGCCGTCGCCCGGATCTGGCTCGTCGAGGGGCTCGAGCCGCACCTGGCAGTCGACCCGCACCGCCCTCCCTTGTCGGGTGAGGCGGTCCACGTCTTCGGGGTTGCGCGCGCGCCAGGGATTGCGGACATAGGGCTCGTACCGGGCCAGCTCCGCGACGCCTGGCGGCTCGTCGTACTGCCGCTCGAGCTGATAGGGAGGCGCATCCTGCTCGCTCACGCGCACCGCCACATCGACGATGCCGCTCGCGTCCACCCGCACCCAACGCGCCTTCTCGGCGGCGTGCAAGTAGAACTCGATGGGCTCGGCAACCCGCGCAGTGCTGGGATCATCTCCTTGAGTGTAGCGCTCGAACGCCGTGGGAACCGGGAACAGCTCTGCGCTGGAGCGCCCCACCACCTCGCCGTATCGATCCTCCGCCACCACCCGCACCTTGGTGCGACTCCCCTCGGCCTTGGCGGCACCGAACGCCGGCAGTGGCGCCCAGGGCAGCCGCTCGCGGA
>JBLFXJ010000102.1:0-22209 GCA_047609825.1 Myxococcota bacterium
CGATCCCGGGGAGAACGTCGATCTCGCCGGCTCCCGCCCCGGCATCACCCAGCGCCTCACCGAAGACCTCGACGCGTGGCGCGACACGCTCGGCCTGCCCGCCCTCGACGCCGAGATCAAGCCGCCCGTGATGCCGGAGCTCACCGCCGAGGAGTGCCAGTCCCTCGTGGAGCTCGGCTACATGCAGGGGCCCTGCTAGCAGCGCGCCCGCTACATGCCCGTCCGGGCCAACCCGGGCAGGTCCGCGAATCATCAGATAAGAACCGGCGCGAGACAGCACCGCCCCCGCATGGTGAGACAGAACATGGACTCCATCGTTTCCCGAGCGTCGACCGTCTACCGCATCGTGCGGAAGGCCCACGGCGTGTACGTGCTCCCGCTGTTCGCGGGCTTCATCTTCACGAATATCCGGATCATCGTGTGGCTGGGCATGGCGCTCGACCACCTGTTCTTCCCGAAGCTGAAGACGGTGAAGGCCAACCGCCCCATCGTGCTGGTGGGCAACCCCCGCACCGGCACCACCTTCCTTCAGCGGTTCCTGTCCGACCAGGGCTTCGGCCAGGGAATGCAGCTGTTCCTCTCGCTGTACCCGTCATTGGTGCTGCAGACCGTGCTCCGGCCATTCCTGCCGATCCTCGAGAAGATCAGCCCTGCCCAGTGGCACGGCGACGAGGTGCACCACACGAGCCTCGGCAGCGTGGAGACCGACGACGTGTCGGTGCTGTTCCGCTACTTCGACGGCCTGTTCCTGTACGGCTTCTTCCTGTCCTGGGCCGATGAGGACATGAAGGACCTGGTCGACCCCAAGGTGCGCGACACCTCGAAGCGCGACTTCGACTGGCTCGAGAAGCTGTGGGCCCGGAGCCTCGTGATCAACGGTGGCGAGCGCAACATCGCCAAGCTGTTCTCGGTCACCCCTCGGATGGACAAGTTCCTCGAGCGGTTCCCCGAGGGCCAGGTGCTGTACACCGTGCGCGACCCGCTCAACGTCATCCCCAGCTCGATGAGCCTGGTGATCGGCGTGCTCGACAAGGCGTTCGGGTTCTGGAGCAAGCCCGAGGCCGAGCGTCAGATGTGGCTCGACCGGATGTACGACGCCTGGGTGATGCTGTTCCAGCGATTCCACGACGACTGGCAGAGCGGCGTGATCGACCGCGACCGGGTGTTCGTGGTGCGGTACGACCGGATGATGCAGGACTTCGACGGCCTGATGGACGACATGTGCGACTTCCTCGGCCACGAGATGACGCCCGAGCTGCGCGACATCATCGACGCCAAGGCCGACAAGCAGCGCGCCTACAAGTCCGGCCACAAGTACAACCTCGAGAAGTTCGGGTTGTCCGAGGAGAAGATCCGCAAGGACTGCGCGTTCGTGTACGAGACCTTCCTGCCCGAGACCGACTGGGCGGCCGTGCGGGCCGAGCGGGCTGCTGCGAAGGCCGCGTCGAAGTAGGTCGGCGGAGCGCGCGGTACCGCGGGGAGAGCATCGGCTAGAAACCATTTGGCGCGGCGTCGCTTCGGCGCAGCGGCCAGGCGGCGGCCATGGCCCTGAGCAACCACGCACCATACGTCAAGCGGATCACGATCGAGAACTTCCGCCCGCTGCGAAATGTGGTGTGGGAGCTCCCGGCCGGCACGGAGCCTGCCGGGTGGCATGTTGTCATCGGGGACAACGGCTCGGGTAAAACAAGCCTCCTGAAGGCCGTGTCCCTGGCGCTGCTGGCGCACGACGCGACGAAGAGTCTCCGCATCGAACCTGGGTCCTTCGTCGGTGGCGCCGGCGCCAAAACAAGCTGTCAGCTGACGATGGCCGACGGACCGGGCCGACGTTGGGATGCCACGCGCCCGTTCGGCCCAACCGGACGCCCGGCGGCCTCGGGGTACCATGCGTCCTTCGGCGCGAACCGCCGCTTCGGTGGAGCGTGGTCAGCGAAACAACTCGAGGGCTCTGACCCCGTAGCGGCGCGCCACGCCTCCCTGTTCGACCCCACCTGGGCGCTCGGCGACCTTGTCGGCTGGCTCAAAGACCTGAGACTGGACGAAGATCCGTCGGTGTCGGGCAAGACAGCCCTCAGCTGGGTCAAGACCTTCGTCAACCAACCGGGGCTGCTCCCTGACGCACAGCTGATCGATGTGCGCAGCTCCGGACCCGTCTTTCGGGACGGCGGTGGACAGGAGCTGGGCATCGAGGCCCTCAGCGATGGGTACCAGTCCGCTGTAGGCCTCACGCTCGAGGTGCTCCGCCAGCTGTTCGCCGCCTACCCTCCGGCAGACGTGCTCCAGCGCGATGAACATGGGCGCATCGTCGTCGGGATCCCCGGCCTGGTGCTGATCGACGAGGTGGACGCCCACCTCCACCCCACGTGGCAGCAGCGCATCGGCGTGTTCTTCCAGCGACACTTCCCGCGGGTGCAGTTCCTGGTGACCACCCACAGCCCGTTGGTGTGCAGGGCCGCCGAGGTGGGCACCATCTACAGGCTCCCGCGGCCCGGTACCGACGAGACCGGTGCCATGATCGTCGGACAGGACCGTGAGCGGCTGCTCTTCGGCGACGTCCTCGACGCGTATGGCACCGAAGTGTTCGGCGCGGACGTGACGCGCGGTTCGCGCGGCCAGGCCATGTTCGATCGACTGGCAGAGCTGAACACCAAGGCGCGGTTCGCCGGGCCCCTCAGTGCGGACGAGACCACCGAGCAGAGCGACTTGCAGGGGCTCCTCATCAATGGGAGCGGACAGTGATCCAGCTTCCCCAGGTGCCGCTCCATCCCAGCGCGGCCAGGTATCTGGACAAGTGGACGCTCGAGCTCACCGCTGAGCCCTCCTACGACGTGCGCGTAAAGCTCGCGAAGAAGCGCTTCAAGAGCCGGAACAAGCGCGGCAGCCGCACGTTCGACCGGATCCAATCGGCGTTGCACCAGATGTGCAACGACACCAACCGGTGCGTGTATTGCGAGGACAACCTGTCCGATGAGGTCGAGCACATGCGGCCGAAGGACATCTACCCGGACCAGTGCTTCGCGTAGGCGAACTACGTGTACGCCTGCGGGCCGCGCAATGGGCCGAAGAGCAACCAGTTCAGGGTCGTCGATGCGGCCGGCGTCGAACACGATGTCGCCCCCCCACGGCCTCCCCCTGATCCACGCACGCCACCTGTCGCCGGTACCCAGCTGTTCATCGACCCCCGAGTCGAAGATCCCATGCACTTTCTGGCGTTGGACCTCGACACCGGCGGCCTCGCGCCGCACCCGCTCCGCACTGCCCATGAACGACGACGGGCGGAGTGGATGCGCGACACCATCGGGCTGAACAAGCGGGCCCTTCCCAGGGCGCGGAAACGCGCGCTCTCGGCGTTCCGCGCGATGCTGAAGGAGTATGCAGACGACCGTGACGGGGGCGCTGACGCCGCCACATTGGCCCTACGCAAGGCCGATATCCTCGGTATGAATCACCGCACGGTACTGCGCGAGATGTGGAGACAGCGGGCCCTGCATCCCACGTTGGACCCGATCTTCCAGCGCCTCCCGGAGGTCGGCACCTGGTGGTGATGGCCCCCCGCGTGCTGACCCTACCGCAGCACGCCATCGACCGTGTCGGACAGGTCATGCCCGCCGTGCAGCGCGTGCTTCAGCGTCGCCACCCGCTCGTCGAGCTCGGCCAGCTCGGCGGTGACGGCCGCGGCATCCACCACGTCGGCCCGGCCCGCGTGGCGCACGGCCTCGCGCTCCACATCGTGCAGGTGGAGGAGCACCGCGATGGTCTCGCTGGCCCGCACCTCATCGGCCTCGCCCAGCAGCTCCGACAGGGCTCCCGCCGCCTCGTTCTTGCGATCGCCGTACCACGCGCGCAGGCGCTCGTGCACCCCGAGGGCCACCACACCCTCGTGGCGCATCGCGTCCAGCGCGTGCAGCGCCTGCTGCACCGCCACGAGCCGGGCCCGGTGCCGATCCGCCTGCTTGCTGCGGTCGTCGGAGCGCACCCCGACGCCGAGGCGCCGCATCAGCACCGGCACGGTGAGGCCCTGGAGGAAGAGCGACGCCGCCACCACGCCGAACACCATGTGCAGCAGGGTGTCGCGGGCGGCGAAGTCGAGGGGCAAGCCGAGCACCAGCACGATGGACAGCGAGCCGCGCAGCCCGCCCCACCACATCACATGGCTCCACTCCTTGGGCACCGGATCGGCCCCGAACCGGGCCAGCGGCGCGCTTCCATACACCGCCACCGCCCGGCCGAGCAGGGTGGCGCCGAACGCGATGAGGATGGGCAACATGTCGCCCATCAAGGGCGCGATGCGCAGCTCGACGCCGAGGAGGAGGAATACGAGAGTGTTTCCGATGAACGCCGCATACTCCCAGAAATCCTCCACCGCGAGCCGGGTGCGCGTGCTCATCCCATACCGGGTGGCGAACGAGCCCGTCACCATGCCGGCGGTGACCGTGGACAGCACGCCCGAGGCCCCGATCTCTTCGGCCAGGAGGAACGAGCCATAGGCCACGATGGTGGTGATGGTGACCTCGACCAGGTGGTCGTCGAACTGGCGCATCGCCGTGCCGGCCAGCCCGCCGAGCACAGCGCCGCAGAGCACGCCGCCGCCCACCATCCACAAGAACGTGCGCACGCCGTAGATCAAGATCTCGTTGGCGCCGTGCACCTCCACGTGCCCGCCATGCCCCACCTCCACCCCGAGGGCGGCGGCGACGATGAGGAACACCACCACGGCCACGCCGTCGTTCAGCAGGCTCTCGCCCTCGACAAGCAGGTACAGCCGGCGCGGGACGCCGAGCTCGCGGAACAGGGCGAGCACGCTGATCGGGTCGGTGGCGGCGATCACGGAGCCGAACAGCAGCGCCTCGCCGTAGCCGAAGTTCGGGTGGCGGCCCAGGGCGTCGATGCCAATCCAGGTGACCCCGGCGGTGACGGCGGTGGCGATGAGCACACCGGGCAGCGCGAGCAGCCCGATGGGCACGGCGTTGCGGCGCAGGTCGGCCACGTCGAGGTGCAGGGCCGCCTCGAACAACAGCGCGGGCAGGAGAAACGTGAACAGCAGGTCGGCGTTGAGCTCGAACGCGTGCAGCTCTTGTGGGTCGACGAAGCCGAGGGCGATGCCGGCCACGACCAGCGCGAGGGTGTACGGCAGCCGCAGCCGGCGTGCGCCGACTCCGACGACACAGCCCACGAGCAGCAGGAGCAGGATCTCGACAGCGGCGTGGTGCATTCGACCTCCCGGCGGCAGAGGTAGCACGCGGGGCGAAGATCGATGAACTCACAGCGCGATCGACGCGTGCCTGTGCAGCCAGCGCAGCGCCACGTCCAGCACCGGTCCCGGCTCGGCCGCCCACTCCACGTGGGGCCGGCGCAGCGCCCGGACGCGTGGGTGGTCGACATACACATGTTCGGTGCTGCCAGATGGGAGGAGTCCCGCCAGGTGTGCCACCGCCGACCGGGGCGCGAGCCGCTCATCGCCCACCAGGGACAGGAGCAAGGCCGGCCGCGACGCGACGGCCAGGCCCGCGTGGTAGTCCACCTCGGTCCCCCGCACGCGGTACCGCCCGGTGCGCGCTTGTGCCGCCCAGTCGGCCACCACGCCTCGGGCCTCGTGCCCAGCGAACCCGACCCGCGGACCGGGGAACCAGCCCAGACCTGCTGCGAGCGCTGATGCCGCCTGGGTTCCTGCCAACACCCGTGCCGACGTCGCCCCGGGGAATGCGCGCCACCAGACCGAACACGCAGCCACCGTCACCAGCGCCTCGGCCAGCTCGGGCTGCGCCGCGAGGAGCAGTGCGGTGAGCTGGCCACCCAGCGAGTGGCCCCCGAGCACCCGCGGTGCCATGGGAAAGGCAGCCTGTACCGCCCGAACCGCCGCCACCAGGTCCACCTCGACCAGCTCGCGATAGCCCCAGTTCACCCCGCGGCACGGGCGAACGGGGCTCTCGCCATGCCCACGCCACTCCACCACGGCGAGCCGCACCCCGCGGGCGGCCAGCGCTCGGCTCAATGGCCGGTACCACGCGGCCCGCACACCCATCGCAGGCACGAACACCCAGGTGAGTGCATCCGCGGGCAGGCCCTCCGCGACGGTCACCACCCCTACGGTGCCGTCCGAGCCGACGGCCTGCAAGGTGCGCGCCTCGCTCACAGGCCGAGACGGTCCAGCCACCGATCGAGGTCGGCCCGGAGCTTGTCGAGGCTCGGCGGGTGCAGGTACATCATGTGGCCCGCGGCATAGCTCTCGTGCACCATGCGGTCTGCGAGCTCGGGCTCCCAGCCCACCTGGGCCAGCGTGTAGTCGGTGGCGAAGTAGGGCGTGGCCATGTCGTACAGGCCGCTGCCCGCGAACACCTCCAGGTGGGGATTCGCCACCAGCGCGCTCCGGAGCCGCTCGGTCACGTCCACGTACTGGTTGACGTGGGGCTCCCAGCTCCACCCGCGATTCACGTCCAGCGACAGGGGCGCGTAGGCCGCATCCTCCTCCCACCCCAGGGAATGCCGCAGGTGGTGGTGGTAGGCCGCGGTGTACGGGCCCATGAGGAAGGACAGGCTCGGGTCGTGCTCGATGCTGTCGCCGCCGGCGTCTCGGTCCACCCCGGTGAACCGACTGTCGAGCCGGCCCACGGTGCGGCGGCGGTCCCGCAGCAGCTCCTTGCAGTACCGCATCAGGGTTGGGCGGAGGTTGCACCGCTCGACGAAGTCCGCCGATACGCCGATGTATCCAGCGATCTGCTCGGCAAGCGCCCGCCGCTCCGCTGGAGCGAGCCGACCTCCGCGCACCAGGGCGGGCAGGTAGGTGTCGAGGGCGAAGGTCTCCACCTCGGCCAGCAGCGCAGGCAGGTCGCCAGTGATCAGCCCATGGTAGTGCGCGGTGGCGGCGCAGGTAGGCAGGAGCAACACCGGCGGGAGCACATTGTTCGGACCGAACAGGAGGGTGTCGAACTTCAGTGCCACGCTCAGCAACACCAGGCCACGCACCGCCAGGCCGTGCTTGTCGGCCAGGTGCTGGGCCAGTCCAGCGCAGCGGGTGGTGCCGTAGCTCTCACCGGCGAGCAGGATCGGCGACCCCCAACGCCCGTGCTTCGCCACGTACTGCCGCACGAACTCGGCCACGCTCTCGACATCACCTTCGACGCTGTAGAATTCCTTGCCTTCCCCCTCGGCCTTCGACCATCCGGTGCCGATAGGGTCGACGAACACGAGGTCGGCGCGGTCGAGCAAGGAGTCGGGGTTGGGCTCGGCCACCCACGGCGGTGGGCGCAGGTCGTCTACGTCGAGAGACACCCGGGCGGGGCCGAACACGCCCATGTGGAGCCAGAGCGAGGCGCTGCCAGGACCGCCGTTGAACGCGAACAACAGCGGGCGGCCTGTCGCGTCGCCCACGTCGGTGCGCCGGTAGGCCGTGTAGAACATCGTGCCGGTGGCCTCGCCGCGCTTGACCGTCAGCGTACCCACGGTGGCGTCGTACGGGATGGCCGCCGAGCCGCGCGCCAGCACATGGCTGGTGGTCACCTCCTTCGGCTCCTCCTTCGGCTTGGGAGCCGCGGAGCGCGCGAGGGCGGCGGACAGGGCCTTGTCGGGCGACGTGACGATGACGACGGAGCCAGCGGGAAGCGGTGAGTCGGGCATGATGGTCTCCGGATGGGGGCTGATACCGCGACCGCGGCCAGCCGCCACCGACCCGCAGTGACAGTTTCCCGGCCCACGCCGCGTCAGGAGCCCGATGTCGTTGATCAACCTCGCGGATTTCGAATCCGAGGCGCTGCGCCGCCTGCCTCGACCTGCCGCCGACTATTTCCGGTCGGGCGCCCGGGACGAGCGTACGGTGGCGCACAACCGCGAGGCGTTCTCGCGCTGGCGGCTGCGGCAGCGGGTGCTGGTGGACGTTTCGAACCGGTCGACCGCGACCACCGTGCTCGGCCATCCCGTGGACTTGCCGGTGCTGGTCGCGCCCACCGCATTCCACGGCCTCGCCCACGCCGATGCTGAGGTGGCGACCGCGGCCGGGGCGAGTGCTGCCGGCACGGTGCTCACCCTGTCGAGCCTGTCGAACCAGCCCGTGGAGGCGGTGGTCGCAGCAACCGACCGGCCGGTGTTCTTCCAGCTGTACGTGTACAAGGACCGCGGCGCCACCCGAGACCTGGTGGCGCGGGCCGTCGCGGCGGGCTGTGCGGCGGTGGTGCTGACCGCCGATGCCGCGGTCATCGGCACCCGCGAGCGGGACGTGCGCAACCGGTTCACCCTGCCGTCCCACCTGCGCATGGCCAACGCGCGGGCCGACCTGCAGTCCCTCGGGTCTGCCGAGGACGACTCCGCCCTGACCGCCTGGGTGCGGGACAACCTCGACGCCTCGTTGTCCTGGGCCGACCTGGACTGGCTGGTGGACATCGCGGGAGTGCCGGTGGTGCTCAAGGGCGTGGCCCGGGCGGATGATGCGCGCCGGGCAGTGGACCATGGGGTGGCGGCCGTGCAGGTGTCGAACCACGGCGGCCGGCAGCTCGACGGCGCGGTGGCCACGCTGGATGCGCTGCCCGAGGTGGTCGAGGCGGTGGATGGGGCGTGCGAGGTGTGGCTCGACGGCGGCGTGCGGCGCGGGACGGATGTGCTGATGGCGCTCGCGCTCGGCGCCCAGGTGGTGGGGGTGGGGCGACCGGCGCTGTGGGGGTTGGCGGTGGACGGGGCCGACGGGGTGGCACAGGTGCTGCGGCTGCTCCAGGCCGAGCTCGACGAGGCGATGGCGCTGTGTGGGGCGCCAACGGTGCGCGAGATCACCCAGGATCTGCTCGCCAGGCCAGGGTGAATAGTAGGCGTTTACACTTGCTAGTTGATGTAACACCTTCCGTCCTGACCCCGGCACGAGCCCAGGGGGAAGGGCTGGAGCCCCGGGGGCGCAGCGTCAGTGGCGGACGGTGCCCCAGGTCAGGGTGCCGGCGACCGGGGCGTCGTGCACCGTGGCGAGCGCCTGGAGCAGCACCGTGCGGGTGTCGCGCGGGTCGATGACGCCGTCATCCCACAGCCGGCCGGTGGCCGCCCAACAGGTGGACTCGTGCTCCACCTTGCCCACCAGCATCTGCGTGAGCATCGCGAGCTGGGCTTCGTCCACCGGCTTGCCCTTCCGGGCGGCGCTGTCGCGCTTGACGATCTCGAGCACGCCCGCGAGCTGCTCAGGGCCCATCACGGCGATGCGGTGGTTCGGCCAGGTGAACAGGAACCGGGGCTCGTAGGCGCGCCCCATCATCGCGTAGTTGCCCGCGCCGTAGGAGCCACCGATCATCACCGTGATCGCCGGGACCGTGCTGTTCGACACGGCGTTGATCAGCTTGGCGCCCGCCTTGATGATGCCCCGCGCCTCGGCGTCCCGGCCCACCATGAACCCGGTGATGTTCTGGAGGAACAGCAGCGGCGTGTCGGACTGGTTGCACAGCTGGATGAACTGGGCGCCCTTCTCGGCGCTGTCCGCATGCAGCACGCCGTTGTTCCCGAGCACGCCCACCCTGTAGCCGCCGATCTCGGCCCATCCCGTGACCAGCGTGGACCCATACAGCGCCTTGAACTCGTGGAACCGGCTGCCGTCCACCACCCGCGCGATCACCTCGCGGCAGTCGAACGGCACCTTCACGTCGGCCGAGGCCACGCCGAGCAGCTCCTCCGGGTCGTGGGCCGGTGGCTCTCCGCCCGACGGACCGCCTGACTTCCAGCCCAGGTTGGCCAGGATCTCCCTCCCGATCCGGATGGCGTCGGCCTCGTCGGCCGCCAGGTAGTCGGACACGCCCGAGGTGCGGGCGTGCAGGTCGGCGCCGCCGAGGGTCTCGTCGTCCACCACCTCGCCCAGCGCCATCTTCACCAGCGGCGGGCCGGCGAGGTACATCGCCGCTTGCTCGCGCACCATCACCACGTAGTCGGACATTCCCGGGATGTAGGCGCCCCCCGCGGTGCACGACCCGAACACGAGACTGACCGTGGGCAGCCGCTCCGCAGAGCGTCGGGTGATGGCCCGGAACCCCGCGCCGCCGGGCACGAAGATCTCCGCCTGGTTCGGCAGATCCGCGCCAGCGCTCTCGATGAGGTGCACGGTCGGAAGACGATTCTCGAGGGCCACCTGAGCGAGCCGCGCCGACCGTTGCACCCCCCAGGTGTTGATGGCGCCGCCCTGCACCGTGGCGTCTGAGGCGGTGATGAGGCATCGCACGCCCGACACCATGCCCACGCCCGCGATCATAGAACCACCCGGCACAATCCCGCCCTCGTGCATCCCGGCCAGCGGGCACACCTCGAGGAATGGGCTGTCCCGGTCCAGCAGCAGCTCCACCCGCTGCCAGGGCAGCAGCTTTCCCCGACTCAGGTGCCTGGCGACGAGCCGGTCGCCGCCCCCGGCCCGAGCCTTCGCGAGCACCTTGTTCAGCCGGGCGATGCCGGCGAGGTTCGCCTCCCGGTTGGTGGCGAACGCCTCGGAGCGCCGGTCGACGCGGGTGGGCAGCGGTAGCATGGGTCAGTCTCCGCCGGGGGGCAGTTCCTCTGAGGTGTCGTCCAGCAGGAACTCATCGTGGGTGTGCACCGAGAACACCTCGGTGGCGTCGCCCTCCACCACATCATGGTGGCCGCTCTGCATGCCGATCTGGAACAGCTCGGTGGGCAGGGCCTCGTCGACGGGCTCGGGCTCGCTCCAGTCGACCGGCAGCGCGGGCGCACGGTGGGGCGGCGGCCGTGGCTTGCGGCGCAGGCGCACGGTGGGTGCGGCGTCAGTGTCTTCGTACTCATCATCGAACCCGCCCATGGGCAGCATCGACAGGCCGGGAGGCTCTGGCGGCGGCGCCAGGTCGGGCGCCGGCGCGGGCTCGGGCGGGGCACGAGGAGCAGCGGGCTCGTCGTACTCCACCTCGGCCGTCAGCGATGACGGCTCGGCCGCAGGCTCCTCGGGGGCGCGCCGCACGAAGAACCACGCGAGCAAGCCCGCGAGCGTCAGGGCGATGACCACGCCGCCGACTGCCACCACGAGCGAGATCACGAGTACGATCAGCGAAGTGGGATCCACCCACGCCTCCAGCGCCCGTCATCGTAGAGCATCACGGCAGGCCCTGCACGGGCACCGCACGGATCAGCCCCCGCGCCTGCCTCCCACTCTCGCGGCACGACACCGCCAGGCGCCCCCGCTCGCCCCCATCGGGGCCGAAGTCCACCACGAGCCCCTCCGACGAACAGGTGGCGAGCACGCCCCCATCCGGCAGGGCGAATGCGCCCCCCTGCACCGGGCAGCCGCGGTCGAGCCACCACTCCGTCTCGAGCACCGCCTGGTCGCCGTCGAGCCGCACGGCCACCACCCGGGAGGGGCCGCCGTGCCGGTTGTCGAACACCAACAGCCGACCGTCGTCCAGCCGGGTGGCGTGGTGCTGGCCGCGCAGATCCAGCGCCACATCGGGCAGCGGGCTGGTCCAGGTGAACGAGCTCCCCAGCGGGCTGTCCGGCGCGCCGAGCACCCACGCGATGGACCCGTCGGCCGCCAGCCGCACCACCGCATCCAGGTGACGGAACGACACGAGCCAGCCGTCGCCGTCGGACACGAGGGTGTTCGCGTGGGACCAGTCGATGACGTTGGGTCCGAACGCGGTGGACCAGTAGCCCCCTGGCAACACCATCCCGCCCGTGGGCTCGATGTGGTCCGCCAGCGACCAGGTGCGCGCGCCAGCGTCGAGGCGCACGATGCCGTCGAGCACATACTGGCCATCCGCCCCGCCGTGCACCGCCGCGTCGAGCGCATACAGGCCGCCATCCCGCCACACCAGGTCATGGTGCACCGCGTTGGGGAAGTCATCCGGCCGGGTGAACCGACCCAGCTCCGTGCCGTCCAGGGCCACGCCGAGCACCGTGTCGCGGCCAGCCAGCGCCCACAGGTCGGGGCCGTCCCAGCTGATGCCGGTGACCGACGCGATGGGGCCTGCTACGTCCAGATCCGTGTACCAGACCACCGCCGGCAGGGCCGGGTCCACCAGCACGACGTAGGCATCCGACAGCGCACCGCAGTCCACCG
Organism: Myxococcota bacterium; assembly: GCA_047609825.1. GTDB lineage: Bacteria > Myxococcota_A > UBA796 > UBA796. The sequence continues at coordinate 12,011 of JBLFXJ010000102.1, forward strand.
CCATGCCGAGGACCGAGCGCTCTGGCAGCGCCCCGTCGAGCACTGCGTCGAGCCCAAACGGCAGCGCGCCGGTGCGGCTCACCCCCTCCACCCGCGCGCCGCTCGCCTCGACGATCGCCCATTCCACGTCGGTCTCCGGCGGGAGCAGCGCCACGGTCGCGACGCCGTCCACCACCTCCCACCGCCGGCCGCCCGCCTCCACCCAGGCCCCCTCCGGGCCGGTACAGCGCAGCCGCAGGGCGTTGTCGTCCGCCACCTCACATCCATCTGCCAGGACCGGGGGCGGCGTCTCGGCGCCGGTGTCCTCCGGGGCGGGCTTGGGCGTGGGCTCGCCTCCACACGCCGACGCGGCCAGGGCGATCCACAGGATACAGGGGCGTCCGCTCAAGGAGTCTCCATGTCCGCCGGTACCTTCCGTATCCCCACGCCGTCGAACGAACCTGTGCTGGGCTTCGCGCCGGGCTCGGCCGAGCGGGCCGCCCTCACCGCGGCGGTCGCCGCCCGCGCATCCGAGGTGCAGGAGATCCCCTGTGTGATCGCCGGAGAGCGCGTGTTCACCGGCAACACCGTACAGGTCACCATGCCCTGCGATCACAGGCATGTGCTCGCGAATGTCCACCTGGCGGGTCCGGCCGAGGTCGCCCGCGCGGTGGATGCCGCCGAGGCCGCCCGAGCAGACTGGGCCGCCCTCCCCTACCACCAGCGCGCCGCGGTGCTCCTCCGCGCCGCCACCCTGCTCGCCGGCCCGTGGCGCCATCGGGTCAACGCCGCCACCATGCTCGGCCAGGGAAAGACCTCGCACCAAGCCGAGATCGACGCCACCTGCGAGCTGGTCGACTTCTGGCGTTTCAACGCCAAGTATGGTGAAGAGATCCTCGCGGAGCAGCCCCCGGTCAGCCCCGAGGGCGTGTGGAACCGGCTCGACCACCGCCCGCTCGACGGCTTCGTGTTCGCCGTCTCGCCGTTCAACTTCACCTCCATCGCCCTGAACCTGTGCTCCGCGCCAGCCCTGATGGGCAACACCGTGGTCTGGAAGCCCTCTCTCACCAGCTCCGCCTCCTGCTGGGACGGGTTCCAGCTGCTCGAGGCGGCCGGGATGCCGCCGGGCGTGATCAACCTGGTGCACGGCCACGGCGCCGACGTGGGCGACCCGGTGCTCGCCCGCCCCGAGCTCGCCGGCATCCACTTCACGGGCTCCACCCCCACCTTCCAGCACCTCTGGCGTACGGTGGGCAACAACCTGCCGAACTACCGCACCTACCCGCGGCTCGTGGGCGAGACCGGCGGCAAGGACTTCATCGTCGCCCACCGCAGCGCCGATGCCGAGCAGCTCGCCGTGGCCATCGCCCGGGGCAGCTTCGAGTACCAAGGCCAGAAGTGCTCCGCCGCGAGCCGGATGTACGTGCCGAAGAGCCTGTGGCCCGAGGTCGCGGAGCGGGTGGCCGCGATGGTCGGCGAGATGAAGGTCGGCGACGTGCGCGACTGGTCCTCCTTCCTCGGCGCGGTGATCGACGAGCGGGCGTTCACCAAGCATGCCGCGTACCAGCAGCTCGGCAACGCCACCGCCGAGTGCGTGGTGGGCGGCACGTCCGACCGCTCCACCGGCTGGTTCGTGCAGCCCAGCTTGTACCGGGTGGACGACCCGAAGCACCGGCTGATGCAGGAGGAGATCTTCGGCCCCATCGCCACCGCCTACGTGTACGACGACGACGACTGGGCCGGGGTGCTCGATCTGGTGGACAGCACCTCGCCGTATGCGCTCACCGGTGCCGTGTGGGCGCGCGACCGCTACGCCGTGGAGACCGCCCTGGAACGCCTCCGGTTCGCCGCGGGCAACTTCTACATCAACGACAAGCCCACCGGTGCTGTGGTGGGCCAGCAGCCGTTCGGTGGCGGCCGCGCCTCGGGCACCAACGACAAGGCGGGCAGCCCGCTGAACCTGCTCCGGTGGACCAGCCCCCGGGCCATCAAAGAGACCTTCGACGCCGCCCGCGGCTGGCGCTACCCGTTCCTCGGGTGAGGCTCACAGCCGCTGGCTGGCCAGGGCGTCGATGTGGGGGTCGGGGATGCGCAGGCCCGAGTCCACTGCCACCCCGGTGACCGTGTCGACGGTGAACAGCCAGGTCTGCTCGCCGTCGCTCTCGGCGAGCCACAGCTGCCCATCGTGCCAGCTAGCGGCGCCGCCGTTGCGGTCCGCCCCGTGGGGAACCCCGGTGACCGCTGCGAGGAAGCTGCGCGCCTCGGAGGTGACCGACCACAGCTCGGCGTGGTTGATGAACCACAGGCGGTTGCCGTCGTCGGACACCAGGTCTCGGCCATACCCTACGCCGAAGGTGCCGAAGGCCAGGTCGTGCACCACCTCACCGCCCCGCTCGAGCACCAGGATCTGGCCGTCCTGGTCCACCAGGCACCAGCGCGAGGTGCCCGACATCCACGCCAGGCCCGACTCGAACGACAGCCCCGCCGCGGACAAGGCCTCGACATCGGCGAGCACCTCCGACGTGAGATCGGCGCCGAGCTTGTGCAGCTCCGCGATGCCGGTGTCGGTGCGGCCGGTGAGCCCGTGCAGCACACCGTTGTCGTCGGCGGCGAGCGAGGTGTACCGATGCCCGTTGCTGCCCAGGAACCACACCTCCCCGGTCGCCGTGTCCACCGCCCAGAATCCGTCACCGTCCCGCTGACCCTCGGCTGCCACCAGAACCGGTGGAGGAGGCGGTGGACCGAGGATCGCCACGGTCGACACCGCACAGGTGGCGAGGTCGACGGCCTGGACTGGCAGGCCACAGGCCCCGTCGGAGAGCACGGGGCGGACGACCACCTCGCCGTCCCCGTCCTCGTCCACCTGGCGGATGCGCACCGTGAGTCCGTCGGCATCCAGATCGAGTGCTGTGCCACCGCAGGCGCCGCCCCAGATCTCGGAATCTCCGACCGCGGAGGCGGTGAGCAGCGCGGCCTCAGCGCCGGGGGTGAGCCCGACCCGCAGCGTCATCTCCCCGGGGCAATCGCCGGAGATGTCGAGGTCAGCGGCGAGCGCGGCCAGCGTGAGCAGGAGCACGGTCATGCGGTCGCAATAGCCCATGGGAGCGGGTGATTCACACCCCCGAGAGCACCCAGGTCTGGATGGCGAGGCCCCCGATTGTACCCTGAACACCACCGTCACCCACCAGCACCCGGTAGGTGAGCTCGTCGTCGGACGGGTTGAACACCAACAGCACCAGCCCGCCGCCGGGGTTGCGCCACGCCGTGGACTCCAGCGGGCCGCCAACGGTGCTGCGACCGATTCGCTGGGCGCCCCGCTGGATGAACCGGCTGAACTGGCCGATAGCGTAGAAGCTGGGCTGTTTGTGCACCTCGCCGGTGCGGGTGTCGACGATGATCGGCGCGTCGCACAGGTTGCCTACGTGGTTCGGGCCGCCGGTGTGGTCGAGCACCAGGTTCCAGTCGAGCCAGGCCTCGCAGCCGTGGTTCATGTCGCCGAGGATGTGGTGCACATACCGGGTGGCCCGGTCGTACTGGCCGAGCTTCACCCCGCCCTCGCAGCAACCCTCGGTGAACATCAGGTGGTGCTCGGGGAAGGTGTCGTGGATCTGGGTGAGCTGGTCGAAGTAGTCGCCGCTGTACCAGTGCAGCCCCGTGCCCCAGACGAACTTGGCGGCCTCGGGGTCCGACAACACGGTGTAGGCCCGGTCGAAGGCGATCTCCCGGTTGTGGTCCCAGATCACCACGTTGATCGCCTGCAGTCCGGCGGCGTGCAGCGCCGGGCCCAGGTGGTCGCGCACGAAGTCGCGCTCCTCCTCCGCCGAGTAGATGCACGAGTCCCACACCTGCACGGCCGCCGGCTCGTTCTGCACCGTGAGCCCCCAGGTCTGCACCCCCGCCTCGCGCATGCCGAGGATCCACCGCACATAGTGGTCGGCCCACACCTGGCGGTGCTCCGGCCTTAGCTTGCCGCCATGGTTCATCTCACCCGTGGTCTTCATCCAGCCGGGCGGCGACCACGGCGAGGCCAGCAGGTCGATCTGTGCGCCCTCGATGGCCAGCGCCCGCTTGATGAGCGGCGTGATGTACTGATGGGTGCGGCTCAGGTCGAAGTGCTCGAGGGCCAGATCGCCAGGAACGTCGGCGCAGGACCAGTTGCCGAGAGAGAAGTCGCAGCTGTTGATGTGGGTGCGGCCGAACCGGTAGCCGAGCCCGTCGGTCGGGTGGAAGTACAGCGTGAGGATGGCGTCCTGGGCGGCGTGGTCGAGGTGGGAGAGCACGAACGCGGCGCTCTCGGTGAACGCGCCCCCGAAGCCGAGCCAGGTCTGGTACCGCACCCGCGGCTCGAGCACGATGGCCTGCCCCTGGTACCAGTTCTCGAGCCCGGGCTGGAACGCTGGCGGTGCCAGGGCGGTGAGCCGGTGACCCGCAGGGGAGGTCTCGAACAGCTTGACGGTCGGCATGGGCATCCCCCGGACGAACCCAGCTGCATACCTCGCCCCACGCGGCTACACATCCCGCATGCCGAACCGCCCCAGCCGCCGCACGATGGCCGCCGTGCGCTCCACCCAGGTGTTCTTCGAGGGCCTCGCCCGCGCCGCCGGCCGCACGCCGATGGCCAACCCCGCCCGCCACGGCGTAGACCGCACGGCACAGGTGCAGTACGGCCCCCACGGCGCCGCGAACCAGCTCGACATCTACCGCAGCACCGACGCCGGCCCTGACGCGCCGTGCATGGTCTACGTGCACGGCGGCGGGTTCCGCTCGCTGTCCAAGGACACCCACTGGCTGATGGCGTTGGCGTTCGCCCGCCAGGGATATGTGGTGTTCAATGTCGAGTATCGACTCGCACCGGATCACCCCTACCCGGCCGCCGCCGAGGACGTGTGCGCCGCTTGGCTGTGGGTGCTCGACAACGCCCACCGGTTCGGGGGCGACCCGGGCCGGATCGGCATCGCCGGCGACTCCGCCGGCGCCAACCTCGCCGCGGCACTCACCGTCGCCGCATGCTACCGCCGCCCGGAGCCGTGGGCCGCGGCCGTGTTCGAGGCGGGCGTCGTGCCCCGGGTGCAGCTGCCCGCCTGTGGACTGTTCCAAGTGTCCGACACCGAGCGATTCTCTCGCGCCGGCCAGGTCTCCGGCGTGGCCCGGCGCGTGGTGGAGCACTGCACCGAGGTCTACCTCCCCGAGGCCCACCACCGCACAGCACCCGGGCTCGCCGACCCCGTGGTCGTGTTGGAGACGAGCGCCCCGGATCGCTTGCTTCCTCCTGCGTTTCTCCCGGTCGGAACCTGGGATCCGCTGCAGCACGACACCCGGCGAATGGCGGCGGCACTCCGCGCCCGCGGCGGCCACGCAGTGGACCGGTACTACCCGCGGGAAGTGCACGCCTTCCACGCGCTGATCTGGCGGCGACGGGCCCGCGTCTGCTGGCGCGACATGCTCGGGTTCACCTCCACCCACCTGTGACCTGCGGTCGTCGAGGTACTGTGAAGGCGCGAACCCCGGCGCCTGGCCGCTGTCGGACGGTTCAGCACCTGGAGTCACCGTGATCCTCGTCGCCCTGCTCGCCTGCTCCGATCCGCCCCCACCGTTCCAGCCCACGGTCGACCCGGAGTGGACCGTCGCCGCCGTCGACGCCCTGTGCAAGGTGGTGGAGGGTGCCGGCAAGGAGTGCACCCGCGACGGCGACACCGCCCGGTTCGAGGGCGCTTCGCTCACCCTCCGGGTCACCGTCGACCAGGAGTCCGAGAGCTTCGGCGTCATGACCCTCAAGGGCCACGCCGACCTGTCGGTGGACGGTAAGGCCACGCCCGCGCTGCGCACGCCGGTGCGCGCATTCGGCGGTAACAAGGGGGAGGCTCACGAGCGGGCCGCCCACGAGTGGGCCGTCGTGTACGGGGTGGCCCTCGCCGACTGGGCGATGGCCGACGCCGCCCGGCCCGCCCTGGTGGCGGTGGACAAGGGCAACCATGAGAGCCCGCCGGCCAAGCTCGGCGGCGGCACGCTGTACCGCGGCTGGCCCCTGGTGCGCGGCAGCCGCCAGCCCCTCGACCACGACCCGGTGCTCGCCGCACTCTCACCGGTGCTCGCCGGGTGGACCAGCGGCACCCACGCCATCGTGCTCGAGGTGAGCGCCGAGATGGACGGGAACATGCAGCGCACGCTCTGGCTCGATGGCGCGGAGAGCCCCGCCGTGGAGGCGGCCGTGGCGAGCACCCGGTTCGCGGGCGCCCCCGGACTGCAGCTCCGCCAGTTCTACCTCTGGTCGGACTGACCGGTCACAGCAGGGCTGGCAGGGCGAGGGTGAGCCACACCGTGGTCCAGCCGGCCAGCACGGTGAAGAACACGGTGGTGGCGGGGTCCTGGGCGCGGATGTCGAAGCTGCGGGTCATGAGGGGTCCTCCGGGTACACACCGAAGATGCCCCGGCGGGCCTCGGCAGACGACCCCACCCCGGTGACCGGTCGCCGGGACCGCTCAACGGTGAGGCGATCGCGGTTCCGGCGCCCCGAGAGCCGGAGTCCTGCCGCGCATCCGCAGGTAGGGCGATACGTGCGTCGGCTGGAGAGTCCATGAGCGCTCAGCCGTCTGATCCCGCCGTCCCCGACGACACACCAGAGCTCGGCCTGTTCGCTCAGATCAGGAGCTTCAACGGCGTCTACTGGATCGCCAACACGATGGAGATGTTCGAGCGGCTGGCGTACTACGGCCTGCGCACCGTGCTGCCCGTGTACATGGTGTTGTCGCTCGAAGAGGGGGGACCCCAGTTCGACCACGTCCAGAAGGGCGCGATCTACGCCTGGTGGGCGCTGGTTCAGTCCGGCTTGCCCGTGTTCACCGGCGGCTACGCCGACCGCTACGGCTACAAGAACACGGTCGCCGTGGCCATCGCCGTCAAGATCGTCGGCTACCTGGTGATGGCCTACGCCGTGGACATCGCCTCGGCCATCACCGGCGGGGTGAGCGCCACCGTGCCGGGCCACGGGGTCACCTACGCTGTGTTCCTGGTCGGCTCACTGGGCCTGGCGGGCGGCACAGCGATCTTCAAGCCAGGCCTGCAAGGCATCATCAGCCTGCAGCTGAACGAGAAGACCAGCTCCGTGGGGTGGTCGGTCTTCTACCAGATCGTCAACGTGGGCGGATTCCTGGGCCCATTCCTCGCCGGCTGGATGCGCCTGCTCGACTGGAAGTACGTGTTCATCGCGTGCGCCATCATCGTGAGCCTGAACTACGTCTTCCTGCTGGCGTTCCCCGAGCCCGAGAAGGAGACCGGCGGCGATGAACAGGGCGTGGGCTTCCTTGGCGCGCTCAAGGTGCTGTGGCAAAGCGCCATCGGCATCTGCGAACCGCGACTCATGGCCTTCCTGGTGGTGTTCAGCGGCTTCTGGGCAATGTTCCACCAGCTGTTCGACCTGCTGCCCAACTACATCGACGACTGGGTGGACTCCTCGGCCGTCGCTCAGGCCGTGGCCGCTCCGCTGTTCGGCCTGTTCGGCAGCACCATGCCCGAGGCCTGGGGTGGCAACCTGCCGCAGGAGTACATGATCAACATCAACGCCGGCATGTGCATGTTGCTGGCGTTCCTCATCGGCTTCGCCACCGGCAAGGTGCGGTCGATGACCGCGATGATCGCCGGCATCTTCGTGGCCTCGGCCGCGATCTACGGCCTGGGCGTGTCCACGGATGGCTGGTTCATCCTGCTGGCCATCGCCATGTTCAGCCTCGGCGAGCTGATGAGCAGCCCCACCAAGATGCGCTACTTCGCCAACATCGCGCCTCCCGGAAAGAAGGGTCTGTACCTGGGCTACATCAACGCCACCGGCGGCATCGGCTGGTTCCTGGGCTCGCGCATCGCGGGCACCATGTACGAAGAAGGCGGCGACAAGGTGGTGCTCGCCCGCCGCTACCTGGTCGAACAGCTCGGCCAGGACGCGGGCATGGTCCAGGAGATGGCGAAGACCGAGGTGCTGCCCACCCTCGCCGCCCAGCTCGACCAGACGCCCGACGCCGTGCGCACCCTGTTGTTCACCACCTACGACCCGAGCTTCGTCTGGACGCACTTCGCCTTGATCGGCCTGGTGAGCATGTTCGGGCTGCTGATCTTCGATTTCGTCACCAAGCAGAAGCTGGCCATCGAGCCGTACATCCTGCTGCTGCTCACGGGCTTTATCAGCCTGTACACCTACGGCTGGATTCCGGCGGTGTTCTTCTCCGTGTGCATCCTGGCCTACTTGTTCGTCGAGCACGTCGCTCCGCAGTGGCTCCCGACAGGCCAGGCCCGGACCGACGCAGAGTCCTCGGCAGACGCCGCGTAGCCGATCACCCGTCCGGTCAGACCGGTCGGACGAGCCTGAACCCGATGTAGCTGGACGGCAGCTTCGGCTCGCCGCCGTTGCGCGCCGCCGACCGGGCGCCCAGCTCGCTGCCGCCCCAGCACTCGCCGCGGATGCTCCGAGGACCGGCCGCATCCGGCTCGGCCTCCGGCACCCACACCCGACCATCCCGCACCTGTGGCCCGTCGACGCGGAACCGGTCGAGGCACCACTCGCGGATCATCCCCGACATCCCACGCACGCCATACGGCGAGGTGTCGCCAGGGAACGCGGTGACCGGCAGCGGCAGCGCGCGGCCCAGGGTCGCCGAGACCCCCACCCGGGTGGCGCACCAGCTCGGATCGAACCGATCCCCCCACGGATACAGCCGCCCATCCACCCCGCGGGCGGCCTTCTCCCACTCGAGCTCGCACGGCAGCCGCCACGGCAGGCCATCCCGGGCCTCCCGCCAGTTCGCATACGCGTGTGCCGCGTGCCAGGTGACCAGCATCGCCGGCCAGTCGTCGCCCCACTTGTCGCCGTCCGCGTCCACCCGGGTGGCGAAGCGACCGTCGGCAACCTCGTACATCACCGGACCGCGCTGCCCGGCCTTGCCGGTGTGGCCGCGTGGGGCCCAGTCCAGCGCCTCGTCCTCGCGACCCTGGGCCACGAGATCGTCGAGGAATGCGATGAACCCGGCGTTCGTGACCGGATGACGGTCGATCACGAACCCGTGGCACCACAGCTCCTGCCGGGGCAGCGACCGACGCGCCTCCGGATCTCCACCCGCGATGAACGCGCCGGCCGGCACATAGCAGGCGTCGGACACCGCCTGTTGTGGCAGCAGAGCGACCGCGCCGGTGCTCGACGCGACACTCCGGCCCACCCGCGCCGGCACACGGGCCTCGGCGCAGCCAGGCCCACGGATCACCGCCAGGTAGGACCCGGCCTCCACCTCGACCGACGCAGGAGTGGGCCCCAGCTCGGCGACCGGCTCAGCCGCCAGACGCCGATCCTGCTCGACGTACCGGTACAGCATCACCCGGGCGGGCCGGTCGGCGTCTACCGTGAGTTGACCCCTGCCCGTCAGGTATCGCTCGTGGGCGGCGCGCTCCGCATGACCGTCGGCCAGGCCATCGAGATGCGTCCGGAGCCGAAGCGCGGCGAGCTCGGCGGCCTCCACGTTCCGCGACGCCTCGGCGCTCATGTGGGCCTGTCGCGCCTCCCGCGCCAGCACCGCGTGGGCCTTGGCGCAGGTGGGGTCGTGCTGGAGTGCAGTCTGCAGCAGCAACACCCGCTCCAGCTCCAGCCGCGCGACTGCCCGTCCGGCGGCGATGGCCTCGTCGTCCAGCGCCCACGCCACCCGCTTCCCGGCGACGGGGGCCAGCGGAGCCACAGTCGCCGCTGAGGCACGCGCCCGCGCCGCATCCGCCTCGGCCCGCTGCGCCTTGACCGCCTCCCGCAGCACCTCCGCCCGCCCCACGGCGGCCAGCGCACGCCGGCGACCGTCCGCCGCCTGGCGCACGTCGTCGAGCCAGGCACGCACAGCGTCCGCGAGTGCCTCGGTGGTGGCGAACCGGTCGGCGCGGTCCGGGGCCATCGCCTGCTCGCAGGCGAGAACCAGCGCCAGCGGGTGATCACCCCGTGGAACCCGGGGCACGCTCCCCAGCGCTGCCGCCTGCACCGCCGCCTCGCCGCCCATGTCCGCATACGGCCCGGCGCCCACCAGCAGCGCGTACAGGATGCAGCCGAGGGCGAACACATCCGAGCGCGCGTCGAGGTTGAGCACCTCGCCGCGGGCCTGCTCGGGCGACATGTAGCCGGGGGTGCCCAGCACGCGACCGAGGCGGGTGCGCTGGCTGCCGGACCGGGCGGTGCTCACCCGGAGCGAGTCGTCGCCGTAGTG
>JBLFXJ010000103.1:0-22118 GCA_047609825.1 Myxococcota bacterium
GCCTCGTCGAGCATCACGTTCACGAACCGCACATAGTCGGCGAATTCGAACCCGTAGCCCTGTCCCTGGCTGACGAAGGTGCGGGCGAGGGCGCGGAGGGTCTCGTCGGGGATCCGGGGCATGGTGGAGCATACCGGACCCGCGCTCACTCCGCGTAGCCGAGCGCCTCGAGCAGCGCCGCGAGGGGGGCAGGTACGGTCGCGTTCGCCGGACTGAACCGTTGAGCAGCGCGCTGTTGGTCGGTACGCCACTGGGCCAGGGATGACAGCTGCACGCGGCTCTGCACGGGTCGTGCGTGCTCCGGATCGGCGCTCCGGTCGAAGCAGCCGGTGGTCAGTGGGATCCGCCGGCGCCCGCCCTCGCTGTCGAAGTCGGCCTGGCAGTGGAATCGCCGGTTCACCTGTGCTGCGCGATTGGTGTCGTAGAACCGGGTGTCGATGTAGGCGCGCTTTCGTGGCGTCGAGCCCAGCTCGCCGCGCACTGTGCCGGACAGGTCCACGCCGGCCAGTCCGGCGTCGCCCACGGGCGGCAGGCCGAGGAGCCCGAACAGGGTGGGCACCAGGTCGACCTGGGACGCCAGGCCCGCCATGCGGGTGCCCTCGGGCACGCCAGGACCGCGCAGGATCCATGGGATCGAGGTGACGGAGGGGCCGAGGTGGAACCCATGCCCGTCACCATGATGCGGCGGCCAGGCCAGCCCCTCGCCGTGGTCGGCGACGAACACGAACAGCGTGTTCTCCGGCGTCATCCCCCGCACCCTCAGGCCGTCGTCGAGGCGGGCGAGGGCGTCGTCGAGACGGCGCAGGGTGGCGCGATAGGTCGCCACCTGCTCGGGCACGCCCTCGTGCGGCACCGCCGCCCGCTCGGCAGGGGAGGGGGTGCGCGGCGTGTGGGCGTCGACCAGCACGAGCTGCAGGAAGGTGGGCGAGCCGGGCTGTCGGGCCTCGTCCATCGCCTCGAGGGCCGCGTCCACCAGGTCCTGACCGCGCGGAGCCACGTCCCGGATGCGGCCGTCGGTGGGCAGGTAGGTGTCAAAGCCCCGATGCAGGCCGTAGATGGGGTCGAGGTTCGGGTTGTGGGTGCCGCCGACCGTCACGTAGCCGGCGTCCGACAGCCGCTCTGCGAGGGTGGGCACCTCGTCGGGGAGGATCCGCTCGTTGCGGCTGTCGCCCGGCTCCACCATGCCGAGTCCAACCGCGTGCCGGCCCGTGAGGAGCGCGATCGCGGCGGCCTTCGTCCACGGTGCGGCGGCCAGGCCGTCGTCGAACGCCGCACCCTGCGCGGCCAGCTCGGCGAGGAATGGCGTGACGCCGGGTGGGGCGCCATAGGGCTCGGTCTGGTCCCGCCGCACGGTGCAGCCGATCACCAGCACCACGTCAATGCCCGAGTCGTGCCCGGCCGTGGCCATCGGCGGCGCATCCGATGGCGCCGGTGCCCGCACCTCGGTGTCGGACCACCCCATGACGAGTGCGGCCGCCACACCGGCGACGCCCACGAGCGCACTGGCCGCCAGAGCGGCCCTACGCATCGAGCTCCACCTGGAACAAGTAGTGCTTCAGGTAGCGTGTCTCGGGGATCTCCAGCCGCACCGGATGGTCGGCTGCCGCGGTGCTCGCCTGCACCAGACGCAGCCGCCGACGCGCGGTCTTCGCTGCCGCGAGCAGGGCCTTCTCGAACCGGGCCTGCTCCACATGGTAGCTGCAGGTGCTGGTGCCGAACAGTCCGCCCGGGGCGACGAGGGACAGGCCCAGGGCGTTGATGTCCTCGTACCCACGGAGTGCCGCGCCGGCGGCCTTGCGCGATTTCGCGAACGCAGGCGGATCGAGGTTCACCGCACCGAACTGCTCCTGGTCGGCCTGCAGCTGCTTGAGGAACTTGCGCCCCTCGGCGTTCACAACGGCGGCCTGCTCGGCCACCCCGTTCCGCTCGAGGTTGTCCACCGCCAGCTCGCACGCGGCCTCGGACTTGTCGACCACCAGCGCCTCGGTGGCGCCACGGGTGAGCGCCTGCAGGGCCCAGCCGCCCGAGTGGGCGTACATGTCGAGCACCCGCTCCCCGGCGCACAGGGCGCCGAACCGCGCCCGGTTGTCGGCCTGGTCGTAGAAGTGGCCCGTCTTCTGACCCGTGAGGAGGTCCACCCGAAAGATGACGCCATGTTCCTCGATCTCCACCACCTCGGGCACGTCGCCGAACCACACCGCGCGCTCGTCCTCCAGGCCCTCGAGCTGGCGCGCACGCCCCTCGCTGCGCAGCACAGCCCCGGTAGGACCGAACACCTCGCGCAGGGCCTCGGCGATGACCTCCTTGCGGGTCTCCGTGCCGGCCGTGGTGAGCTGCACCGCCAGGGTGTCGCCGTAGCGGTCCACGACCAGACCGGGCAGCCCGTCGCCCTCGGCGTGCACCAACCGGAGCGACGTGCGCTCGCGCATCACCCGCTGCCGCACCCGGAGGGCTTCGGTGAACCGCATGCGCCAGAACGGCACCGTGTCGATGTCGAGCTTGTCGCGGGTGAGGAGCCGGACCGCGATGAGGCTCTGGGGGTTGACGTAGCCCCGGCCGAGGCGCCCACCCGTGGCGGCGAACACGTCCACCGCCTCGCCGGGTGTGAACCCGCGAAGGTCGTCGGCGATCTCGTTCGAGAACACCCATGGGTGGCCGGAACGTACGCGGCGGTCGTGTTTTGGCTTGAGCGTGAGCTTGGGGAGTTCTGACATGGGCCGCTGGCTAACCGCCCCGGTCAGTAGGTGACGGACTCGATGATCACCGCGTCGACCGGCACGTCGCCCAGGCCGTCCTGGGTGGACGTGGGCACGCCGGCAATGGCGTCGACCACGCCCATTCCGTCCACCACCGTGGCAAACACGGCGTATCCATCGCTCTCCCCCGCATCGAGCCCGGGGTTGTCGACCAGGTTTACGAACCACTGGGCGGTCGCGGAGTCCGGGTCATTCTGGCGCGCCATGGCGACCGAGCCGCGCACGTTGGGCAGTCCATTGTCCGCCTCGTTCTTGATCGAACCGCGGGTGTCCTTCAGCTGCAGATCCTCGGTGAGGCCGCCGCCCTGAATCACGAACCCGGGCACCACGCGGTGCATCGTGGTGGCGCCCAGCCCGTCTGTGCCGTCGTAGAACCCGGCGTCGACGTACTTCACGAAGTTCCGCACGGTCTTCGGGGCGTCGTCGGTGGCCAGCTCGAGGGTGAACGCGCCGAGGGAGGTGGTGATGGTCACCTCGCTCGGGCCTTCGGTCGACGAGGTGCCGAGGGTCGCGGTCGCGCCAGCGGGGGTCGTGGCCGTGGCGGAGTCGCCCTTGTCGGCCCCGCAGGCCGTGGCGAGAAGGATGAGGAGCATGCGCATGCGGCATGGTACCGGATGCGGCCCGCACCGTCCCACGCCCGGACGCGATACGCCGGAGCCCGGAGGTGCCGTGACCGACCTGACGCACGTGGATGCCGCCGGCAACGCCCGGATGGTCGATGTGGGCGACAAGCCCATCACGGCCCGCAGCGCCACCGCGGAGGGCTGGATCCAGCTCGGCGACGCCGCATTCGCCGCCGTGGTGCAGCGCACGGCGAAGAAGGGGGATGTGCTCGCCATCGCGCAGCTCGCGGGGATCCAGGGCGCCAAGCGCACCGCCGACATCATCCCGCTCTGCCACCCATTGCCCCTGTCTGGGGTGGACGTGGTGCTCGTGGCCGAAGCGGATGGCCAGCGCGTGCGATGCACCGCCACGGCGCGCACCCACTGGCGCACCGGCGTGGAGATGGAAGCCCTCGCCGCGGTGTCGGCGGCCCTGCTCACGGTGTACGACATGCTCAAGGCGGTCGACCGGGGCATGACCATCGGCGGCGTGCGTCTGCTCGACAAACACGGCGGCCGGTCGGGGAGCTGGGTCCGGCCATGAATCCAATCGACCTGATCCTGCCGGCGCCCGTGCAGCGTGCCGTGCGCCTGCTCACCAACACCCGCGCATTCCGCCCGGTGATGCTCATCGTGCGCTGGGCGTGGCTGTTCTACCGGGAGCTGGTGAAGGACAAGGCGTTCATGCGGGCCGCGGGAATGGCGTATGCAACGCTGATCTCCCTCGTGCCGATGTTGGTGCTCGTGTTCGGGGTCCTCGGCGTCGTAGGCCAGCGGCGCGACAGCGCCACCACGGTGGCCCATGCGCTGATCGACCAGGTCATCGGGGATGTGCCCACCATCCGCGACGCGCTGTTGCCGGGTCTGCTCGAGGTCGACCTGGGCGCCCTGGGAGCGGTCGCGGTCGCAGGGCTCCTGCTCACCGCCGGGCGGCTGTACCTCACGGTGGAGCTCGCATACTGCGAGATCTTCGGCGTGCCGGTGCGCCGCACCCTGGTCGAACGGATCCTGTACTTCTACTTCACCATCACGGCGATTCCCGTGGTCATCGTCACCAGCGTGACCGCTACATGGGAGGTCGCCGCGGGCATGGGGTACAACGGCGCCCTGTCGCTGCTCGCCATGGGCATGACCTTCGGCGTGCTGCTCGCGGCGATGAAGTCCTTCCCCTCGGTGCATGTGCGGTGGCGCCCGGCCATCGTCGGCGCCACGGTGTCGTTCACGCTCCTCGAGATCGGGCGCAAGGGCTTCTCGTTGTACGTGAGCATGTTCGTCACCGACGACCCGCTCCGCGTGTTCTACGGGTCGCTCGGACTGATCCCGGTGTTCCTCCTGTGGATGTATCTGTTCTGGGTGTTCGTGCTGCTCGGCGTCGAGGTCACCTACGTGCTCCAGAACTACGACACCCTGGTGGACGCGGAGCGCGACGCCGCGATGCGCGACGGCGAGCACTACCCCCAGGTGGATGACGCGCTGTACGCGGCGGCCTGGCTGGCGGTGGCCTTCCAGCAGGGGGATGGTCCGATGCATTTCGACACCCTGGCCCAACGCTCGGGGATCGACCGCCCCGTGCTCGGCCCGGTGCTGTCCGTACTCGCCAAGGCGCGGGTGGTGGCCCAGTGCGAGGAGGGCTGGCTGCTCGCCCGCTCGCCGGAATCGCTGCAGCTCACCGAGCTCGCCCGGGCGTGGCGTCGGTCCACCCGGTGGCCGACCACCCGCCCCACGGTCGTGCACGATGAGCTGGCGACCGAGTTCTGTCTCGACGGCACGCTCGCCGACGGTGCGCTGCGCTGGGTGCCTCGAGACTCTCCGGTGGCGGTTCCGCGGCCGGCGTGACCGACGCTGAGGTGCCGCGGCCGGGGGGCCGGAGTATCCTCCGCGCGCTGGAGGTCGGATGAAGCGCATTGTCGGTGGCATCGGCGCCTTGCTCGCAGTCGTGCTGGTCGTGGGCGGAGGGTTCATCGCTTACGCGTGGAGCAACGCCACCTCCATGGCCACCCAGGCGTGGGAGATTCCCGACCACGAGCTGTCCGTGCCATGGCCGGCGAGCGAGAGCGAAGAGGCCTCTGCGCGGTTCGAGGCGTCATTCTCGGAGGGGAGCGATCCCGACACCGCCGTGGCCGAGCGTGCCCTGAAGTCCGCGATGCTTCGTGGGCGCCACCTGGTGCAGACCCGGCTCGGCTGCGCCGAGTGCCACGGCCCCGACCTGGGCGGCAAGGTGGTGATGGACGTGCCTCCGGTGATGGGCATCATCGCGCCGAACATCACCAGCGGCGCCGGGAGCGCCACCGCCGACTACACGCCCTCCGACTGGGTGCGCATCCTCCGGCACGGCGTGGGGCGCGATGGCCAGGCGTCGCAGATGTCGGCCATCGACACCGCGTGGCTCTCCGACCAGGAGATCAGCGACATCATCACCTTTGTGCAGGCGCGCCCGCCCGTCGATCGCGAGCTGCCGCAGTCCTACCTCGGGCCCGTGATGTACGTGCAGCTCACCCTGGGCAAGGCCTACCTGTCGGCCTTCCTCATCGACCACGACACCCCGCGTCGGGCGCTGCCGCCGGCCAACGCGCCGTCGGTGGAGCTCGGCGAGCACCTGGCCTTTGCCTGCTCCGAGTGCCACGGGGTGCGCTACGTCGGCGGGCCGATCCTCGGCGGAGATCCGGATCGACCGGAAGCCGCCAACCTCACCTTCCACGCCTCCGGACTCGAGGGCTGGACGTGGGAGCAGTTCGACGCCGCCGTGCGCAAGCAGGTGCGGCCGGACGGCACGGCTCTGGAGATGATGCCCGGGGCCTATGCCAACCTCTCCGAGACCGAGACCCGAGCGCTGTACGCCTACTTCAGGTCACTGGATCCGGCGCCGAAGGGCCGCTGATTCCGACGGACAGAAGCCGAGGAGAGTGCCGGTCTACCCATATGATGTGGTAGCATCGATCGTCTCTCGGCCTGCGTGTCATCGTGCTCGTCTTCGGTTGGCTCGGCGCATGTGAACCTCCGTCTCAGGTCGCCGCCCAAAGCGAGGTAGTGGCCACGGCGCCCGAGTGTGTCGTGGCCTACAGCCAGGACTTCGGCGACGACGGGGTGGTCGAGTCTGTCGGGGTGGAGCGGCCCGGGCCTACGCCAGGTTCGCTGTCCGAGCGCACCCGGGACTACGATCTCGACGGCGTGTGGGACCGGGTCGAGTCGTGGACCTTCGACCTCGACGGCAACGAGCTGTCGTACAGCCTGGACGATGGCGCATCCGCTTCAATGGTCCGGTGGTATCGCTACGACGCGGCGGGTCGCTTGGTCAGCACCCTGACCGACGAGCACGCGGACGGAGCCGTCGATCGGGTCGTCGATCTGTTCCGCGGCCCCCGCGGCGAGGTGCTCCACGAGCATGTGGACCTCGACGCCGACGGCGTGCCGGACACCCTGCTGGCGTACACCTACGACGATGACGACGTGCGGGTGGCATGGACCCGGGACGGCAACGCCGATGGGCAGGTAGACCGGCGCTACAGCGTGCTGTTCGACGCTACCGGGAGGGTGGAGCGGATCGAGGCGGAGTGCACCTTCGACGACTCGACCTGCTACCTGGAGGTGTGGACCTGGGGCGAGGGCGAGCACCCCTCCCGGACCATCGAGACCGACACCAACGCCGACGGCCTGGTGGATCTGCTCACCGTGGAGCGATTCGACGCGCAAGGGCGGCTCGCGGCCGAGGTCGTTCATGTCCGACCCTGGGAAGGGCTGCCGCCGGAGCTGGAGGTGGAGTTCGTGTGGGACGAGGCGGATCATGTGGTGCGCCAGTCCGGTGTCGAGCGCCCGCCCGGCACCGAGGAGCGCACCCGCTTCGGTCTGGATCTCGCCTACGCCGACGATGGCTCCCTGCGGTCCGTCGTCGCGCGGAGCCATCCGGAGGGGAGGCCGGAGGAGGAGTGGGTGGCGCGTGAGCGATGGGAGCCCACATGCCCCTGATCGGACTGCTCATGCTGGGCTGTGGTGCCGGGCCGGGTGGGCCGCTCGGCCGGGTTCCGACGCCCTCCGCCGACACCTGTATGGCGTGGAGCGACCCGTCGACCTGGCCCGATGGCGTGGTTCCCGGCGTGGGCGCATCTGCCGGGGCCTGTGTGACGGTACCCGCCGACGAATGTGTGCGGCTCGACCTGGACCACATCGACCTCGCCTACCTGCAGGTGGATGGCGCGCTCGAGGTCGCGGACGTGCACGATGTGGTGATCCGTGCCGACCGGGTCGTTGTCCAGGGCCACCTCATCGTGGGCACCGAGGCGGCGCCGTTCACCCATCGGGCCCGCGTGGAACTCTCGGGCGGACGAACGCGCACGGTGCCGTATGAAGGCGGCCATCGGCAGTGGGGCTGGGCGTCGGAGTGCAGCGCGGGTCCGCTGCTCCGGCGCCCGGAGACACCCGCTCGCACCCTGCTGGTGCGCGACGGGGGTGTGTTGGACCTGCACGGGGCGATGGCGGGGCCTGCGTGGACCCGGCTCGCGTCGCCAGCGGGCCCCGACGCGGCAGACCCGCATCGGCTCGACCTGCAGGACCCGGTGGCATGGGCGGTGGGCGATTCGGTGCTCGTCACGTCCACCCATGAGGACCCTTCCCAGGCGGAGGTGCACCTGATCGCGGCCGTGGATGGCGCGACCGTGTGGACCGAGGCGCCGCTGGAGCACGCCCACTCCGGGGTCCGAGTTCGCGCGGATGCCGACCCCGCCGGGCTCGGCGTGCCGGTGTTCGCCGAGGTCGCCAACCTCACGCGCCGCATCGAGGTGGTGGGCGTGGATGTCGAGGCGGGTGAGATCGAGGGGCGCTGTGCCATCGGTGTGGTGGACTGCACCGAGATGGCGTGCCCATCCCCGCCCGACCCTCCGACCGGGCTCGTGTTCCATGGCGCGGAGATCCGCGTCGAGGGGCACGCGACCGATGCCCGCACCCCGCAGGTGCGCATCGATGGCGTCGCCGTGCGCAACGGCGGGAAGTATGGGCAGCTCGGTCACTACCCTGTGCACCTGCACGAGCTCGGGCATGTGGTGGACAGCCACGTACGCCGCAGCGTGGTGTGGGAGTCGGCGAACCGGGCGTTCGTCCTCCACGGCACCTCGCAGCTCCTGCTGGAGGACAACATCGCGCTGGAGGTGGTGGGGCACGCATACTACCTCGAGCCGAGCGAGGTAGGGCATCGGACCCACGACAACCTCCTGGCCAGGAACCTCGGAGCCGGGGTGCATGCGTGCAACCCCCTCGACGATCAGTCCGGCGTCTCGGGGCCCGCCGCATTCTATGCGCAGGACCCGGAGAACACGTGGGTCGACAACGTCGCTGCGGGGTCGGACTATGCCGGCTTCTACCTGGGTACACGCGCCGGAGACCCGTGTACCGCCGCCGGTGATCCTGCGGGCTGCAAGGCCACCTTCGTGGGCAACACCGCGCACAGCAGCCGCACCGGATTCTGGTCGGACGAGACGAAGGACATCACCACTGAGGTCGTCGACTTCACCGCGTT
Organism: Myxococcota bacterium; assembly: GCA_047609825.1. Classification (GTDB taxonomy): domain Bacteria; phylum Myxococcota_A; class UBA796; order UBA796. The sequence continues at coordinate 8,865 of JBLFXJ010000103.1, forward strand.
CTCGGTGTCTGGACGGGCGGTGTGGACCCACAACCGTGGGCTCACCACGGTCACGGGGCTGCGCACCGCAGACGTCGGCATCGGCGTGTACTTCGCCTCGCAGGCGTTCCAGACGCGGGACCCGTTGTCCATCCTGTCGGACTCGTTGCTCGTCGGCGTCAGTGGTATCGCCCCTCCGACCTTCCTCGCGCGCAGCGACACGGGGGAGGCCAGTCCGCGCCTCGGCGTGGAGCTGTATGAGGGTCGCATCGGGGTGGTTGACACCGTGTTCGCCGACTTCCCGCCAGCCACCGACGGCACCCCTCCCACGGCGGCCATCGGTCGCCACCAGAACCTGGTGTTCTATGACAACGACCCGCTGAACCACGTTGCGGGGATCACCTTGGTGGACGCCGAGCCTCTGTGGTTCGGAGCTCCGGTGAAGGACAGCCTCGGCACCGCGACCATCGCCGTGTACGACCTGGACGGATCGCTGACAGGGGCCGCGGATGCGTGGGCCGTCGCTCCCCACCCGCTGTTCGATGTGGGTGAGCCCATGCCGGAGCTGGGGGCCACGCTCCTCACCCGCGACCGGGGCGAGCTGGTGCAGCTGTTCATCGAGTGGACGGACCCGGTGTTGGAGGCGGAGAGCGGCCGCTCGCAGGTGGAGCGGATGGACATCGCGGGTGTGGCGGGCTCGCAGCTGCACACCCGGATGCGCGGGCAGCTCGCCCGCGATGCGCGCAACAACCAAGGTGCAAACCTGATCAGCGGTGGCGACTACCGCATCTTCTACGCGGGCGCTGACGGCGAGGCGCTCCCCGGCTTCGACGCGCTGAGGGTGGTGCTGCGCGCAGGACCGCCCGGCAGCACAGTGCGGCTGCAGATCCCGGTCCCGCATGGCTGGGACGGTTCCGTGTCGCAGCGGTCGGCGTTCGCGGACCCAGAGCCCGGCGAGCCGGTTCCACTGGCGGACTCTGCGGTGGATGTGGCTCCTGGGTCGTACTGGTTCGACCCCCACACCTCGGTGATCACGCTTGCGCCGGTGCTTCCTGGGGACGGAGACGATCCGTTTGCCGGCGAGATGGTGATCCTCGACATCGCGCCGTAGGCGGCCACGCTCAAGCCGCCGGCTGATCCCGCTGGAATGTGTGTACCCGCACCCGCGGCCCCGCCGCGAACGACGCGGTGATGGCGCTGTCCAGCGCGCGCTCGATGCTGTGGCTGAACCCGTGGGTCTGCATGCGCCGCGCGAACCGGTTCGCCCCGCCCCGCCCCGGGTCGACGAAGATCACGCGGCAGGACGGTCTGGCGTGCTGCGCGATGAAGTCCGCCAGGGGATCGCTCTGGTCGTGCTCGTAGAGCAGGTCGCTGCCGATGATCACGTCGAACCTGCCCAGGCTCGCCACAGTGTCGCCCCAGTCCACGCACTGGAACGGGATGGCAGGGTCGTGGTTGAGGGCGGCGTTCTGGTCGAGGAAGTTCTGTGCTGCGGGGTGCCGGTCGATGGCGGTGACGTCGGCGCGCCGGTGGTTGAGCATCAGGCTGGCGATGCCGATCCCACTGCCCACCTCGAGGAACCGACTGCCCTCGATGTCGATGACCGACATCATCGCAGCGAGCACCTTGCTCGACTCCCACACCACGCCGAAGATGCCCCACATGGAGGACGGCACGCCGAGCGCCTCCGCCGCACCATCGTCGTCTCCGAGCTCGTTGGTGTCGCGGAGGGTGCGGAGGTGGATGTCCACGTCGCCGAACTCGACGGTCTGGTAGCAAACTCGCATGGGTCCCCGGAGGTCGACCGCAGCACACGTCGTTGCAGACCACGATGGCCGAAAGCTAGCACGGTCGGCCCAGACCCGCGGATTCACACCCTAGATGGTGACACAGCTGCTCTTGCGTGGGTGCCCTTCGCGCGTCAAGATAGGTCACACCCCACCCGGAAGGTCAACACATGTTCGCACCCCGTCTCGCCGTCCTCGGCGCACTCCTCGTCTCCCCGGCGGCGTTCGCCGCCACGCTCTCCCTCGGCGCCGGCTGCCCCGGCCCGGTCGACATCAGCGTCACCGGAACCCCCGGTGGTAGCTACCTCATCGTGGCCGCCGACTCCCTCGGCTCCACCACGGTGCCCAGCGGCGCCTGTCGCGGCGCCGAGATCGGCATCGAAGGCAGCCCGAGCGTGTTCGGCCCGTTCCGCGACGCCGACCGCGACGGCGTGTTCGCCCTCTCGCCCACGGTTCCGCTCAGCGCCTGCCGCAAGCAGCTTGTCGCGATCGACCTCGAGACCTGCGAGTCGTCGCGCCCCACCACCTTCCCCGGCGACATCGCGCCGAACCCGGAGTGCTCCGCCTACGCCGACATGACGGACGCGTTCCGGAATGTGGACTGGGAGTACGACTACGCCCGGTGCGACAACGCGCTCCCCGCTCAGTGGTACCGCATGGGCGGCGACGCCGGCAGCATGATGCTCGACTGGGCTCCGGGCGACTTCGCCTGCGGCACCCACGCCTCGGGCTGGATCGATGGCCACCCGGCCGGCGTGGGCGACACCACCTCCCAGCTGGTCTGCTACGACTGGAGCGGCCCCGCCGGTGACTGCACCTGGTCCCACGAGATCGAGGTCACCAACTGTGGCCCGTTCTACGTGTACAACATGATCCCGACGCCCTGGGGCTGCTCGGGCGTGTACTGCGGCCAGTAGAGAGCTTGCGGGCGGCACCTGCCGCCCGCTCGGCCCAGTCACGGCTGCAGGTAGAGCTCCCGCGTCCCGACGATGCGGGCGTCCTCCCGCGCCGTGATCGTGACCGTCACAGTGTCGGTTCCGGGGGCGTCGACGAACGTGCCCGCCTCGGCGATCACGTCCACGGCGACCTCTTCTCCGGCGAGCAGCCCGCGGGCGATGGTGGGCGACAGCACCACCGGCACGTCGGCCGTGGCCGACAGGGTGAGGGTGATGTTCGGCCGCCCGGCCACCGAGCGCAGCAGCACATCGGTGAGCGTGTCGGCGAGGGTGTCGGGGTCGGCAGAGGGCGGCACCACGGCCAGCTCGTCGTACCGGCCGTCGTCGTCGAGGTCGAGGAACGACAGGAGCTCTGCTGCGACCAGGGGTAGCAGCGGATCATCGCCCACCCCGACGAACCGCACGCCCGAGTACGACCAGGTGTCGAACACATCCTGTAGATCGGCGTCCAGCGGGCATCCGCCGGGTGAGGGGTCGCCGGCGACCGGGCTGCGGATCGGCGCCCCCGCGAGCACCATGAGCAGGGCGGTGGTCTCGTTGCGCATGCCCATTCCCCGCCCGGGGCCGGTGCCGGAGACCGTGGGGTCGTAAGTGAGCTGCTCACCGCCGAAGAACAGGTCGACCCGGAACGGGGAGCTGTCGTCGTCGTCGTACACGCCGTCGCACCGGGCGTCGTAGCCGTACCCGTCGCCGGCCTGGACCATCGCGTCGAACCCGACTGCCAGCGGGCTGTCAGCCGGCACCACCCCGTCCAGGAGCGGAGCCATCGCCGGCCAGCTGTCGGTCTGCTGCTGCAGCAGTGTCCACGGCCGACTGTGTCCATAGTCGGCGTATACCGCCAGGCCTACGGTGAAGTCCGGTACGGCCAGCTTCACCGTGGCGAGCACGTCATCGAGCACAGCGGCGAGGGCTTCACGGCGTGGCGTGCCGAGGGTCGTGCCGTCCACGACCAGCGCCAGATCGAGCCGCTCGACCCGGTTCGCCAGCCGCACGGTCTCACACCGGCCCGGCACCGAGGCATCCACCACGCCCTGAAGCGGCAGCAGGAAGTCGCCCACATCGGTCTCGAGCTGCAGCTCGCCCGAGAACGGGTCGAGGGTCTCGGGCGTCCATGAGATGGGCACGACGGCGCTGCCCCCGGGCGGCACCACCCTGTCCACCAGCGTCGGCATGACCTCGGCCGGCAGCGCCACCACCCGCTCCAGCGTGACCGGCAGCGCGCCCGGGTTGCTGACCACGAGCTCGGCGGCCACCGGGCAGCGCGGACGGGTGATGCCCAGGTCCACGCTGTCGGGTAGCTCGAGCCTTCCGGGGACCAGGCCCTCGCCGACGACGCCGAAGGTGAGCCTCGGAGCACCGGGATCGTCGCTCGAGAGCACCAGGCTGCCCGTCTCCTCCGCCTCGGTGGGCGTGTAGGTGAACGGCAGCTGGACCGACGCGCCGGGGTCGATCACCAGCGGAGTGCCCGGCAGATCCGCGTCGATGGAGGCCGGCAGGTCGGCGATCAGGCCGGTGATCGTGAGCGCGCCGAGACCCACATTGGCCACAGTGAGCGCCACCACCACGGGCTCGCGGCTCGAGGCCTGGGGGAACCGCACCTCCGACGGGGTGACCTCGAGGTCGGGCAGCGGGGCGGATCCGTCGCCCGTGCCCGTGCCCTTGCCGGCATCGGGCCCGCAGCCGCTCAGTGCGAGCCCCAACAGCACCATCGTGATCCGCACGCAACCTCCTCCAGCTTCGTAGCCCGGATGCCCGCTGAACGACCCGGACGTCCGTCGACCTGTCTCCGAGGTGTACCCTGGGGCAGATTCGGGGGTGGGCGTGATGCGCGGGTGGGTGGTGCTGGTGCTGGTGGGGTGTTCCGGAGAGATCGGATTCTCGGGGAACAAGCCCGCGGAGGCGCCTGTGGACACGGGCACGCCTCCCGTGGTCACAACGCCGACCCTGGGCGCGCCCGACATCGACGTCACGCCTACGGCCATCGACCTTCCCGGGGTGTGCGACAACGGGAGCACCACCCTCACGGTCGCGAACCTGGGCGTGGCGGACCTCGAGATCGGCGCGGTGCTCACCACCGGCGGGTGGTCGGTGACCGGCGGCTGGCCCGCAGTGGTTGCGCCTGGGGACAGCTTGCCCCTCGAGCTGCTCACCCTCGGCGGCGCTGGAACCGTCACCGTACACAGTAACGACCCCGACGAGCCGGCCGTCGAGGTGCCGCTCGACACCTCGGAAGACACGCCCCCCGTGATCAGCCTGTTGCTCCCTCCGGACGGGGTCACCTTGCCGGCGTCGGTGCCCATCGAGATCCACGCCCGGGTGTCGGACGAGGAGACGCCCGCCGAAGAGCTGGTGGTGGAGTGGTGGTCGAGCGAGGACGGCTACGTGGCGAACACGCCCCCGGATGCCGCTGGGGAGGCCATCGGCGAGTGGCGCTGGCCGCGGTCGGACAGCTGGCACGACCTCACCGTCACCGTGACCGACAGCTGTGGCCAGGAGGCCGACCAGTCGGTGCGCGTGTGCCAGCAGAAGGGCTTCGACGAGGGGGCGCTCGATCTCGAGCAGTGGGTGTTCTCGGGCAGCGCCCAGTGGGACATGCTCAACGAGTGGATCGAGCTCACCGACGACCAGACGGGGCTCGTGGGCTCGGCGTTCACGACCGAGATCTCGGTGGATGGCGCCAACGTCGAGATCGACTTCCTGTTCTACATCGGGGATGGCAGCGGTGCGGATGGCATCTCGCTCACCGCGCTGGACACGAACCGTGCGGTGTCGTTCCTCGGCGGGGACGGCTGCGGCATCGGCTACGGCGGCGACGCGCCGTGCACCGCGGGGCCGGCCCTGCCCGGGTGGTCCATCGAGATCGACACGTACTACAACGCCGGCCAGGACCCCACGGCGGAAGACCACATCATGTTCACCTTCAATGGCGACGTGGACGACCCTGCGATCTGGGCGGAACTCCCGGAGATGGAGGACACAGGCTGGCACACCATGAAGGTGCTGGTGGCCGCACCCCATGTGCTCGCCGAGGTGGACGGCGTGCCGTATATCGACGCCGATCTGGTGGGGGGAAGCTTCGCATTCCCTGCCTTGATCGGCTTCACCGCCGGCACCGGCGCGCTCACGAACTACCACCTGATCGACGAGCTGGTGGTGACCGAGTTCATCTGTCCGTAGATGATGTCCCCCGCCCGCCACCTGGTCGGAGCCCTGCCTCCCGCGCTGTACGCCGACTGCCGGGCGATCCTGGCGACGGCGGCCTGGCGCGAAGAGCCCGCCACCGGACCGTCGTTCGCGTTCGACACCTGCGATCTGTCGCTCCCTCCGCTGGACCGGTGGATTCGGGAGGCGCTCGGTCCGCAACTGGGCCTCGGCCCGCCGTATACGCTGCAGTGGAAGCGCCTGCGTCCGGGCATCGGCCGGTTCCCATGGCACCGGGACCACCGCCGCGGCGGCGACGTGGGGCTCGTGCTCAACCTGTCTGCCGGGCCGGTGCAAGGCGGGGTGTTCGAGCAGCGGCTCCGGTGGGAGCAGACCCCCGCCGCGGTGATCCACAGCCAGCCGAGGGACGTACACACCTTCGACGTCGCGAATCCGCGCTGGGTGCATCGGGTGACGCCCGTGGTCGGCGAGACGGACCGGGTGGTCTATGCGGGCTGGGCCGCGACCCCGTGACTCGGATCCGGGTTACTGCGGCTGAACGAGGAGCCTCGCGATGACCCGCCTGCTTCCAGTCTCTCTATGGTCAGCCGCTCGTGCGTCCGCATCGCGAGCAACCCCCTCGGTTCTCGGGGTGGGACGATGCGGCCTTCTCGCTGGGGCGTTCGCCCTCGTGGCCTGCCCGAGCGACGACTATGTGCGCCTGTATGCCACCCAGGACAAGGCGCCGAGCCTGCAGTGGGAGGCGATCGGCAACCTGGAGCACCTGGGGCCCACCCTCATCGACAAGGGTGTGAACTTCGGCGTGTACTCGGCCAATGCCGAGCGGGTCGAGGTGCTGCTGTTCGACGACCCCGAGTCCGACCGTCCCACCCAGCAGTTCGAGATGACGCCGTATGGTGAGGTGTGGAACCTGTACGTCGAGGGCGTCGGGCCGGGCCAGCACTACGGCTACATCGCGTGGGGCCCGAACTGGACCTATGAGGGCAGCTTCTACCCGGGCTCGCTCGAGGGCTTCCGGGCCGACGTGGATGAGTACGGCAACCGGTTCAACCCGAACAAGCTGCTGATCGACCCCTACGCCAAGGCCCTGCACCGCGACCACGACTGGTCGCGCGGCTCGGCGGCCTCGGGCCCTCATCGCGACCAGCAGACCTATGGAGCGGCCGCGAAGAGCATCGTGGTGGAGTCGCAGTACGAGTGGTCGCCCACGGAGGCAGCATGGCGGGAGGCGCGGGCCTCCGGCGAGCAGGAGGGCCACCGAAACAACGACCTCATCGTGTACGAGGTGCACCCCAAGGGGTTGACCGCCAACGGTGCATCCCGGCAGTACGGCGTGGAGCACCCGGGCACGTTCCGGGGCGTCGGCGAGATCGCCCCGTACCTGCAGGACCTCGGCATCACCGCGGTGGAGCTGCTGCCGGTGCACGAGAAGCCCCTCGACGGCGGCTATTGGGGCTACAACAACATCTCGTACTTCTCGAACGAGGTCAGCTATTCCCACGCCTGGGCGTCGGGTGGCGAGCCCCACGAGATGGTCGACGAGTTCAAGTGGATGGTCGACCAGCTCCACCAGCACGACATCGAGGTCATCGTCGACGTGGTCTACAACCACACTGGCGAAGGTGGACTGTGGCGGACCAAGCTGTTCTTCAACGACATCGACGGCGACTTCCTGTGCGATCCCGGCAACGCGGTGAACCTGGACAGCCAGGAGGTGGCCTCGCTGCTGTCGCTCCGCGGGCTCGACAACAGCTCGTACTATGAGCTGACCTCGGCAAACCAGGCCTACTGGACGGGCTCCACCGGCGTGGGCAACCAGACCCGCGCGAACCACCTGCCCATGCGGCGGCTGATCCTCGACAGCCTCGTGTACATGGTGGACGAGCTGCACGTGGATGGGTTCCGGTTCGACCTCGCCGGCGTGCTCGGCGAGCCCGACGGCGCTCGGAGCGAGTGGTGGGGCGGCGGCCAGACCGTCACCGGCACCGTGCTCCAGGAGATCGCCGACCACCCGTCGATGCAGCAGCACAACGTTCGGCTCATCGCCGAGCCGTGGACCACCGCCTACGACGGCGCCACCCAATACCCGATGTCGTCGAACGATCCGACCTATGGTTGGTCGGAGTGGAACGGCAACTTCCGCGACTGGTGGCGCGAGTTCCTCAACGACGACCCGTTCGATCCCTACGACGGGTACTGGGCGATCAACACCAAGGCCGGGGTGGACGGCGGCGCCGTGCTCACCGGCAGCAACGAGCGCTACGCGTGGAACGGCCGCCAGCCCTACCACTCGGTGAACTTCATCACCGCGCACGACGGCTTCACCCTGTTCGACCTGATGTCGTACTGGGAGAAGGAGAACGGCTGCGGTCCGCTGAATCCGATCTGCTGCGAAGACGCCTGCTCGGCGTGGTGTGACCCCACCAGCGGCGACTCGAACAACCACTCCCAGAACTGGGAGAGCGCCCCGTTCAAGCGCCAGATGATCCGCAACGCATTCGCGGGCATGGCGATCAGCCACGGGAGCATCATGATGCTCGGTGGCGATGAGTGGATGCGCACGAAGTACGGCAACAACAACACCTACACCACCGGGTCCGACAACGAGTGGAACCACTTCCGGTGGGGCGAGTGGACCAGCCGGAACACGAACAACACCTACCGGCACCGCATGCACGACTTCGTGCGCGACCTGTTCGCCTTCCGCCGCGCCCACACCTACGCGTTCTCGCCGGAAGGGTGGGGCACCGGCATGCCGTTCGAGTGGAAGGACCTGAACAACAACCCGGCCGGCGACGCCACTTGGGGCGGCCGGAGCATGATGATGCACTACTACGACGATGGCTCGATCGGCGAGCCCGAGCTGGTGGTGCTGCTCAACTTCGAGTCGAGCCCGGTCACGTTCACGCTGCCCGAGGGGCGCACCTGGAGCCGGGTGATGGACACCCAGCAATACTTCGACCTGCCGGGCACCTCCGAGGAGCCCACGGGCTGGTTCGACGAGAACCTCGAGCTCGATCCGTTCGAGTCGGAGAACATCCAGCTCGAACCGGCGGATCGCGTGGTGCTCGACAGCAACAGCTACACCGTGATCAACCAGTCCATCGTCATCCTCGAGCAGGTGCTGTGATGGGATGGGGTGTGTTCGCCCGCGGGGCGATGCTGTTGGCCTTCGTCGGTGCGCCACAGGTCGCGCTGGCGCAGTCGGCCCACGTCGGCGGGTACTTTCGGGTGATGGCCCGGCCCGACCTGCAGGGGGGAGGGGGCCAGCTCGGGTACTGGAACCTGCACGGGCGTCTGCTCAACGAGACCTCGTACGCCATGCTCGACTTCCGGTTCGACGTGCTCGAGCCGCAGCCCGGCGTGCAGTCCACCTGGACCTCGCTGCACGCCCGCATCGAGGGTGGAGCGGTGGGCAATGCGGAGCCGAGCAACGGCGCCCTTGGCAACCTGCGGATGAGCCAGGTGTATATGCGCGCCGGCAACGTGGGCCTGCAGGATGTGGTGTGGCAGATCGGCACGCTGGAGTACTTCTTCGGCGACCTCGGCCTGTACGACATGCGGCCGGCCACGGTGTTCTTCAACACCGTCGGGGTGTCGGCCCGCTACCAGCCCGACTGGGGCGAGCTGCAGGTCGGGTTCGGCGACAGCGGGTTCGCGATGCTCCGCGATGGCTACAACACCGTGCTCACCCCCGGCGCCACAGCGCGGGTGCGCCTGGGCAAACACGCCGAGATCGGCGTGGGGGGCGAGGCGTTCATCGAGCCCACTGTGGCCGGCAACCGCAACGGCGCGTACCAGACCCCGGACGTGGGCTACGAAGACTACGTGCGGGGCGAGGTGGCCGAGAGCTACCTCCAGGAGTTCCCCGACCTCGCCGACTTCTTCCCCGACCCGCAGCCCCGGGACGCCGCGTCGTGGAACGTGGTCGGGTACCTCGGCTTCGGCAACGCCGGTCCGCTGATCTGGAACGCCTTGTACTGGAACCACCGCAAGGTGCACCCCGACCGAAAGGTGACGGAAGACCTCGCGGGTGAGCCGGTCGACATCTACGTGCACGACTTCACCGACGAGCGGTTCGAGTTCAACCTCGGCAACGAGATGCAGCTGCGGCTGGTGCCCGATTACCTCGACGCCGCCTGGGGCACGTTCTACGGCAACCACTGGGACCGGGACAACCAGATCCAGCCGTCGGACCGGGATCGTCGCGTGGCGTCAACCGTGCTTCGGCTGCAGGCCTACATCACGCCGACAATCCACTTCCTGGTGGAGAACAGCCTGGCCAGCGAGTGGTCGCGCAATGGCAACGCCTACCGCGAGCACGCCGACAGCATCTTCGCGAACACCGAGGGTCGGCCCGATGTGCGCGGGCTCGAGTCCGGCGACTCGGACGTGCGCAAGACCTGGCAGGGTAAGGCGGGGGTCGTGCTCAACCCGACCGGCAGGGGCATCTACGCGCGCCCTTCGCTGCGGTTGCTGTACGGGATCCAGAAGTCCAACCAGAACAATGCCTTCGGCAACGCGTTCGTCGAGAGCATCGACCAGTACAACGACTTCGACAACGTGGAGCAGCATACGCACCACGTGGTCGCCGCCGAGGCGGAGGTGTGGTTCTGATGCGGTTGCGTGATGCCGGGATGGTGGCCGCGCTGGCAGCGGCCGGATGTATCAAGCAGGCCCAGCCGGTGCAGGCGCCGTCGCCGTGGACCGTGGCCGTGGTGGCCATGCTCGAGGCGGCGGAGTCGGGTGAGCTGCAGGCCGCACCCGCAGGGCTCACCGATGCGCTGCAGGCCGAGACGAACCGGCGCGCGTTGAACGCCGTGGTGCCTGAGTCGGCGAGCTGGATGGAGACCTTCAAGGCGCGCCGAACCACGGAGCAGCGCGTGGTGCACGTGGCCGAGACGGCGAACACCGACCTGTTGCTCGTGGTGGAGACCGAGCCGCGCTGGTACAGCCAGATCGCGGGTCGGTTCCGGTGGACCGTGGACGTGGACGTGTCGTTCGGTCGATCTGCCGACCCGAACGGGGCGGTGCACCAACACTTCGAGGTGCCCGTCACGCTGCTGTTCGACCACCAGCGGGAGGCCGAGGCGGTGGCGGAAGCCACGTCGATCATCGATCGGCGGGTGGCGGCGCTGCTGGACCAGTGGCTCCGGGCCGAGGGCGGCGAGTAGCTACCGCTCGAGCGTCTCGCCGGGGGTGAGGTCACGGCCGACGAGTCCCGGGTGGTCTCGCGGGATCTTCACAGCTCGGAAGAGCGTGTTCCGCCATGCGCGGCCGCCCTCGGGCACCGGGTCGCCCTGGGTGAGGGGCTCGCCGTCGACGAGCGGGTTGATGTAGGTCCACACCACCCGTCCGTCGTCAGTGACCTCGAGGATGGTGCCGCGGTTGGCGTCACAGACGAAGGTGTTGCCGCTGGACAGGCGCTGGGCGCTGGACATGGAGAACGCGAACCGCTCCGGGTCCGACCAGGTCCAGGTGAGCGCGTCGGGGCCCCAGCCGTCGGGTCCGCGGAGGTAGCTGCCGTCGGGCTGAATCGGTGCTGTGAGTTGGTCGACCGAGCTGAACGCGCCCTCGGGTCGACCCTCCCCGTTGTTGAACACAAGCAGGTCGCCGGCTCCGGGGAGAGGGTCGGAGATCCATGTCGCGTGATGCTGGCCATACAGCCGGCGGCGGCCGGGCGCGCCGTAGATCTCGGGGTTCCCCCAGCGGTACAGCAGGTCGCCAGCGGGGCCTGCGGCGGCCTCGGTGGTGGTGTCGTGGTCGATCACCCACACCTCGCCCAGGCCGTGGATCGACACGACCACCTGATCGAGCTCAGGCGAGTAGTCCAGGCTGTTCGCGTGGGTCCAGTCCGGCGTGCCGTGGGGGGCGCGGTTGATGTCCACGCGACCCGGATGATCGGCGATCACACCGAAGTTTTCGGCGGCGGGGTCGCGGCTCTGGACCAGGTGGTCCCACACCGCCCACCGCCACACGATGTCGCCCGTGGCGGGGTCGACCTCCACCAGCGTGTCGGGCCACAGCTCGCCGAACCAGAGCAGCGCGGGGTCGCGGCCCGCGGCCAGTGACTCGGCCTCGTCCCGAAGCTCCCAGGCCAGGAACAGCACGTTGCCCGACGGCAGCACCAGCGCGTCGTGGTGTTGGTGCATGGTCTCGTCGGAGTGCGCCACCCGCCACAGCTCGGTGCCGTCCCAGTCCAGCAGCACCATCCTCCCGCCGCCGCCTCCCCCGGTGAACACGGGGCTGCCCAGCTCCTCGGTGCGCAGCAGGTGCCCGTCGTCGGTGAGTCGCACCGACTTGCCGGGGGACAGCGCCCGTTCCCACCGGTGCACCTCGCGGCCACACCGGTCGATCAGGTAGGTGGTGCCTGTGTTGTCGGGCGCGAACAGCGTGTAGCCGTCGCTGGCCTCCTCCGACCACTGGAGCAAACCAACGGTCCAGGTGGGGTCGCTGGAGCACGGCTCGAGTGGTGCCGTGCCGGTGTCCGTCGAGGCGGTGTCGGGCGCGCCCGTGTCCAAGGTGTCGGTGGGGGGCGATGCCGTCGGCGTGGTGCCGGTTGGCGTGGTGCCGGTTGGCGTTGTGCCCGCAGGCGTTGTGCCGGTGGGCGTGCCGGTCGCCGGGCTCGACCCCGTCGGTGTGGACGCGGCGCCGCCAGAGTCGGCCGGGTTTTTGCTGATGGACGTGCACCCGGCCAAGGCGATCACCGTCACGGTGACCCTGATGTTGCGCATGCGCTCTGGTATGGCGGCGCCGTGAGGGATGTGCGCCAGCAGACCGGGATTGCAGTGGCGACCAGCGCTTGGGTCGCGGGCCGACCGGCGTACAGGTAGAATGGTGCACCCGGGGGTCACCATGCGCATTCTCAGTCTCGTCTTCTTGGCCGTCATCGGCTGTGAGTCCTCTGATCCGGCCGACGACAAGCCGCCGGCGGAGATCTGCGACAACCTGGAGGATGACGACCTCGACGACCTCGCCGACTGCGCCGACCCCGACTGCGCCGCCCTGTGTGGCGAGGTGTGCACCAACGGCACCGACGACGACCTCGACGGACTCATCGACTGCCTCGACGACGACTGCGACGGCCTGTGCCCCGAGAACTGCGGCGATGGACGGGACAACGACGCTGATGGGGCCATCGACTGCGACGACCGGGACTGCTTCGGCAGCTGCCCCGAGGTGTGCGACGACGGGTTCGACAACGACGGCGACGGCAAGGTGGACTGCCTCGACGAGGAGTGCGTCGATCCGGCCTGCGACGAGATCTGCACCGACGGTCGCGACAACGACGCGGACGCCCTGGTGGACTGCGCCGACGACGACTGCAACGACCCGAGCTGCGACGAGGCCTGCGCCGACGGCCGCGACAA
>JBLFXJ010000104.1:0-21999 GCA_047609825.1 Myxococcota bacterium
CGTGTGGCGTCAAACCTCGCGTTTCCGCCGATTCCGTAGTGGATCGTGAGGGCGTGGGGCAGCTCGACCGGACACCGCTCCGGCGCGCCCACCACCTCGTAGTGGCCATAGGTCTGCGGCTCATCGCCGCTCCTCGCGAGCACCCACGGGGTGTCCAGCGGTGTCTGCTCGGCCTTGGCGTTCCATCCCCGGAGCCGGCCGGTCGCCCCATCCCGGTGGAACACCTTGAAGAACTTCTTCCAGGTGAGGCGGTCCACCCACCCGGGCAGCCCGAGGGAGATGCCGTGGTACTCGGTGTCGTCGAGGGCCGCAGGATCGATCGGATGCCCGGCCAGCAGGTGCGCACGCAGCTCGCCGTGGTCGGCCTGGACCAGCGTGTCGATCATCGCTCCAGCCTCCCGCCGAGCCCGGGCAGACGGCCCGCCAGCGCCAGCGCCAGACCGTAGGCAGCGAGGGCGAGCACCGTCGCCTGGTCGTAGCCGAACAGTCGGCTGAGGAACACGGTGCCGAGGCTCGCGACCACGCTCGTCCAGCCATTCAGCGCCCAGGCCCAGGGCACGAGACCCGCCATGCGTGGTCCCAGCAGGTGGATGCCGAGGGGGAACGGCAAGCCCATGCACAGGCCGAGCGGGAACAGCGCCACGCCGACCAGCAGCGCCCGGAGCTCGGGCTCCAGCCCCACCGCGAAGATCTGGAGAATCGCCGGAACCAGCCACACCTGGAGTGCCGCCAGGCCGAGGATGGCCACGAGCGCCCACCGCAAGGCCTCCAGCCGACGCTCCACCGGAATCCGGCCGGCGAGCAGGCTGCCGACCCCTGACGCCAGCAGCACGGTCGCGATCACGACGGTGACGGCGTACACCGGGTGGCCCACGTACAAGACGAGCTGGTGGATCAGCACGGTCTCCAGCGCCAGGTAGCCGTACCCGAGGGCGCCCACGTACGCGAGGCCCACGGCCAGGTCGCTGGGGCCGATGGCCCGCAAGCCCACCGCCCCGCGCCCGACCAGCGGCACGAACACCAGGAAGGCGCCGCCGAACGCCACCACCACCACCTGGAGGACCAGGTTCTTGTACACGATATCGACCGGCTGACTCTCCGCCTCGCCGCCCAGCCCAACCAGCTGCGGCGCCACCCGCCCGAGCGAGGCGATGAACCCATCGCTGGACTCGTAATACGGCCGGTTGTCCGTCATCACCGGGCCGGTCTGGTACACCGAACGACGGAGGCCCAGGTCGCGGTTCAACGGATCCACGAGCAGGCGCTGACTGCCGGGCCACCGCTCGAGCAGCTCGAGCAGCTCCAGGCGCTCGAGCTGACCGAACGGGCGCTTCTTCACCAGCAGCAGGGTCTGGTCCCCCACGATGTACGCCATGTGGTCGCCCGGCAGCTTCACGCCGCGCTCGCGGAGCGCCTCATAGGCCGCCCTGGCGTGCCAATTCGTGTTCGTGGACGCGGCGAACGAGATCGTGCCGTTGTCGGTGAGCTTGTCGAGGTAGGTGTGGAACGCCTCTTTCGTCTCGAGCAGCGCCGGCGACCACGCGCTGGCGAGGAGCCCGCCGGCCGAGTGCAGGTTGGCGTTGACCATCTGGATGATGTCGAACGGGCGGCTGGAATGGAGGATCGCTGCGCGCCCGTCAGAGCGCACCCGGCGCACTCCGCGCTGGCGGAACGGGTTGGCCGGCGAGACGGGGAACTGCTCGCTGACGATGTCGCCGATCTCGGCGGAGAGGTCGATGGCGAGGATATCGGTGTGGCCCACGTGCTGGGCAGCGGCGACCTCGGGACCCGCGCTCGCGGCGAGCACCGCGATGCGCGCGGGCGGCTCGTGCAGTCGGTACACGAGGCCGCGCGCCGCACCCCGGGCCACGGCCCGCCGCTCGTCGACTGTGCGCACCACCTGGCTGGCGCTGGTGTTGTCGAGCAGCACGAACGCGCCGCGGTCGTCTTCGTGCACCGCCAGTCGGGCCAGCGGGGTCCATCGGCTGTAGGTGACGTTGTCTTCGGAGTATCCGGCCGCGTACTGCACCCGGTGCAGGTCGTGGCCCGCCAGGCTGGCCTGCAGCAACGCCACGAACCCGAGCCCGAACAGACCGGTCGCGGTCGCCTTCCCCCGCTCGAGCTCTGACCAGAACAGCAGGATGGCCGCCGAGACTCCGGCGAGCGCCACCACGAACGCCACGTCCGGTGCGGCCAGCCGACCGAGCAGGGGCACGAAGGCGACAGCCCCTGCGGCCCCACCGAGCAGATCGGCCGCGTACAGCTCGGTGATCCGCTCGCGGCGCCGATGGAAGGCGCCGGCGAAGGCGAGCCCCGTGATCGCGAACGGCACGATGAGCAGCGGCACCAGGGCGGTGAACCACACCGGATCGATCAGATCCCATGCGATGCTGGACCGCTCGCCGAACGATTCCGGCGGCTGGGCGAACTGCTCGGTCAGCGGGAACCGCACAGCGGCTCCCACTGCCACCAACACACTCACGGCCTGGGCGATCCCGAGCCAGGCGAGGCGACGCTCGAGGCCCCGCTCCGGCAGCAGCGATGGCCACAGGTGCTGCACCACCGCGCCGACGCTGATCCCGAGGAGCGCGATCGCCAGCGCCAAGTGGGCCGACGAGGCGAACAACACCACGGCGAACAGCCGGGTGAGTGCGAGTTCGAACAGGAGCGTGCCGAAGCTGAGCAGGAACATCGCAGCGGCGACGGCGGCGGGTCTGGACAGGCGCATGAGGTCCGGGGACAGGCAGCCCCACTGGTAGCCGGTCCCGCCTGCTGTTGTCACCGTCGCGCAGGTCCGACCGGTGATCGGATACCCTTGGAACGTACTGGTGACACATGCGCCCATGCGCGGTGTCCCACTCCACGTGCACGAGCCCGAGGAGACCCTGATGTTGCTCCCCCTGTTGCTGGCGCTGGCCGGCCCATCCGACGCCGCGTCCGAGCTGATCGTCAAGGCGAAGGTGCCGGTCCTGGTCTACGTGGATGGCCGCCAGGCCGGGCTGAACGGGAAGCTGCGCATGCGGGCCACCGGTCTGCCAGCGGGCAAGGTCGACGTGCGCGTGGCGAGCATGTTCGGCAAGACCCTGTACGAGGGCAAGTGGGAGCTGGATGACTGGACGGTGCACGAGGCCGAGTGGCGCGGCAAGGCACTCACGCTCGTGTCCACCACCCGGATGGCCGGCGCGCCTCCTCCCGTGACCGACGAGCCCGAGGCGGTCGCTGCAGCACCGGACCCCGAGCCCGAGCCCGAGCCGATCGCACTGGCCCCCGAACCCGAACGAGAGCCAGAACCCGTCGCACCGCCACCGCCGGCCGTGGTCGCCGCGCCTACGCCCGCGCCCGCCGCGTCCCCTCCACCGGCGACACCCGCGCTTGCCCTGGGCGTGCCCGCAGGCAGTGGCGCAGCCCCGGCCATGCAGCCACCGCCCGCCGCGCCGCCACCCGCTGCCCCGACCTTCGCCGCCGTTTCGCCGCCCGTCGCCTCCCCGCCCATGAACGCCCCGCTGGTCGCGACCCCCGTCACGATGGCGCCGGCCGCTCCCCCTCGGGCCATCACGGCGGCGCCGCGGGTCGCCCCTGTAGGGGCAGCACCGATGGGCACTGGCGACGCTGCCCCCCGACCGATCCTGATCCAGGCGCGGGAGGGCATGCGCGTCGAGGTCGTGCACGACGGCACCAGCGTCGTCGTACAGATGAACGAGGGTGTGCTCTCGGTGGTCGATCCAGCTGGGATGACCATCGCGTTCGGTGCAGCCACGCCCGTAGTGCCAGCCGGCCCACCGCCCGCTCATGTCGAGATCGTCAGCCACGACGGCCACCCGGCGACCGTCATCGTCGACGACATGATCGTGGCCACCATCGACCCGGGGGAGTTCCGCGAGTCGGTCCAGCTCCCCGCCGGGAACTACCTGTTCGAGCTCCGCGATCCCGAGACCGGCCGACGCATGCACCGCGGCATCGTGACCGTGGAGAGCGGCGACGAGATCGAGATCGGCTACGGCGCCACCCAAGCGCCCCGGGTGGCCGAGCGCCCCGATGCGTGGAAGGCGCTGTAGACCGGGATCAGAGCGAGAGCCGCGGGAATCGGCCGGGCTGATGGAAGTCGGGTGCCGGACCCGGCAGAGGGCTGTGTGCCAGGTACCGTCGCGCAGCGCCCGTGCCGTGGATTGCGAAGGCATTGAACCGCTCGGGAGACGACGGGAGAACGCTCCACGGCAGCGTGATCGCCGCCGTCCAGCGGGCCCCGTTCCGGGCGCATCGGAACGGCACCCCGATCACTGTGGCGAGCCGGCGCCGCACGCCCATGAGCCGTAGGAGCAGCACGTGCCCGTGTGGTCCGAGCTCCAGCTCGGTGTAGTCCGCCGGATCCTCGCCCACGACGAACATCTCCACGACCTCGAACGCCCACAGACCGTCCCGCGTGCCGGGAGGTCCAGGCGGGGCAGGATCACCGTGGAATGCGGCATCCACGGACACCAACAGGCCGCCGGGGGCACGTGTCAGCTCCAGCTGTACCCACTCGTCGACGGCAGCGCACTGCCCGTCCCAGGTGTGGCCGACGGTGACCTTCATCGCGCCCGGTACCGCTCCAGCGGCAGGTTCCCGCGGATGAGCCCGAAGCCGAGTCGTTCCTGGGCGTTCTTGTGCATCGCCGCCTCACTGGCGTTGGCGTCGGAGATGTTGGTCGCGGTTCGCAGCGCCTGACCGAAGATCGGCGGCTCGAGCGCAGGCGAGTACAGCGCCAGCTGGGCCTCGATGTTGGTGGCGCGCGCCTCGGACCAGCTCTGCGAGCGCGGTCGCTCCCAGTAGTCCAGCACCAGCAGGCCCACTCCAGGCTCGGGCGGATGGGCCTCCCGCGCAGGTGGAACCTCCTGCTCCCGCAGATCGGCCTGCTCCACGATTACCCGGTAGCCCGCGGCGCGGAGCATGCGGATGAGCGTGAAGTCGACCACCAGTCGAAGGCCGCGGAGGGAGGCCGCGGCGTCGGCGTCGGACCGCCAGCTCTCCCGCAGGTTCACCACGACCCGCACCGTGCGGAATCGGATGGCGGCAAGTCGCTCCCGCGCATCCGCCGAGTGTGGGCCTTCAGGGAAGGTGTCGAGGAACGACAGGTAGGCATCGAGCGAGCCATGGGCCTCGGCGTTCTCCCACGCACGTGTCTCCCGGCTCATCCGGGCGCTCTCGCCGTGCGCGCCGTCCGGGGAATGCACCAGGTACTCGCCATAGGCATCGGGCGTGTCCGCTCGCGCCGAGGCGCTGAACCTGAGCCCATCGAGGGCGACCTGCACCTCAGGCGCCCGCGAGCCGGACCGGTGGCGGGTGAGGTAGGTCTCCAGCGCCGCGGTGGTGCCCTCCGCCATCGCGGTGTCGTAGTCCAGCTCATCCATCCTGCGCAGCGCCCGCTCATGATGCTGACCGCCAGGCTCCCGCGCCAGGTACCGCTGGTACTCCAAGACCAAGTCCGCACGCTGGGCCTCCGCCCAACGGAGGTCGTCCACCCGGGCCACCGCATGCGGCGAATACTCGCTATGTTCCGGGTACATCAACAGGAATGAGCGATAGGCGTCCACCGTGTCCGCGGCGCGCACGTCATCCCAGCGCTTGTGCACGGTGACGCAGCCGACGAGTACAAGAACGAGCCAAGCACACACCTGCGGCCCTCCGGCCGGCAGGGTACCGGATAGGACGGATCCGTGCTCACCCTACGACCACGTCGCCTGCCCATCCTCGCCGCTACCGACAACTGGGTGGTGGTGGCGAAGCCCTCCGGCCTCTCGGTGCACCCTTCGGCCATGGTGCGCGAACGCGTCACCGCGATGAGCGTCGTGCGCGATCAGCTCGGCCGGCGGGTCAACCCGGTCCATCGCCTGGATCGCGCCACGAGCGGGTGCTTGCTGTTCGCGTTCGAGCGGGAGTGGACCACCAAGCTCCAGGCTGCGATGACCGCGGGCACCAAGCGCTACCTGGCGTTCGTACGCGGGCACACCGCCAGCCGGGAGCCCGTGGTGATCGACAATCCCATGAAGGACGACCGCGGCATCGAGCGCACCGCCGAGACCTGGGCCCAGCCGGTGGCGTCATGCCGCGAGCCGCGAAGCTCACTCGTGCTCGCACAGCCACGCACCGGCCGGTACCACCAGGTCCGACGCCACTTGCGCGATCTGTCCCACCCGGTGCTCGGCGATTCCACCCACGGCGACACCCGCGCCAACCGATGGTGGCGCGAGAACTACGCGCTCCCCAGGCTCGGCCTCCACTGCCTGTCCCTCGATCTCGACGTGGAGGGAACCCCGATCCACGTCACCTGCCCAGTTCCCGAGGAGATGCTGGGGTTGTGGCGGCGGCTACCCTGGTGGGACGAAGCGGTCGCCGCCGTCCCCGAGCTCTCCCTCCCGGAGGCTGCATGACCGACACAGCTCCTGAAGCAGCCCCAGGCGGCGCCCCGTGGTGGCTGTGGCCCGCCGCCATGTTGGTGCTCGCCGTGTCCACCCTCGCGGCATCCTGGTTGCTCGTGCCCTTGCCCGACGAGTACTGCTACATCCTCGGCGAGACCCGCCTGGGCGGAGAGTGCGGCTTCACCACCATCTCGGGCCTCCCGTGCCCCCAATGTGGCATGACCCGCAGCTTCGTCTGGGCCGCACGCGGCCACCTCCTGCGCTCGTTCCTGTACAGCCCAGGCGGCATGACGCTGTTCTTGTGGATCCAGACCGGCGGCGTGGTGGGATTGATCCGCCTGCTCCGGCGCGCGCCCGCAGCACTCACCCCCCGTTGGGAGCTGCTGTTCGGATGGTCGATGTCATGGATAGTGTTGTTCTACGCGCTGCCGTGGGCGCTGCGCCTCGGAGGCGTGAATCCGCTCCCGTGACGCTGCAGTCGAATAGAAATGGGGCAGCATCGTCTGCCGCTCGGAGGCCAAGCATGCGCACCGCCCTCGTCGCCCTGTTCGCCGCAGCCGCAACCACGCCCGCCCTCGCCCAGGATTACGGCGGCGGTGGCGTCGTGATGCACCAGGCGTTCGTACCGTACACCCTGGGCAACTGGGCGGGTGGCGCCGATGTGCCGGCGCCAGGGCTGATGAACTGCATCGGAGGGATCGGCTACGGCGTGCGCGACGGCGTGCGCACCGGCGGCGTGGGCTCGTGGTGCGGCGGCAGCCGCGCTCGCACGGGCTTCGGCGGAATCCAAGGCGGCTGGCAGTCTCCGCGAGCCGGCATCTACACCGCGTTCCACGCCACCCTCGGCGCAGGCTGGATGGGCCTGGACTCCGGCGGCCACGAACTCCGCTCCACCTACCTGTTCGCCCGCCCCACCGTGTCGCTCGGGCTCCCCGTCGGCGCGGTCGGAGCAGTGGAGCTGGGCGCATACGGCATGATGCAGGTGCCCCTGGTGGACAGCCTGAACGGCCGCCCCGTCGATGGGTCCGCGTTCCCCCACTTCGGCATCGAGGTCGCATTCCTCCTGGGTGATTTCTCGCGCCAGAAGCGGCACGACACCCTGCGTCCCCCCCAGGACCAGACGCACTTCGATTCAGCGCCGCCGCCGCTCGGCAACCCCGAGCCCATGGCCCCGCCGCCCCGCGCGCCGGTGCCCCGCACCCCGCCGGCACGCACCCCGGCCCCGATTCAGCCGACCCCCGACTCGGGTGACCGGCCCCTGGCGATCCCCGAGTCGGATCAGCCGCGCACTCCGCCGGATCAGCACTGACGATCAGGCGCAGTTGGCATAGGACCCACGCGCTCGGGAGGCGCGTGTGGGTTGGTGGGACTGGCTTGTTGCACTGTGGGAGACCGGCGAGGGCATCCGTGCCCTGATGATCGTCACCGGCGGTCTGGTCGCGGGCTTCCTGACCACGCTCCTGTTCCGCCGGGTGATCCTCCGTCTCGTCCGCAACACCGAGACGGAGCTCGACGACTTCGTGGCGCTGCACCTGCGGCTCCCCGTGGCGGCTACCGTCGTCGTCGTGAGCCTGTGGTACGCGTCGACGATGCTCCACCTGGTGCCGCCCACACCGCGCGTGCTCAAGGGAGTACTGGGCAGCACCGCGGTGATCGTGTGGGGGGTGGGCCTCGCGGGGGTGACCTCCGATCTGCTGTCCTGGCTCGTCACCAACCAGGAGCGCCTGCACACAGCGGTGAACGCGCGCACCCTGCCGGCGTTCGACATCGGCATGAAGTTCGTCGTGTACGGGGGCGGCGCCTATTTCCTGTTCCTGGCCTGGGAGATCGACCCCACGGCGTGGCTCGCATCCGCCGGCATCGCCGGCCTGGCGTTCGGCTTCGCAGCGCAGCAGACGCTGTCGAACGTGATCGCCGGCGTGTCGATCCTGGCCGAGGGCCCGTACAAGCTTGGCGACTACCTGCGCCTCGACAGCGGCGAACAGGGCCGGGTGACCGAGATCGGCATGCGCAGCACCCGCCTGCTCACCAATGACGACATGGAAGTGATCATCCCGAACTCGCTGATGGCGAGCAGTCGGATCATCAACCACAGCGGCGGTCCGGCTACGCGGGCCCGGCTCCATGTGGAGGCCGGCGTCGCCTACGGGTCGGACATCGACGCCGTGCGCGCGCTGCTGCTGGACGTGGCGTCCAACGACCCCAACGTACTCGGCGTCCCCCCGCCGCAGGTGCGTCTCGTCAACTTCGGCGACTCCGCGGTCGAGTTCTCCGTGTTGTTCTGGATCGCTCGTCCCCGGCTGCACCTGGACGCCGAGGACTCAGTGCGGTCGGAGATCTACCGGAGGTTCGCGGCCGAAGGCGTCGAGTTCCCGTTCCCGCAGCGCGACGTGCACGTCATCGAACGCGGCACCAAGCGACCTTGAGCGGGGGCCGGTCGTCGAAGCTCGGGAAGTCGGCGTCGGGCGTGAGGATCTCCACATCGGTCAGCTCACGCCCCGCCTTGGCGGCGCACCGGCGCAGCTGCTCCACCCAGCCATCCCGCTCCACCCGCGCCACGTTGTTCGTCGCCACGATCACGCCTCCGGGCGCGACGCAGAGCACCGCCGGCTTGAACAGAGAGGCGTAGTCCCGCACGAGATCCACGGCTCCCCACCGGCCCCTCGCCAGCTTCGGCGGGTCGAGCACCACCAGGTCGAACCGCCGCTCCTCCAAGGGAATGAACCGGGGCCTACGCCCCCTTCGACCCCCGACCGGCAGGCCCGCGAGCTGACGCACCACCGGGAACACGTCGTCGCAGACGCGGTGAAAGCCCACGCCGTTGCGCGTCGCGTTCTGCTCGCCGATGTCCAGTGACGACGCCGCGAAGTCCACGCTCCACACCTCCGGGGCTTCGCCGGCCGACGCCGCCACGGACACGCCGCAGGTGTACGCGAACAGGTTCAACACCGACTGCGCGCCGGCGGTGCGCACGCGCCGGCGTACATGGCGAAAGTCGAGGAACAACAGCGGATCGAGCCCACGGTGGCGCGGGCGTGCATCGAACCGGAGCCCGCCTTCCCGCACCTCGGGTGACGCGGGCAGCTCCGGGTTGTGGAGCCTATCGAAGCCCTCACGCCACGCCGGGCGGTGGTTCCATGCCGTCGCCAGGTCCACGCCGAGGTGACGCTGCACGGTGTCGGAGATGGCCTCCACCTCTCCCGGCTCCAGCGGCTCCCGATTCGTCTGGACGAGCAGAATCGGGCCATACCGGTCGACGGTGAGTCCAGGGCGCCCTTCGGCCACGCCGTGGAACAGGCGCACGCCGTCCGTGTCCTCCACCCCCAGCGCTGCCAGGAGTGGAGCGCGCCGGTCAATCGCCCGTGCGATCAGCTCCATCCCGCAGCCTTGTCCAGCGCGGCGCGCGCGAGGCGCACGAGCAGGCTCCGGTGCGGGTCGTTCGAGCGGGTCTCGAACAGCTCCTCCAGCTGTCCCTCGATCGCACGCTTGGTCGCCTCCCGGAGTGCCCAGGCGCGGTCGTCCAGGCTGCCCTCTTCGAAGTCGGCGGGATCGAGTGGCTCGCCAAACCCGAAGTAGATTCGGACCGGTCGGGGGATCGGCAGACCACCCAGGCCACTGGTGACGGGCAGCATGAGGTCTTCGCGCAGGCCGAGCTCGATCAGCACCTTGCCCAGCGCCGACCGCTTCAGGTCTTCGGCGTCCCACCGGATGTCGAACGCGTCATCGATGCCCACCGACGCGAAGGGCACCACCGGACACCCGTGCTGCAGAGCCATCCGGGCGAAGCCGACCCGGTCGCCCCAGACCAGCTTGTACTTCTCGCCCCGCCGCTTCGCGACCTCCCTCGCGCCGCCGGGGAACACGAGCACCGTCTCGCCGGCCTCGAGCAGCGCCGTGCAGTTCTCCCGGGTGCCATCCACCCCACCCATGGTGGTGACCACATCTCGCCAGCCCGGCAGCGTGAAGTGGGCATGATCGGCGAGTGGACGGAGGTAGTGGCCCGAGTGCTCGTGCACCTCGAGCATGAGCAGGGGCGCATCGAGCAGGCCATACAGGGTGTGGTTGCCGACGAACAGCAGCGGCCCCTGCGCGGGGATGCGCTCCGCGTTCACCATCCGTGGCGCACACATGCGTCGCCACGGCTCGAGCAGCAGCGACACCGCCGCGATCGACTCCTCCGACGGTCGCCACGACCCCACATCATCCGGCTCCACCACCCGCCCTCCGAGGGTGGAGTGTATGGCGGGCCGCGCTCACTCGCAGACCGCGTCTCCTGCCAACAGGTCGTACAGGATGGGCCCGTACCACGCGCCCGCGTCATACACAGCGTCGCAGCCGTCGGCCGGACACCCCGTCTGTCCCACCAGCCGCTCGTCGATCACACCGTCGGCGTCGTCGTCAACGCCGTTGCACCGCGCTCCCTCGTCGCACGAGGTGCCCAGGTACACGTCGCCGATCTCCAGGGCGTTCAGCACTACCGGGAACACGGTGACCTCGTCGAGCACTCCGGTGAGCGGCCGATCGACGCACGAGATGCACGCCTGGGCCGCGCCCGCCATCAAGGTGCCGGCGTAGGTGAGGCGCCGGCTCGCTGCCAGCGTCGCCTCGCCCCGCACGGCGCTGTCGACGTACAGCTCGGTGCGGCCCGTGAGGGTCTCCCAGGTGACGGCCACATGGTGCCAGGCGCCGTCGGCGACGACCGGCGCGAACGTGTGCTCGAACCCCACCACCTGCACGCGTAGGGCGCCCGCGTCATCGATGTCGATGGCGAGGTCGTGCGTGTCGGCGGACGACGCATACGAGATCACGCCCGCGTCGCGATCGGTGGTGCGCAGCCAGAACGACACGGTCCATCGGTCCCGCGGAACGTCGTCCCAGAACTCCTTCAGCACGTGATCGTCGCCGTCCAGGCCCCACGCCGCGTCCTGGCCGATGCCGTCGTAGAGATCGGGCGTGCCGACGATCGTGCCGTGCGCAGCCGTGCCCCGACCCGCGTCGAGCATCAGTCCCGATGGCTGGTCCATCCGCCAATACACGCCGGGTTCGTAGCCGATGGCGGAGGCCGCACCACAGCCCAGACAGCGACCGTCGTGGCCGATCACCCCGTCCACCACGCCGTCGCAGTCATCGTCCACGTCGTTGTCGCACACCTCGTCCAGGCCCGGCGAGATCGCCGGCTCATCATCGCGGCAGTCCTCGCCGAGCACGACCAGCACGTGGCCTGGCGAGGGCGGCTCGCACAGGGGTCCGTCGATGGGGCCGGCACCGAAACCGTCCCCGTCGCCGTCCACCCACCACTCGCCCGGCCCTACGAGATCCGGGTTGGAATCGTCACAGTCCCCGCCCTCGTCCACCAGCCCGTCGGATGGCCAGCACCGGAGCACAAGCTCACCGCCGAGCCCGTCTCCGTCCTCGTCGAGGAAGAACTCGAGCTGCGTGCTCGGGTCGATCCCGTCGTCCTCATCGTCGATCAGGCCGTCGCAGTCGTCGTCCTGGAGGTTGCAGCGCTCGACCTGGCCCGGGTACACGCCGTTGCTCGAATCGTCGCAGTCACCGCCGCGATCCACCATCCCCGGAGGCGCTTCGCACGCCGGATATGGGGACGTGCTGTCGCCCCAGGTGTCGAAGTCACGGTCTGAGTAGAACAGGGTCAACGATCCGCGATCGATGTCCGGATCCTCCTCATCCACCAGGCCATCGCAGTCGTCGTCACCGTTGCCACACACCTCGTCGGCGTCTGGGTTCACCGCCGCGTTGGTGTCGTCGCAGTCGTCGCCGCCCAGTGCCTCGCCGATGAACCCATCGGCGTCGCCGTCACAAGTGCTCGCGCACTCCTCGTCATCGCAGTCGAGCTGCCCGTCGAAGTCATCGTCCTCGCCGTTGGCGCAGTCCTCCGGGCACGCATCGGCGCAGTCGTCGTCCACGCAGTCGACCAGGCCATCCCCGTCGTCGTCGACGCCGTTGTCACAGTCCTCGGGGCACTGGCCGAGACAGTCATCATCGGAGCAGTCCACGGCACCATCGCCATCGTTGTCGCGCCCGTCCGCGCAGTCTTCCGGGCACTCCCCGTCGCAGTCGGCGTCGGCGCAGTCGGTCGAGCCGTCCCCGTCATCATCGCCCCCGTTGTCACACACCTCGGGGCACGCGCCGCCCGTCCAGCAGTCGGGGTCGCCGCAGTCGTAGGCGCCGTCGCCGTCATCGTCGAGACCGTTGGAGCAGTCCTCGCCGGCGCCCGCGATGGCCGTGTCATCGACCTTGTCCCCACTCGTCCCGCCGCCACAACCGGCGAGCAACAGCACCATCAGGACCCGCATCGTCCCTCCACGTGAGCGCATGGTACCCGACGCGCCCCGAAGAGCGGACCCTTCATCCCGCGGCACCACCAGCAGCGCAGACCCACCGTTCCGATCGCCCGATGTTGCACCGAACACCGTCTACCGGCGCGCCTACGGCGTCTCAGGCCCCTCGGCTCGGCAGCCAGCGCGCGTCTGGCATTGCGAAGCCCCGAACGCTCCCGGTATGCTCGCTGTCGAGTCACTCTGGAGGCATCATGCGCTACCTGCTCGCAGTTCTCTTGGCGGCTCCGACCGCTGCGGTCGCCCAAGACCTGTCCCTCTCTGTCGAGGGCGTCACGCCCGGTGAAGACATGGTCATCTCCGTCGCAGGCGCATCTGCCGGGCAGAAGGTCCGGCTCGCCCGCAGCGTGGCCCTGTCGCCCAGCCCCGTGCACCTCGGCGGTGGGATCTTCACCGACCTCGCCCGCGCCAGGTACCACGGCACCCAGATCGCCTCGCCGGCCGGCGAAGCCAGCTGGACCGAGCTGGTCCCCGGCGATGGCCAGATCTGCTGGCAGGCGTTCGCGCACGATGCCGGCGACCTCAGCACCCTGACCTGGAGCGCTCCCACTTGCGTTCACACCGGCGCCGACGACGACGGTGACGGCGTGATCAACCCGCTCGACGTATGCCCCGGCTTCGACGACCGCCTCGACGATGACGAGGACGGCCAGCCCAATGACTGCGATCCGTGCCCGGCAGATCCGGATGACGCCGACGAGGATGCCGACGGCATCTGCGACATCTTCGACGACTGCATCGGCGACCCGGGCTTCCCCGACTCCGACGCTGACGGCATCTGCGACCCCGAGGACCTCTGCCCCGACGACCCGCTGGACGAGTGCGCAGGCTTCGTGATCGCAGAGGGCCGGAATGGCCTGGGCAACGGCTTCTACCAGATCGATCTGGCAACGGGCACGGCGGTGCTGCTCGGCAGCAACATCTCGTTCACCGGCCTCGCCTACGACGCCTCGGGTCGCCTGTGGGGCATCGAGGCCCAGGGCTGCTCCGGCACCGCCAACTTCTACTCGGTGAACCCCCTCACCGGCGAAGGCGTGCTCGAGCACGCCGTCACGAACTCCTACGCGTGGTCCGGCCTCACCGCGGTCGGCGACACGCTGTACCACTGGGCAGAGTGCAGCCCCGCCGGCGGCGACTCGTTGTTCGAGTTCGACCCTGTGTCGGGTGACGACACGCGCATCTACGGGTCGGGCTCGGCGGGGCACTGCATCGCGGCGGACGCCGACGGCACGATGTACCGCATCTCCAGCTCGACCATCTACGAAGTCGACGAGATCGCGGGCACCGAGATCTCCCTCGGATCGATCTCCGGGATGGGCGGCGTGTCGCGTGGTTCGGGCTGCTCATTCCACGAGGGCAGCCTGTACTACGTCGCGGGCGACGGCAGCGCGAGCACGCTGTACGCGATCGACATCCCCACGCTCACGGCCAGCGACACGGGCGTATCGCTCCCCACGGCCAGCTTCGACGCGCTCGCGAGCCCCACGCCCTAGCGGCTCGCGCCCGGCTGCGACATCCCGAGCCCGCCGAGAGGCGGGCTCGCTCTCGTCTTGGCTCCGCGCCCGGAGCCCGACTCGTAAAGCATGTGACCAACTGCAGGATGGAGGCTGTCCACCTTGCGCCGACGTATCTCCTTGTCATATGATGCCGTCGTGCATTGGAGGTAACGTGCGCTACCTGCTTCCCCTGATCCTGCTCGGCTGTTCCACTTCCGCCGAGGAAAACCTTCCCTTCGACACCGATGACTGGCAGCCCCGCGATGCGGCGAGCGATGTCCAGGCCCCACCGAGCGTTCTCGAGCTCACGGTGATGGGTGGCGCCTATGATGGCGACACCACGTTCACCATCGCCAACGGCGGCGCCTATGCGCGCGTGCACGTGGCGCGGAGCGCGTACCTCGACCCGGATGGCACGTGCTTCCCGGCCCTCGGCGGCCAGTGCCTCGACCTGGCCTACCCGGTCTACCCGATCACCACGATCAACACCGACTTCTCCGGCGCTGGCACGCGGGTCATCCCGACCGCCCCCTGGTTCCCAGAGGGCGGCGTCTGCTTCCAGGCCGTCGCCTGGAACGGCGGCGGGGTCGACGCCCTGATCAGCAACCCCGAGTGCATCTTCGTCGGCTTCGATGACGATGGCGATGGCGTCCTGAACCCGGCGGATGCCTGTCCCGGCTTCGACGACAACCTCGACGACGACGGCGATGGCGTCCCGAATGACTGCGACCCGTGCTTCGGCGACGACAACATCGACACCGATGGCGATGGCGTCTGCGATGCTACGGACATCTGCCCGCTCGACCCGCTCGACGACTCCGACCTTGACGGCGCCTGCGACAGCGACGATCCCTGCCCGGACGATGCCGAAGACCTGTGCCTGATGTGCAACAACCTCGGCTGGCACCAGGGCATCGGCGCCGCGGAGGGCTACGGCTGGACCTGCCCCGAGGGACAACGCTTCCCCACGCTGGACGAATGGGACAACGTCACAGCCTGCATGACCGACGATGACCTCGCCATGGTCAACTACTACAACAACGTCGCGGTCGCGTCGGGTGGGTGCAACTGCAAGTGGAACGCTAGCTGGTGCACGTACGAGTCGATCGACACGTTCGACGGCCAGATGTGCGGCGACTACGAGCAGCTCCATGTCTGCCTCGCAGACGTTGCTCCGAACCCCGAGTGCAGCGACTACGTCGAACTCACGGATGACTACCGCAACGTCAGCTGGGTGTACGACTACGCCCGGTGTGACAGCGGACTCGCCCCCGGCTGGTACCGGTTCGCCGCTGGCGCTGGAAACTGGGGCCTCGACTACGCTCCGGGCGACTACAGCTGCGGCACCCACGCCTCCGGCTGGTTCAACGGACACCCCGCGGGCTTCGGCGAGACCAGCTTGCAGACGGTCTGCTACGACTGGAGTGGAGACGGCAGCGACTGCACGTGGTCGAACGACGTGGACGTGACCAACTGCGGCTCGTTCTACGTGTACAACCTCGTCGCCCCGCCGACGTGCTCGCTCGTATACTGCGGCCAGGACTGACATCCGCGTCGGCGGGCTCCACGCCCGCCGGCTCGACCGTCACCAGACCCGCCAACTGGCGGGTCTCTCTCGTCTTGCACCGTGTTGACTGCAACGGGACACTCCGTGACCCCCTTGGCCCGCCACTGTGCGAATCTTGTTGAACGCCTTCACCACGGTGAGGCCTGGGGGACACCATGACCAGCAAAGCGCCGCCGCCGGATGAGTACCTGACCGCCGACCAGACTGCCCAGCTCAAGGCCGGCCTCGATGAGCAGCTCACCCGCCTGCTCCAGCTCGGCCGGCTGCGCGTGAGCGAAGCGACCGCCGAGCGCGTCACTGACGCCGATGTGATCGACGCCGCGGTCACCGAGACCAACCGCGACTCGATGCTCCGCATGGCCGATCGTGAGCGGCGCCTGCTGAAGAAGGTGTACTACGCGCTCCGGCGGATCCAGGCTGGCGAACACGGCACCTGCGAGAGCTGCGGCGGCGCCATCGACTACAACCGGCTGCTCGCCCGGCCGGTCGCCACCCTGTGCATCGACTGCAAGACCGAGGCCGAACACCTCGAGGGCCGGCCCGATCGCGCGTTCTGAGCGCGGATCGATTCCGCGCGTTAGCAACGCCCATGCCGACCAATGCCTATATTGCCCGCGTGCAGGTGCACGACTGGTCCGAGGACATCGGATCCCACCCTGTCGAGCACAAGACCGCCATCGTGCGGGTGGTGCGCACCCAGCGGAAGCTGCTCGCGTTCGTGAAGCAGAACAGCGAGTCCATCGCCGCGGGCTCGTCGGGCCTTCCCGAGCGGCTCCTCGGCTTCGTCGCCCGCCTGTTCGATCTGGCGGGCGGCAAGCTCCGCGCACCGAGCTGGGATCAGGTCCGGGCTGCCCAGGATCGGGTCACGGCCGAGCTCGACGCGCTGCTTCCGGCCGACGGCGGAGTGCCCGAGCGGGTGCGGGCGGTGGAGTGGCGGGCGCAGCCCCATGTGCTCGACGAGCTGCTCACAGCCCTGTTCGATGAGCGGGTGCCGCTGGACCGCCGGTTCGAGCCCGCGGAGGCGCTCAAGCTGTTCCTCCTGATGTGGGTCTGCGTCGAGGTGATGGACAGCAACTGGCGGCCGCGCTCCAGCTTCCAGGGCGAACCCGTGTACCGGTACGTCGACATCGCGCCGACCACGAGCCTGGCAGATGCGCCGGATGTCGACGCGTGAGGGTGCTTGTCACGGGGGGCACCGGCTTCCTCGGGCGCCACTTGGTGACGCAGCTCCGGAGTGCCGGCCATGAGGTGCGGGTGCTCGCGCGGGGCGAGGGCGCTACCCATCGCGGATCGGTCACCGACTCGGACGCGCTGCGGGCCGCGATGGAGGGATGCGCGGTCGTGCATCACCTGGCTGGACGCGTAGACCGCGACCGCTCGGCACTTCCAGCACTTCGAGCCCTGCACGTGGATGGCACCCGGGCAGTCATCGATGCCGCCGTCGAGGCCGGCGTGCACCGCGTGGTCTACGCCTCGACCTCGGGCACCATCGCCGTCACCCGCGACGTGCGCGCGCTGCCCGATGAGACCTGGCCCTACCCCCACAGCCTGGTCGCCACGTGGCCGTACTACGCCACCAAGATCGAGGCCGAGCAGGTGGCGCTGGCCCATGCCGCAGAGCGCGGAGTGGACCTGGTATGCCTCAACCCGAGCCTGCTCCTCGGCCCCGGCGACACCGGTGGCTCATCCACCACCGATGTGGCCGACCTGGTGCGGGGCCGCGTGCCGGCCGTGCCGAGCGGCACGATCAACTTCGTCGACGTTCGGGATGTGGCGGCCGCGTTCGTCGCGGCGGCGGAGCGTGGCGTGCCGGGCGAGCGCTACCTGCTCGGCAGCGCCAACTGGACCTTGCGCCGATTCGCCGACGAGGTGTGTCAGCTCTCCGGCACACGCGCACCACGGCTCTCCGCGCCCGACGCACCGTCCCGCTGGGCGGCCCGCCTCACGGCACCTGTGTTCCGCGCGCTGGGACGCGCTCCGGCGCTCCATCCGGTCACCGTGGAGATGGCCCAACACTCGTGGACGTTCCGGTCCGACAAGGCGCGAGACGCCCTCGGCTTCCAGCCCCGGGGTCCGGTCGTCACCCTCCGCGACACGATCGCCGACCTGCGCAGCCGCGCGTCCTGACCGCGCTGCGGCCGTTCTGCGACGGACGACACCCCCGCGCGCGACGCAGGACAGCCGGCCGCCGCTGTGGCATCGTTCGTCTGATCCACGGAGGCGAGATGGTGCGCATGTGGCTGGCGGCGTTCACTGTGACAGCGATGGTGGCCTGCGGCGGTAAGGACGAGGCCGCCGACAGCGGAGCGGGCAGCACGCCGCCGATCACCGCGACCGGCGGCACGACCCCAGCTGGAACTGGCACCGGAACCGGAGGCACCGGCGTGTCCCATGCGCGCGACATCCAGCCGTTCTGGGACGACAAGTGCACGCCGTGCCACATCATCACGTCCAGCGGCAACCTCAGCCTGAAGGACGGGCACACAGCACAGGTGGGCGTGCCGTCCACCCAAGCGGTCGGGCTGAACCTGATCGAGGCGGGCTCCCCCGATGACAGCTACACCTGGCACAAGCTCAACGACACCCACGAGAGTGTCGGCGGGATCGGCGGTGTGATGCCGCAGATCTCCCGGCTCAGCAGCGACGAGCTCGACCTGATCGAGACCTGGATCGTCGAGGGAGCGCAGCCCTAGCCGATCATCCGGGGTCGTCGGCGTCGGTGCAGCCCTCGTCGATCCACACCTCAAGCATCTCGATCTCGTCGTCGGTGAGCGCGCCGCCCTGCGGCATCTTCTGCCCGGAGATCTCCGGCGAGTCCTTCACCTTCATCAGCAGGTAGGACTGCTCGGGGAAGTCGCACCGGACCATGAACAGCCCGGGCAGCTGGCCCGACGACAGGCCGATGGCGCCGCGGATGTCGTCGAGGTTGAGCCCCGAGGTGACCTGCCCGCCCAGGTGGCACGGGCCGCAGTTCGCATCGACGATGGGCTGCACATCGAGGTTGGTGAGATCCCGCGGCGGCGGGCCCGTGTCGATCCCGCCGGCCGTGCCGCCGGTGGTGGTCGGCGGAGCCGCCGAGTCAGTGTCCTTGTCGCCGCCGCCACAGGCGACGAGCCCCAACACGAGTAGCCAGCGCATCCGCCCCTCCGCAGTGTCCCAACCCCACCACCCTATCCGCACGGCGGGTCAGTCGTCGACGTAGCCGAGCTCGCGGAGCTGCGACTCGACGCCCGCATCGAACCCGCTCACCGCGACTCCCGCCGGCACCGGGGTCCACTCGAGGTCGACGCTCGCTCCCCACCGGTTGTCGCCCACCAGGAGGAGCGTCTGCTTCTCGGGGCTGAGGGGCAGCGGTGGCTGGCGGCAGGTGCCCGTGAGACGGATGCCCGCACCGGCAATGTCGACGCGCAGACCACGACAATCGAGGGGGTCTGCAGCCGTGGGGACGATGTACACGGCGGCCGGGGCCTCCGCTCCGGCCTCCACGACCACCCGGGCCACGCCGTCTTCACCGACCTCGGGGGATGCCGACGCGGTGCGCCCTCGCGGGTCATAGGCGGCCCACACATCCGCGATGCCGCCGGGGTGGCTGAAGGTCAGGGTGACCCTGCCGCCGGTGGTGCGCTGGAAGATCTTCGCCCGCCAGGCCAGCACGACCTCACGCTCCAGCGCCTCTGCCATCGCACCCGGGAACGCGGCCTCGTCGAGCTCCCGCACGATGTCGGTCTGCTCGGTGGGATCCGAGGCGAGGTCGTGGGCGAATCGCTGGCCGCCGCGGCCGTACCACTTATGCTCGTCGTGCACCACGCCCCACCCATCGGGGCCGTACAGCGGACGCCCGAACGCCTGAGGGCGGGCGGTGAACTGTGCCTCTGCGCCGTCATCACCCCACGCGAGCGGCACCAGCGAGGCGCCGTGCAGAACGTCGCTGTCGAGCCCCTCGAGGGCGAGCAGCGTGGGAGCGAGGTCGAGCAGGCTGACCGGCGCCTCGACCCGGCCGGCGGGCAGGCCCGGGCTGCGGATCGCAAGCGGCACATGCAGCAGCTCGTCGTAGAAGCTGTGGCCATGCTCGAAGCTGCCGTGGTCCCAGAACTCCTCGCCATGGTCGGAGAACAACGCGACCGTGGCCGCGGGTCCGGCGGCCGTGAGCAGGGGCAGCAGCTGGTCGTCCACCACGCGAATGTTCCCGTCGTACCTGTCCATCACGTGCTCGCGAATCGCGGGCAGGTCGGGGTGGTCCGGGGGCAGATCGTACAGCCAGTGGCGGGTCAAGGACTCGAGGGCGCTGGGCCGCAGACCGGCGAACTGCCAGCGGTAGGTCCACGACTCCTCATACGGCAGGTGCGGCTCCATGAAGTGCACGAGCAGCAGCACATCCCGGTCCGCGTTGCGCTCGAGCACGGCCTGCGCTCGCCGGGACAGATCGGCGGCGGGCTGGAGGTGGTCGTAGGCGAAGTGCGTCCAGCCGCGGTGCATGTCGAACGGCTGGGACAGGAAGGCGTTGCTCACCATCGCCTCGGTGTGGAACCCCTCAGCGGCGAACCGCTCGGCGATGGACGGCACCTCGAACCACTGCTCCGGCTGCGCTCCCGACAGCGCGGCCCGCGCCGACGGCAGCGTCCACGGTGCCACCCCCCGTGCCTGTTCGAACACCGTGGCGCCCGCCGCCCACCGGTCGAGAGACGGCGTGGTGGGCGCGTCCGCGTAGCCGTAGAACCCCAGGTGGTCTGGGCGGAGCGTGTCGACGAACACCAGCACCACCCGGCGCGGATCCGCCGAGGGTGTGTACAGGGTGGGCCCCTCGATGAACACGTAGTCGAAGGTGGGCGACTCGCCGGGCTCGGCCCGGAACGCCACCTCCACCTCCTGCCCGGCCCACGCCGACAGGTCGAACCGATGGTCGGACCACGCCGCCACATCCAGCGCCGCGCTGCCGACGGAGTGGGTGCCGTCGGCCGCCACCACCTCGAGCACCACGTCGGCGCCGTCGGAGCGGCGGGTGTCGGCGATGGCCGGAGGCAGGATCGTGCCACGGAACGTGAGCACGCCAGCCTCGGGAACGGTGACTGTCCACGCCGCGCGCCCCGGGGCCGGCAAGTACAGGCCGTGCATGCTCTCGGTGTCGACCGTGATCGAGCGGAGCGCGAACTCAGCGTCGTCGCCGTCGAAGCTGCCCCGGTTCAGCGCGCGCTCGCTGTCCGTCGCCCGCGGGTAGCGCACGAAGAAGTCGGCGGCCTCCGGTGCAGGGTCCCCCACTGACACGCCAACGTAGAGGTAGTCCCGGTCGAATCCATAGGCGCCCGCCGCGCGGCCAGAGCGCTGGAATGGCAGCTGCTGGACCGGCCCGTGCACCTCGAAGCCGGGCGGCGGACCTGACCCGAAGCTGTGGGTGCCCTTGAGCTTGGTGGGCATCAAGTTCGACAGCACGGGCAACGGCGAGCGGTAGATGTCGACCTTCGCGCGCGTCTCGTGGTGCTCGAACGGCCCTGCGAGCCCGAACGCGGGAGGCGCTCCCTTCCCTCCTGGACGACAGGATGGAGGTGCCTGCAGTCGGAGGCCCGCTGGGAGGCGCGCGAAGGCCACGGCGGTGCTGGCGCGGGGGGACGCACGCTCCGGCGCATGACCCGCCGGCACGTCCAGCGGGGCACGGTCGGCACACGCCAGCATCATGAGCAAGGCAAACACGGCGCGGCTCTAGCTGATTTGCCCGACGGCCGCTACGCGCGCCGGAACAGGTGGCTCACACGCGCAGAGTTGGAGCGACGCCGCCACAGGTCGTCGGGATTCCACGGCGGCGTGAACCCGGTCTTGTCGCGGTAGTTGGTCCAGATCAAGCGGTTGCGCTCGATCCTCAACGCCACATGGAGGAACCCGCCCACCATCACCAGGCTGGGGGTCCAGGTGTACAGGCCTACGATCAGAAACAGCCACGCGAACACGGTTCCGATGCGGATGGCGAGCTTGCTCGCAGGCACGAATCCCATGCGCGAGGCGAGCGCCGCCCGGAGCACTCGGCCGCCGTCCATCGGGAACGCTGGGATCAGGTTGAACAGCCCCATGCCCAGGTTCATCATCCCCATGAGCCGGAGCAGCTCGATCCCGGTGACGCTGCCGCCCAGGCTCAACAGGGCGAACAGCGCGAAGTTCACCGCCGGCCCGGCGAGTGCGATCACCAGTTCCTGGCC
>JBLFXJ010000105.1:0-21914 GCA_047609825.1 Myxococcota bacterium
GGTAGCGGGCGACGAACGGCACGGTGGCGCCGTCGTCGAACAGCGCGAGGGCGGCGTTCACCGGTCCGGGGGCGAGCTGGGTGGTCGCGGCGATGCGCTCGGCGAGTGTGGCCATCGGTCCTCCGGGCCCCGATGTAGTCCGCGGCGCTCCTCCGGTCTGTCTACAGGTGACGGAACGCCCAGCGGGCGGCGAACGCGAGCACGCCGAGCAGGCCCGTGCCGCCGCCGGCGCATACGAGGAGCCCGAGGCCGACACCGGCGGCCATCAGACCGCGGTTGCGCCGAGTGCGCTGGGCTGCGACCACGGCTGGGAGAGCTACGGCGACCTCGGCGATGTCGCTGCGGTCGCTCTTCGCTAGGGCCTGCGCTGCGGCAGGCACCAGCGACGGGTTGCCGAGGAGCGCCGTGAGCACCTCGCTGTCGGTGTCGCCCGCGAGCTGGACCTGCAGGTGGGCCGGCAGCGCGGGATGGCCGGCTGCCACCCGCCGGGCCGAGTACCGGCGGTTGTGCGCCAGCGCGTCGAGCACCGGGCCGGACAACTCCTGCCCGGCGATGGCCTCGAGCACGTCGGAATCGCTCTCGGAGGCGGCCAGCTCGGCCAGCCGCTCGGCACCCAGTCGACCGCTGGTCACGGCGGCGACCCGCACGCTGTAGTCGTCGTCACCGGCGAGGGCGTCGACCGCGGCCTGGGGTGCGGCGGGGTTGGCGAGCAAGGCGGCGCGCACGTCGTCATCGCTGTCGCCGGCGAGGGTGGCGAGCACGTCGGGGGCGATGTCCGGGTTGCCGGCGAGGGCGGCGCGCACCTCGCCGTCGTCGTCTTCTGCCAGGAGCGCCACGAGGTCGGCGGGCAGTCCGGCGCTGTGGGCGGCCCGCATGCGCAGCTCGTAGTCGTCGGAGGCCACGAGCTGACGGGCCAGCTCCGGGGACAGGCCGTCGGACGGGTTCGCGTCGGCGAGCACGTACAGGGTGCGCACGGTGGTGGGCGGGTGCAGCCGCAGCCACAGCCCGTCCGGCAGGTAGTTGCTCCCGGCGCAGTAGGTGCACGTGACGTTGCGGGTGGAGCCGTCCACCACCAGCGCGCCGCCACACGCCATGCACTGGAAGTGCACCGGCTGCGCGCCGCCGCGGCCCTCGTGGGTGCTGTCGGCGGTGGCGCCTTCGCCCACCACCCACCGCGCGCCCGGCACCACCACCTGGGCCAGGTCGTCCGCCGGGCGGACCCGAACGGTCTGGCCGCAGCCGCACGACCACCCGCCCGCCGCCACCAGGGCTGGCACATCGGCGAGCGGAGGGGCGGTGCCACAGCCGGAACACGCCGGGGCTTGCCGCCCGTAGGCGGTCTTCGCGCTCACGCCGCCGAGCATCGTGCAGGTTCTCATCGACCCGGAGGGGCCCTCGAGGGCCTCGAGCACGTCGCCCAGCGAGAACATCGACGCCCAGGTCTCGGCCGAGAGCTGCAGCGGGCTCTGGCACGCCGGGCACAGGGCGGTGGTCGCCAGCCCCTGGACGTGGACCGGCTGGTGGCAGCTGGGGCAGGTGACGGTGGCCTGCAGGGCGAGCGAGAGCGGCGGGACCGCGGCCATGTGGCCTCCTGACGCCGTTGTACCCCATCGCGGAGGGGCTGGAGGGCTCTCTGGTTCGGTCGAACATCGTCGGTGTGGCATGGTCGGGGCGTGGCGCTGCTCCTCCTGGCTTCGTTCGCCCTCGCCGGCACCTTCGCGTACGAAGGGTTGTCGGGCGATGTGGAGGTGTGGGCGCCGCGTGACGCCGCGCGCGTGCCCCACGGCCTGCTGGTCGTGCTCCACGCCGACGACGCCACGCCGACCCACGCCACCCGGCGGGCCCGCCTCCGTCGTGTCGCCCGCCGCCGAGACCTGATCCTCGTCGCGCCCACCTCACCCGGACCGGCCGACAGCGGCTGCTGGTGGTCTCCGCACAAGCAGCGACGCGCCGCATACCTGGCGGCTCTCCTCGAGGACCTGGTGTTTGCGCCCTATGGCGCCGTTCGGACGCGGGTGTACCTCGCGGGCAAGAGCGGCGGCGCGTTCTGGGCGGCGGGAGTCCCGTTCTACGGCGAGCTGGGCTTCTCCGGCGGAGTGGTGGGCGTGTGCGGCGGCGACGTGCCCCGCCTGGACAGCGACACCGACTGGTGCGCCTTCACCGAGACCGAAGACGACCCACCCATTACCAACCCAGCGCCTACACCCGGCTGGACCGCCTACTTCGCGCACACCGCCGGCGATCCGTGGGCAGACGCGACGGCCGCCGCGGTCGAGCTGTACCGGGCATCGGGGGTGCCGACGCTGCACGTAGTGACCGGGCCTGGCGGCCACTGCGCGCTGGACGCCGTGTCGTGGATGGTTCGCGGGGTCGACGCCTTGAGCGCTGCGTCCTCCGGGGCCCGCGAACGTCGCTGACCGCCTGGGCGAGCGGAGCACGCGGGGGCTCGGTGTGGCGAGAACGCATCGGCGTCAGCTCGTCCAATCGGCGCTCGTGAGCATGGCCCGATCCTGTCGTCTCAGGGCATCCCGGCAGCCCCCGGGGCGTGATCTGGCCGGTCGACCTGGACGGCGACACGTTCGACGGATTCACCGAGGATGGCACCTGGCTCCTCGGCATCGAGTGCAGCACCTGCACCAGCCCGGCACCGCTGTTCCTCACCGTGGTCGAGGTCGGGCCGCCGGCGGAGTAGTCCACCCTCCAGGGCTCGCACCGGGGTTGCCCCACGACGCGGCCATGCGGCTCGCCCGCCCCGCTCAGTGGGCCGACGGGGTTCTGTGGAGCCTGCCCGACCTCGCCGCCTACTCGAGCAGCCGCACCCGTGGGTTGACAGCGAGCTCCGTTGCCCGGCGAGCGAGTCGCTTGTCGAAGGTGATGAACTCGGTGCCCGGGTGCAGCCTGGCGACGTGAAGTGCATCGGCCAGGTCCATGCCGCGCGCGTGCCAGCGAAGTGCGGCGCGCACGGCCGATTCGTCGTCGATGGTCGCCCCGGCGAGGTCGACCACGCCCGCAAGGGCACGTCCCACCTGGTCCCGGTCGAAGGCGTAGGCGTGGCGCAGGACCCACTCGGTCTCCAACAGCACGGTCACCGACACATGGATCGGACCGGCTCTCATCTCGGCGGCCGCCACGCTGGCCTGCTCGGGGTCGTCACGGGTGAGAACCCGCACCAGCACGTTGGTGTCGACGGCCTTCACCGCTGCTCCCGGGCGCCCTTGGCGATGGCCTGCTCCATGTCGTCGAGCGACTTGGGCGGCCCCGACCAGGGAAGCATGCCGAGGATGTCGTCGACAGTCGTCTTCCGGATGGGCCGCAGGAGCACCACGCCGTCACGGACCTCGACCTCCAGCTCCGTGCCGGTGGAGAGCCCGAGAGTGTCCCTCACCTCCTTGGGAAGGACGACCTGGCCCTTGGTCGACAGCTTGGTGAGCGCCATCTTACCTCCTGTAAGGAAGGTACCGCCGCGGCGTGCCGGTGTCCAGGGCTGTCCCCGCCGACGGGGAAGCGGCCATCGCCATCGCCATCGTCACATTCGGATACGGGGAGTGGGTCTGTGGAGGAGCTCCGATGACGCGACGGGTCTGGTTTGCTGTGCTCGTGCTGGCTGCGTGTGGTGGCGGTGCAGAAAAGTCCGCAGACAGCGGGGGCCTTGCACAGGCAACGCCGAGCGGCACCGGAACGGGGAGCACCGCGACGGGCGCTGGGGAGACGGCGACGGGCACTGGCGGCACGGGCGGCACGGCGACGGGCACGGGCGGTACGGCGACCGGCACGGGCGGCACCGCGACGGGCACGGGCACGGGCGGTACGCCGGCGATGTGCATCGACCGCTGGGACGCGTCGGTGGACAGGCCGGTGGACCTGCTCTTCGCCATGGATCAGTCGTGCTCGATGGAGGACACTCTCGACGAACTCTCGGGAGCGTTCCCCGAGATCTTCGGCGTGGTTCAGGCCGCCACCGCCGACTGGCATATCGGCGTAGTCACGGTGGATGAAGGCTGCTTCAACGGTGGGTACTTCGACGCCAGTGAGAAGGACCCGGTGAGCCGGTTCGACCGAGCGATGGGCATCGGGGGCGGTCTGTTCGAGGAGCGTTCGGAGAGCCTCCTCCAGCTGTCTGCCATCGCGGCGCTGCAAGACAAGCCCGAGGGGTGCAACGAGGGATTCATTCGTCCAGAAGCGCTGTTGCACGTAGTGGTGATGTCCGATGAGCGGGAGCAGTCCGGCGACCCGGCGGGCTATCGTGGCTACCTGGAGGACATGAAGGTCGAGTCTCATCTCCTCACCATCTCCGCGATCGTAGACGTGTCTGCCAGCTGTGGTGTGGGCGACGCTGATGACGGGGCCGCGGGGTACCTCGAGGCGGTGGAGGCGACTGGAGGGCTGGCTCTCGACCTGTGTGATCCTGCCTGGGTGGACCGCGCTGCAGGGCTGGGCAACGCCTCCCTGACTGCACAGCGTCGGTTCCCGCTGTTGGCGCCTCCCGTCGTGGACTCACTCGAGGTGTGGGCAGATGGTGCCGAAGCGGGGGCGGGCTGGGAGTACGATCCCGCGGACAACGCAGTGCTGATCGACGCAACCTTGGATGACGCCTCGGACATCGAGCTGCGCTACCTGCCGCTGGGCACCTGCGGCTGACGGCGAGGTCCAGGCCCGAGTCAAGGGCCGGCCCGATCTGCGCAGGTATCCTGCGCTACACTCGGGCCGGTTCGCAGACGAGCAGACTGGACCCCAACCTGAAGCAAGTGGGCCCGGGTCCACCATGCGCAGCACGCGCGCGTTCGCTGCTCCTGCGTCGGGGCGGAAGCAGGGGCCCGTGGGTCGCCGCCGCGGGTGACAGACACCCGCCGCCGCCCTACCCGGTCCGTCCGACCCAGGACCCTGCATGACCGACCTCGACGCCCTGCTCCGCGACCGCTTCGGCTTCGACGCGTTCCGCCCCGGCCAGCGCGAGGCCATCGAGGCGCTGCTCGGCGGGCAGGATCTGCTGTGCATCCAGCCCACGGGTGCGGGCAAGTCCCTGCTGTACCAGCTGCCCGCCGTGGTGCTCGACGGCATCACGCTGGTGATCAGCCCGCTGCTCGCCCTGATGCGCGACCAGCTCGACCACCTCACCGACCGGTTCGGGATCGCGGCGGCGAGCATCAACTCCGATCAGGAGCCTTCGGCCAACGAAGCTGCAAGGACCCGGGCTGCGTCCGGCGAGCTCGACGTGCTGTTCGTGGCGCCGGAGCAGCTCGACAACGTGGAGCGGCTGGCGTTCCTCACCGGGCTGCCGCTGGCGCTCGTGGTGATCGACGAGGCCCACTGCATCTCCACCTGGGGCCACGACTTTCGCCCGGCCTACCGCGAGATCGCCCGGCTGGTGCGCACACTCCGGGTGAGCCGCCCCGACACCCGGGTGCTCGCCCTCACCGCCACAGCCGACGCCCGCACCGAGGGCGACATCAGCGAGCAGCTGTCGCCGATCCGCGTGCTCCGCCGCAGCATGGACCGCCCGAACCTGGCGCTGGAGGCGATCCCGGCGATCGACTTCGCCGCCAAGCTCACCCGGCTCGACGGCCTGCTGCACGAGCTCCCCTCGCCGGGCCTGCTGTACTGCGCCACGCGGGACAACACTGAGATCGTGGCCAGCTACCTGGAGTCTCGCGGCCACAACGTCATCGCCTACCACGCGGGACTCCCGCCCGAGCGCAAGCGCCGCCTGCAGACCGAGTTCCTCGCCGGCAAGTTCACCGCTATCTCCGCCACTAATGCCCTGGGCATGGGCATCGACAAGTCCGACCTCCGGTACGTGATCCATGTCGACATCCCAGGGTCGATCACCGCCTGCTACCAGGAGGTCGGCCGCGCCGGGCGCGATGGCCAGCCCGCCCGAGGGCTGCTCCTGTACGACCCCGCCGATCGCCGGATCCAGGAGTACTTCATCCACTCGGCGCGGCCGGTGCCGGAGGACTTCACGACGATCCTCGGCCTGGTGGAGGGGGAGCCCCGGCGCCTCACCGACCTCAAGCGTCGCTCGGGCCTGCACCCCACGCGGGTGACCGTGGTGGTGGCCGAGCTGGTCGAGCAGGGATTCATCAGCAAGGAGGCCCGTAAGCGGGTCCAATACTACGTGCACACCGGCCGCTCGGGAGAGCCCGACCTCACCCGGTATGTGCGGCAGGAGGCCACCCGCCGCACCCAGCTCGATCAGATGATCGCGTATGCCGAGGGCAACAGCGGCTGCCTGATGCAGACCCTGCGCCGCGCCCTGGGTGATGACGACGCCCCGGCGTGCGGCCGCTGCGGCGGGTGTCTGGGCACGGTTCCCCCGGCGCTACCTCCGTCCGACGCCGCAGACTGGCTGGCCCGGCGGCCGGTGCACCTCTCCGGCTACCGCAAGGACCTGGTGCAGGGCCGCGCGTTGTTCGACAGCAGCCGTCGCTCCACGGACTTCGTCGGGTTCATGCGGTCGCGCGCTGAGGCGCCGGTGCCCGCCGAGGTGATCGAGCGACTGGCGGAGTGCGGCCGCGCCCTCGGCGGCGACACGATCGTGCCGGTGCCGAGCCGCTCATGGCCCCACCGCGACGCGTGCGCCGCCGAGCTGGGGGCAGCGATGGGGGTGCCCGTCCATGACGTGCTCCGCTGGGCCACCGAGCCCGAGCATCGGCAAGGCCAGCTGCTCAACAACGATCAGCGCCGCGCCAACGTGGCCGGCCAGATGGCGGCAGGGCCGGTGCCTGCGGGCGATGTGCTCCTGCTCGACGACTACTCGGGCTCTGGCTCCACCCTGCGGGAGGCCGCCCGGGCCCTGCGGAAAGGGGGGCACCGCGGCCGGATCGTGCCGCTCGCCATCGCCAGGGTTCGGTGGCGGCTCGGCCGGCCCGGAATCGTCTGATCCATCCGGCACCGTCGCTCACCCCACCCTGACTCGGAACCGGCCGTTGACGCACATGGCGTCCGATCGCGGCTACCATGGCTCCCTAAGGGGTCACCATGCGCTTGGTCGTGTCGCTGCTCGCGTTGGTCGGATCGCTCGGATGCGCCCCCGACTGCGCGGACGGCGAACGCTGTGGCGCCGCCAAGGTGGCGCCGGCATGCGGCCCCGGAACGACCGAGGTCGACGGCCAGTGCGTGGCGTCGGACAGCCTGGAGTGCGGCGAGGGCACGGTGCTGGCAGACGGCGCCTGCGTGCCCGAGTCCGAGGTGGACTGTGGCGAGGGCACGATTCTCGTGAACGGCGAGTGCATCCCGGAGTCCGACATCGACTGCGGTCCGGGCACGGTGCTCGTCGATGGCGAGTGCATCCCCGAAGACGAGATCGACTGCGGACCGGGAACGGTGCTCGTCTATGGCGAGTGCATCCCCGAAGACGAGCTCGAGTGTGGCCCCGGCACCGTGCGGGTGGGCGACGAGTGCGTGCCGGAGAGCAGCCTCGAATGCGGCCCCGGCACGGTTCAGCTGGGCTCCGAGTGCGTGCCAGAGGAGGTGATCACCTGCGGTGACGACACGATCCTGGTGGACGACACCTGCGTGCCCGCCGCGGTCCAGCGGGTGTTCACCCCGCTCGAGGCGGGCACCGAGGC
This sequence comes from Myxococcota bacterium, assembly GCA_047609825.1. Lineage (GTDB taxonomy): Bacteria > Myxococcota_A > UBA796 > UBA796. The sequence continues at coordinate 7,569 of JBLFXJ010000105.1, forward strand.
CATCGTCACCCAGGGCCACCACAGCGGGTTCAGTCACAACGGCTACGCGGTGCACGCCGTGGACTTCCTCGTGCCGGAGGGCACGCCGGTGGTGGCCGCGCGGGCCGGAACCGTGGTGCGGGTCTGGGACGAATCCGACGAGGGATGTGCCGACCCCTCCTGCTCCTACCTGGCGAACTACGTGATGATCGATCACGGCGACGGCTCCATCGGCAACTACTGGCACCTCGAGCAGGACGGCGCCCTGGTCGAGGTGGGCGACGTGGTCACCCGCGGCGAGCGCATCGGCCTGTCGGGCAACACCGGCTGGTCGCAGGGGCCTCACCTGCACTTCGAGGTCTCCGAGCTGTTCGGACGCAGCCTCCCGCTCCGGTTCGATGAGCTGGAGGACCTGTCGGACGGCGTGCCGTGGGCCGGTGCAGAGTGGGTCTCGGCGAATGATCTGCTGGTCGACCCGCCCCCCGTGGCACCCAGCGCATGCCCAGAAGACGTGTACCTGCACATGGGCGTGTGGCTCGACCCGGGAATCCCGTGTGGCCTTGTGTCTTGGGATACGCCGTATATGGTCAGCGGCACGGTGGCAGACCCGACCGCCGAGCGGGTGCTCGTGCAGCAGCTGTCCCGCTCCACCGGCGTCTGGACCAACTGGTGCGTGGAGGTCGACGTGCGCGGGCGGTTCCAGAAGGAGCTCGTGTGGGAGGCCTCGGGCCATGACCGGTATGGCTACTTCATGGTGAACGTGGCCCATCCGGACTGCCTCGACCTGCAGTCGTGGGACAGCTCGGTGGCGATTCACGCGCACTGACGCGGTGGTCGCCGGCGCGATGAGTGCCGCGCGCACCGGCGACGGACGGAGGGGCACCCGCTGACGCGGAAATCCAGGGCCGCGGGTGCGTCTGGGTATCCGCGCGCCCGGCACGCCGGTACATAAGTATATCGCACGCTTTTCGCCGATTCGTCGCGCTGAACAGGGCTTCGCCCACGGCTCGCTGCCCGATCTCCGTGGCACCCTCACTGCCTCTCGCAGTGGAGGTCTCGTGTCACTCACAACAGCACTGGCGCTCGGCTGGCTCTCCGCCACCGCCCTCGCCTCGGATGACGACGCCATCTTCGTCGGGCTCTCGGCCGCCGGGGATGGCGTCACCCCCACCGCCGCCGAGGCGTTGGCCCATGACGGCGGCCTGCAGAGCGTGGCATACGGCGCGTCCGCGTCGGCGCGGGGTGAGGTCAGCTACTCCGTCCCGCTCGATCTCCCCGGGGGGGGCCTGGAACCGGGCATCGCGCTCGCCTACTCGTCGGCAGCCGGTGCCCACTCACCCCTCGGTCGTGGGTGGTCCGTCGCGGCGGGCATGACGTTCACGCGGATCGCCGGAAAGGCGTTGACACAGGCCTACTTCGGCGAATCCTCACCCCCCGTGCGCGCATCGGGCGGGGGCGTGTCCGGCATCCTGTTCCGCAGAGACGGTAGCTGGGAGCTCCACTCCGACTCGCCCCAGAACGCGGATGTCACCTACCACCCGGGCGACAACACGTGGACCGTGCGCAGCGGCGGGCTCACCACCCACCTCGTCGCCACCGCCGACCCCGACGCCTGGATGGCCCACACCGTCACCGACAGCTGGGGCAACCAGGTGGTGTACCACCGCGGGGCTGACGGAGTGCTCGAGCGGGTGGAGTGGGGCGGCACCCAGGGTGCTGCTCCAGGCGAGTGGGAGGACGCCCCCCTGTACGCCCTGGTCAGCGACATCGAGACCGCACCACACAGCTCCACCCGCGGGCTCCCGAGCGGCGGGGTCGCGGTGCTGGAGCGCCGGATCACTGGGTTCACCCTCGACACCGACGTCGCCTGTCTGGACGCCTCGGTCGACTGCTCCGGCATGTCTCCGCCCGCGTGGGACCTCTGCTATGCGCCGTTCGGGTCCGAGGAGCGCCTGGTGGAGGTGCGGCAGCGGACCAGCGACCACCCCGCGAGCTGCGGGTTCCTCGAGGGCGCCGAGGTGATGACCCTCGCCGCGTTCCACTACACCCCGTTCGAGCCCAACGGGCACATCTACGGGGAGCAGCCGGGCCCCGGCCTCCTGGGCCTCCGCTCCACCGGGTCGGATGGCGAGACCTACCAGTGGCTCGACATGGCCGACGCGAACGGCGATGGCTGGGTGGATCGCCTCGACTGGGCTGACGAGAAGGGGCTGGCCGAGGCGCACATCGCGCACGATGGCGGCTCCCTCTGGAACGCCGACGTACCCGTCCCATTCGACCGTCCAGAACCCACCCACAAGCTCGGCGCGTCGAAGTCGGCGGTGGTCGACGCGGCCTACGATCCGCTGATCCCCGGCGGCACGCTCCCCATCCGCTACAGCTACACCACCCAGGCCTGGGTCGATCTCGACGGCGATGGGCTCCGCGACCTCATCGCCGCGCGCGAGGCCGTGACCTCGGCGGTGTATGACCACGACCTGGAGAGCGAGCCACAGCTGCGCGACCTGAACCTCGACCAGGACGAAGACGGCGTCGAGCGAACCTGGACCTGGGATGTGCACTTCGGCTCCCCGTGGGGGCTCGAGCCCGCGGTACCCATGTCCACGCCGTTCAAGTTCCCTGGGATCTCCGAGGGCTTTGGCTTCAAGCCAGTGAAGCTGCGGGCCGACACTCCCGCCTATCCAGACCCTGAGAGCGCAGGCACGGACCAGCTCCAGCTCATCGACCTCACCGGCGATGGGTGGCTCGACATCGTGTATGCCCTGCCCATGGGGCTGCAGGTGTATGCCTTCCTCCCCGAATTCGATGCGTGGGACGACATCCCGGCCGAGTACGCGGTCGACGGCATCCCCACGAGCCACCTCACCGTGGTCACCCATCGGGCCGTCCTCGAGGGCGTGTTCTATGAACACACCGGCGAGTATGAGCAGCCGCGCACCGAGTACACCGAGATCACCCGGCGACTCGTCGACCTGAACGGCGACGGGTTCGCCGACCTGGTCGACACCTCCCACTGGGCTCCCCCCCACCCCGAGTGGGATGTGGCGTTCGGCTACCCGGGCGGGTTCGCCCCTGCCGTGCCCTGGCCAGCACCCACCCCCTGGCTGTCCCGGTCGTACGAAGGCCGGCCGCAGAACTCCCGCTGCTCCGGGCCCCCGGTCGAGGTCGATCTGGGCGGCCTCAACACCTACGTGCCGCCCACGATGTACGACGGCTGGGGCATCCTGCCCGACCTGTACAATCCGGGCTCGGTGTTCATTCCGGCCTACACCTGGGACTCGTACCACGAGGAGAGCTGCCCCGAGGACGACCCCGCCGACTATGGCGAAGACCCTGGTCCCGACGAGGACCCCTCCTGCGGCGGCGGGTCGCCTGGCGACTTCGAAGACGGTCCGCCCGAGCTCGAGAGTCCATGGAATCCCGGCGATCCAGGCACCGCACCCGGCATCGAGGCGAGGGTCTCGGCCTGCCACACCGACGAGGAGGCCGACCCCGCCCGCGTGCTCGTCGACCTCCTCGACCTCGACGCGGACGGCCGCCCCGATCTGGTGGATGCCGACAACCACGAGTGGTTCCGCAACACCGGCGACGGCTTCACAGTGGGCAGTGACATCCCGTGGGACACCTTCCCCGATGAGCTGGGCAAGACCGCAGCCTACACAAGCACGGTGTTCGTGCCGCCCAGCCGGGAGGTCGACAAGCGGCTGGTCGACCCGGTGATGCACCCGGGCACCGAAGTGCAGGTGCTGGGGGCGGTCCGCGATGTGAACGGCGACCGGATGCCCGACATCCTCGCCGCAGACCGGTTCGTGCTGTCGTCCGGCACGCCACCGGGCCTGCTCGACCAGGTGATCTGGGGCACCGGCGCCATCACCGAGCTCAGCTACGCCAACACGGCGGACGGGGCCGGTGCGGTGGACGCCGAAGCCTTCTCCGCACACCGGACCGTCCTGCGCACCCTGGCGCTGTACGACCCGGTCACCGACCAGTCCGCCGAGCGGTGGTTCAGCTACGTGCAGCCGACCGAGGCGGGAGGGGTGTTCGAGGGCTTCACGGCGGTCACCGAGACCGAGTACATCCGCGACAGCAAGACCCGGTGGGCGGGCGCCGATGCGTCCTGGCCCACCTGGTCACGCACTCAACACTTCACCCCCGACCGCGACTTTCCGCTGCTCGACGTCGACGACCTCGAGGTCGAGACCCGGCTGCCCTGGGCGCCGGTCGATGGCGCCAACCCGGCGGTCGGGTCGGGCGAAGGGGCCGTGCTCGAGCCGCACACCCACATCGAGCACACCTACAAGGCCTGGGACCGGGGCTTTCAGCTGGTCGGCCGCCGGGTCGAGACCCGGGCCGACAACGACGAGTGGCAGTCCATGAGCATGCAGGCCACCTGGGTCGGACCCGACCTGACCGAGGTGGTGAAGGGCCCCAGTCCCGACGGATACGGCCCCATCGAGCCCTCACCCGAGACCGTGCGCATCGCGTTCACCGACTGGGCAGCGAGCGATGACGACAGCATCCGGCTGCCCGGCACGAAGAAGACCTACGGGTGGGACGCGGTACTGGGCGCCGAGTCGCTCGCCGAGTGGGTGCGGTACCAGTTCGGTGGGCAGGGCACACCGGCCAGCGGCGAGGCGCTGACCCACAGCGCGGTCGTGCGGCAGGACGCGTGCGGCGCCTTCGCCGGCGACGCGCTGTGCGACGAGGCCTGGGAGACCTGGACCTTCAGCCACACTGTCCGCGGTGCGGTGGAGGAGACCACCGGTCCGGCCGGCGCGTGGTCCTACACCACCTGGTCCCTCGGCGACGCGGTGGTGACCGAGACCCTGAACGCCCTGTCCCAAGCGACAGAAGTGGCGATCGACGGGCTGGGCAGGCCGCTCCGCACCACCGACCCGAACGGCGTCACCAAGGTCACCGCCTATGACGCGCTCGGGCGACCCGCGTCCGAGGCGATCATCGGCGCCGGACTGGAGGCGCCGCGCACGGTCCGCGCCTGGGCACACCACCACGACGAGGTGCCCCAGTGGACGGAAGAGACCCGCTACACCCAAGAACACCCGGTCGGCGCAGTGCTGGAGCGCACGGCCTACCAGGTGCTCGACGGCCTGGGCCGCACGCAGCAGTCGTGGACCCCGGAGGAAGGGCCGAGCGGGTTCACGATCCGCGAGACCCTCACCGACCTGGCTGGAAACGCAGTCGTGGTGCGGGCTCCGACCGGGGCCGACGTGTTCGAGCCACGCCCGGCCGACCTGAGCGTCCCGAGCGCCTCCGACACCCGGCACTATGCAGATGCCATGGGCGTCGACCGCCTGACCTGGTCACCCGTCTCGGGCACCACGCGCACCCTGCTGCCGATCCCCGGTGCCGTGGAGACGATGGACGGCGAGGGCCGGCTGCGTCGGTCGCACCACGACCTGCTCGGCCGGCTGGTCGCGGTCGACCAGGGTGGACCGTCAGAGTGGACCCGCACGGGCAGCTACGCATGGGACGCCCGCAGCCGGCTGACGGAGTTCACCGACGCCAACGGCAACCAGTACCGCACGACCTTCGACCAGGTGGGCCGGGTGCGCACTGTGGAGCGTCGGTCGGCAGAAGACGGCGCTGCGTGGGAGTCCTGGCACAGCTACGCGCACGACGGGCCCAACCCGGTCGCGGCGTTCGACCACGCCGGCGAGCAGGTGGTGACCTGGGACTACGACCCGCTGGGCCGGCTCACCCACAAGGGCGTGCTGCGGGACGGGGAGTGGGAGGACGCCACCACCGTGTGGGACACGGCCTGGGTCGGGGCGCGCACCTCGGTGACCGACCCGCTGACCACCACCACCTACGGCTACGACAGCCCCGACGGCGAGCTGCGCTGGGGCCTCGGGAACCTCACCCGCCGCACCCGCACATGGACCGATGGGCACGTCACGGAGTGGGCCTACACCACAGACAGTGACGGCCTCGTGCTCGCATCCGACCTGCCGGGCGCCGTGCACGTCGACCACACCTTCGGGCCCACCCGGTGGGCCGAGGCCTCCACCGCCCACCTGCCGGACGGCACCGAGGCGACGGTCGACTTCCTCCCGGGTGTCTACGGGCAGCCCAGCGGCGGGTGGTATGCCGACATCCTCGGCGACAATTGCGACCTTCGCGTGGACCACGTGTGGTCGGCCCCCTCCGCACTCGACGCGATCAAGCTCCAGCGCCCGAGCTGCGACACGAACACCATCGACTTCGGCTGGGACGACAGCGGCGCGCTGGCGTGGAAGGACTACACCGGCGTCGGCGACGTGGCCGGCCTGTGGTCGTACACCTACGACGCGCTGGGCCGCATCGACGAAGTGAACCAGGACGGCGACGTGGTCGAGTCCATGTCGCGGGATGCCCTGGGCCTGCCCACCTCCCTCACCCGCGGCACGCCCCTCAAGCTCGGCGGCGACCCCCACGCCCCGCTGCCCACCAGCTGGACCTACGCGCCGGAGCGCCGATTCGGCGAGGTCGCGGGCCGCTCCGGCGCCGACGACGACGCCGAGTGGATCGAGGAGCTGTACACCTGGGATCCCATGGGCCGGTTGTCGCGGGTGTCGCACCAGGAGCCGACCGAGCGGCGCAACGAGGCGTACACCTACGACGGTCTCGGCCGACTCGCGCGCATCCGCGGCGCCGAGCGCATCGTCGACCCCGACACCGGCGACGTGGAGATCGTGAAGTGGACGCACAGCTTCCACTACGACCTGGACGACGTGTTGATCACCGAGGTGCGCACGGGCGCGTCGCCGAAGGTGGTGCACCGGGACTCCGGGTATGTGGCCGACACCTCGGCCGGGCAGACGGTGGACGTGCTGCCGATGCTGCGGGTGCAGAATGGGCAGGCGCGGTGGTCGATCCGCGAGCCCGGCGGCAACGCGGCGTGGGTCTTCGACGGGAGCGGCGGCGAGGTGCTCCACCAGGCGCTGGGTCAGACGGGTGTCGCATTGCACGAAGTGGGCACGCCGTGGCCCGTCGATGGGCTGCACGGCAGCCAGCCCGACCGGTTCGCCGGGGTGATCAACCACGGCCCGCGGCATTCACGGCTGGATGATGGCCTGTGGCTGCAGCCTGAGCCGCTGCTGCACCTGGGCATGACCAACGGCGACCTCGGTGCGCCGCTGGGGTTCGGTCCGGCGTACGCGGCGGGGAACACGAACGCGCTGCAAGACCGGAATGGCCACTTCGTCCAGTTCCTCGTGCTCGTCGAGATCGGCGCGACACTCACGGATGTGGTGAGCGTGGGAATGACCGTGCACGCCGTCGCCACCGGCCAGGCCACGGCCGGCGCACTCGTCGTGGAGGTGGTGGCCGCCGGCGCCGGTGTGGTCGCCCCGGGCGGCGGGTATACGCAGGTGGTCCGGCGCACGCCCATCGCGAAGTTCGCAGCGAAGCACGTCGACGACGCGCTGGCGATGATGAAGACCTCCGCGGAGCCGGCCATGGCCGCAGCCCGCAAGGGCGTGGAGAGCGTGCGGTCGTCCATCGACGAAGTGCTCGGCGCGGGCCAGTGCTTCGTCGCGGACACCGAGGTGTTGACCGTGGCGGGACCGCGACCGATCCAGGACGTGCGGGTCGGAGACCGGGTGGCGGCGGCCGGGGCGGACCTGCCGGAGTGCGGTCCGGGTGCGGCGGAGGTGCCAGCTCGGAAGCGGGCCGAGGCCGCATACGGCGAGGTCGACTGCTGGCGCACGCCCCTGGCCACGGACTGGGTGGTCGTCATCGGTGACGGAGCGCACGTGCGGCTCGGCGAGGTCGATGTCGGCGCACAGGTCGCGATCGACGGCCGGATCTGGGCGGTCACGGATGCTGGCGTGATGGCGACCGGCGACGTGCTCGGCCGGGTGGTGGACACCTTCGTCCGCATCGCCCCCGAGGTCATCGACGCCGAGGTGGCGTACGCCGACGGCACGACGGACGTGCTCACCGGCACGCCGAACCACCCGTTCTGGGTCGATGCGGTGCGGGACTACGTGCCACTCGGGGAGCTCGAGCTCGGGACGTCGCTGCATGTGCAGGGTGGAGGCGAGGCGATCCTCGTCGGGAAGACCTGGCGGCAGGGTGACGTGGAGGTGTTCGACTTCGAGGTGCGGGCGGACCGCGTCGATGGGCCGCACAACTTCTATGTGCGGGGCGAGGGGGCGGATGCGCGCGGTGTGCTGGTGCACAATTCGACGGGGAAGTTCTCTTCTTCAGACCCCTTGGTCGGAGACTTGGCCAACGCCATCGAGGACGCGTACCCGGGGCACGTCAAGGGTGTGAATGTGCCTTCCACAAGGGCCGATGGCAGCATGGCGACCGACTTCGATATCGAACTCGACAACGCAGTCATTCAGGTGAAGTCTGGCGGTGGGAAGGGCCTTCAGGGACAGATTTCCCGCACGGAAGGCGTGACGGACAAACCCGTCATCGGCTACGGCCCTGACTTGAAGGGCTCTGTCGTGAAGGGCGCTCAGGGTAAGGGCCAGTTGGTCACCACGAGTCAGGATGAACTCATCGAAGTCGTGAAGCCATAGGTAAGAGAATGAACTCCGTCTTCTTGGCCTCTGACCACCCACTACTTCCAAGTCCGGCCCTGGACGCCGTACTGGGTCAATTAGGAGCAGCCAAGCACGAGGCGAACTTGGTTGTCTTGGAAAGCGCAGGTAGTCGGCTCTACTTCCGACGCTTCTTCGATGTCTCAGACTTCGGCGATGACGAACTTGCAGCGATTCACGCCGTGGTGGGCTCATCACCCCACATCGTCGAGGTGGAATATTCGGACCTCGAACTGCTGAAACGTGTCCTTCGGGCGCTCGTGGACGCGGTTCTTCCCTTGGCGTTCGACAACGACCACGGGTCCATCATGGATGCAGATTCTCTTCGTGAGAAGCTGGTGAACGACCAACCGTGGGACTGGCGCATTTCTCCATGACTCCGGGGCCGGTGCCGGTGGCCTTCGCTTATCGCCCTATCCACCCCGCTGGACAGGGAGGCCCACCATGCCGACGATGACCGAGCCCGCTCTGACCACCCTCACCGAGGCCATGTGACCTCTGGTGGGGTTGCTCCGCAAGACCAGCTTCACCCGGAGGCAGAGGCTGGCCCCGATCCTGCTCCAGATGCTCGCCTCCGAGCTGGAGGTCGAGGTCACCGTTGAGGACCTCGACCTCGGCGTGGATGGTCTCCGAGACAAGGCCGAGGGCTTTGTCGATCACCTGCACGATCTGCTCGCCACCGAGGAACACCACGAGGCCCTGGATGCCGCCAGCGACCTCATGTAGGGCGGCGTCTTGAACGAGGTCCTGGCTTCGTTCCCGAGGCGCGATGCTGAGGGCAACAAGACGTCCGAGCGGATGGAAGGACGATGGTCCCTCAGCGAGAGCGCCGTCTGGCGTTCCCGGAAGCGCCAGCGGACGGGAACGGCACGGACGAACCTGAATAGTCGCGCCCGACCAGGCCTGAGCGGGTGCGGCTCGAGTCACTTCACGTGAGGATATCCGAATTATGGGCTCAACTTTCGGTCGTGCCTGAGTTGTGGGGCAGGGCTATCGGGGCCCAGTGAGGTGCTGCATGCCCTGGCTTCATGGACTCCCAGTCGACCCTCTCTCCACCGCCGACACCGAGCTCCCGCAGGAGGAGGTCGACGACGTCCGGCCGCCGTACTGCCCTTGCTGCCGAACGCCCGCCGTCCGGTACGAAGGCGCCAGGCGCAAGGTGGTGCTACAAAGCAACGGACGCCGAACCCGGCCCGTGGTCGTGCCGCCGAGGCCAGGAAGTTCTGCGCCTAGGACGGTACGCGTCTGGGTGCGGCGCTTCGAGTGCCAGGCTTGCGGCGCTGCACCGAGTGTCCTGCCCGCTGGCGTCGTGCCCGGTCACCTGTACAGCCTGATGGCTATGCTGGAAGCATGGTTGTTGGCAGCCCCACGGCCCGTGGGAGAGGCGCGGCGGGAGGGCGAGGTCGCCCGACGCGCCAGGAGCACCGAGGCACACGGCCGCCGCTGGCGAAGCCCTTCTCGCTGGGCCCGTCACATTGCCGGTTGGTTTCCCATGCTGGAGCTGCCCTCCTCCGACCTCGGCTGGCGGTCTCGCGTGGGGCGTCTGCTGCTGGCTCTCGCACCCAGGGCCGGCTCACTCGATCTTGAGGCCCTCGCACCCGTCGCCATCGCCTGCCACAGCCAGATGGCGGCCGTTCGGTGACCTCCCCTGCCAGCTGCCCACCACCGGTGGTCCGCCAGGTGGCGGGGCGTGCCCGCCGAGTCGGCCCACGTGAGTGCAACCGCACGCCAACCTGCACTCACTTCGTGTCACCCACTCCGCGCCGCGCTCGGTGCCCGAGCCCTGATTGTTCCCTCTGCCCGTTCCGGCTCAGGGAACGGTGGGAACAGTCCTGCTCGATTTTCGGCGTCCGCCCACCAACGCCTGTGCGGCATCCGTTCCAGCCCCTCATGGAACGCGCCTCGAACACCGTCATCCAGAAGGCCTCGCTACAGGAGGTCGAGAACCCGTCCACACACCGGTACCTGCACGCGCTCGCGCGTTGGACCGGCGACTGTGACGCGAACTACGCCTTCCGCGGTGAGGAGCTTCCCGAACTCTCACCAGCCGCATGGCGGTTGGTCGCTCGCATGCTGAACGCCGCTTTGGTGTACGAGTAGGCGGTGGCCGCCTTCGCCCGCGCTGGCGTGGCCACCTTGCCGAAGATCATGTACAGGCCGATCCGCAACTGCCAGAACCACGCCAGGAAGACCGCTGGCCCACAGGCACCGTTGACTTCACGGCAGCAACAGACCGTGGCACAACTCGCAGCGGCAGCTCGCTAAGCCGGTTCCGTCACGCTCTACGTATCGAGCGGGTCAGCGGGTCGTGCGGTCCATGGCGGAGCCTCCCGAGGCCGAGCCGCTCGGTCAGCCCCTGCTCGGCGTGGTCCTCGAACGCCACGCGATGGGGTCACGGCGAACGTGGGTGATCGCGCCGGCGACAGAGCACCCTCCTCGTTGCCCCTTCGACGATCGCGAAGGCGAGTGGGTTATCGGCGGCACGACCGATGGCGGCGTCCACCTGATCGGACATCTCCAGCCCGAGCCCTTGCCGCTGCTCCTCGTACCAGACCACGGCGTCGAGGATGTCCAGCCGAGCAAGCGGATGGACGAACAGGCGGCAGCTCACCGCGCGTGCCCGAGCCGGGCTCGGATCTCGGCGCGAACATCCTCCCACGGGATGGCAGCGTCGGGGTTCGCCTTCAGATCCGCCGACCGGCGGGCCAACTCCTGACGCCACGCCTCGCTCACCTTGATGTTCTCGGGGCGAGACGCGATGCGATCCCACAGATCCTGGATGTGGGTGATCTGCTCGTCAACGGTCATTCGGTCGAAGGCGGCGTTGCTCATGCCCACAGTGTATCCGGGGTCGGCAGGCAGAGGCGAGGCCCGAGGCCAACGGGACTCAGCCCACAGCGTACCAGCCCACCCAGCCACACCCGCCCAAGCCGTGCTAGCCAGCACCCTCCGGGAGGACGGATGCCCCACGAGACCTACCCCCACCTGCTCGCCCCCCTCGACCTCGGCCACATCACCCTGCGCAACCGCGTGCTCATGGGCTCGATGCACGTGGGCCTCGAGGAGCAGGTCGGCCCGCTGAGCCGGATGGCGGCCTATTTCCGGGTGCGCGCGCGCCACGGTGTCGGGATGATCGTCACCGGCGGGTTCGCGCCGAGCTGGGAGGGCGGCGTCAAGCCACTGGCCGGTCGCCTGTCAAACCGGTGGGAGGCGTACAAGCACCGGGTCGTGACCGACGCCGTGCACGAGGAGGGCGGCCGCATCGCGGTGCAGATCCTCCATGCCGGGCGCTACAGCTACCACCCCCTCGCGGTCGCGCCGTCGGCCCAGAAGTCCCCGATCTCACCGTTCCGAGCGCGAGGACTGTCGGCCCGCGGGGTGGAGCGCACGATCAACGACTACGTCGGCTGTGCGGTGATGGCCCAGCGCGCTGGCTACGACGGCGTCGAGGTGATGGGCTCCGAGGGCTACCTGATCAACCAGTTCATCGCGTCGCGCACCAACGAGCGCACCGACGGCTGGGGCGGCTCGTTCGAGAACCGCATCAAGTTCCCCCTCGAGATCGTGCGGCGGATGCGCGATGCGGTCGGGTCGGACTTCGTGATCATCTTCCGGCTCTCGATGCTCGATCTGGTGGAAGACGGCTCGACCTGGGACGAGGTGGTGCACCTGGCCAAGGAGCTCGAGACCGCCGGAGTGTCGCTGATCAACACCGGCATCGGCTGGCACGAGGCCCGGGTGCCCACCATCGCCACCCTGGTGCCCCGCGCCGCCTACACGTGGATCACGGCCCGCCTCCGGAGCGAGGTCAACGTGCCGTTGATCACGTCGAACCGGATCAACATGCCCCACACCGCCGAGGCCGTGCTCGCCCGGGGCGACGCCGACATGGTGTCCATGGCACGCCCCTTCCTCGCCGATCCGGAGTGGATCACCAAGGCCGAGCAGGGCCGCGAAGACGAGATCAATACCTGCATCGCGTGCAACCAGGCCTGCCTCGACCATGTGTTCGAGAACAAGCGCGCGAGCTGCTTGGTGAACCCGTTCGCCTGCTACGAAGACGAGCTGGTGCTCACCCCGGTGACCACCCAGCGCCGCATCGCGGTGGTCGGGGCCGGTCCCGCGGGGCTCGCTGCCGCCTGCTCGGCGGGCGAGCGCGGGCACGCGGTGGTGCTGTTCGAGGCGAGCGACCGCATCGGTGGCCAGTTCAACCTCGCCAAGCGCATCCCGGGCAAGGAGGAGTTCGCCGAGACCCTGCGCTACTTCGGGCGTCGCCTCGAGCTCGCCAAGGTGGAGGTGCGGCTACAGACCCGCGCTACCGCCGAGTCGCTGGCCGGCTTCGACGCGGTCGTGCTCGCAACCGGCGTGCACCCGAGGCAGGTGTCGATCCCCGGCATCGACCACCCCAAGGTGCTGTCCTATGTCGACGTGCTCGGGGGCAACGCCGAGGTGGGGAAGCGGGTGGCGATCATCGGCGCCGGCGGCATCGGGTTCGACGTCGCGGAGTTCCTCGCGCACACCCACGTGGATGACGCCCAGAGCGTGGACCAATACCTCGACACCTGGGGCGTGGACCGGGAGTACGCCGAGCGTGGCGCGCTGAAGGAGGCGGTGGACCCCGCCCCGGCGCGACAGATCGTGCTCTGCCAGCGGTCCAGCGGAAAAGCCGGCGCGAAGCTGGGTAAGACCACAGGCTGGATCCACCGGGCGAGCGTGCGGAAGATGGGCGTGCACACCATGACCGGGCTCAGCTACGACCGCATCGACGACGCCGGCCTGCACGTGACCTCAGGCGGCGTGGCCGAGGTGCTCGAGGTGGACAACGTGGTGGTGTGCGCGGGCCAGGTGCCCAACCGCGACCTCGAGCCCGCGCTGAAGGCGGCCGGCATCGCCGTGCACCGGATCGGAGGCGCGGACGAGGCGAGCGAGCTCGACGCGAAGCGGGCCATCGACCAGGGCACCCGGCTGGCCGCCACCCTCTGACCCGCAGCCTCAGTCGAGGTGCACCGGCACCTCGGTGATGTTGTTCAGGTAGTCGCTCTCGGCGAGGCGCTCGGCCTCGTTGAGCACCACGCGCAGGATGTAATCGCCAGGCGGAACGTCGGTCACGTCCACGTATTGGCAGTCGAGGTGCGACCCGTACACGTCGGCCCAGCCGATGCTGATGCCCTGGTAGGCGCAGTTGTAGGTGGGGCTCTGGGGCCCGTCGCGACCGTCGCGGAGGATGTCCATCAGGCAGAACGCCTGCTTGTGGCCGGGGGCTGCGACCTCGCCGTCGGGGGTCACCAGCTCGTACCGGGCGAAGCCGTCGAAGTGGTAGTGGCCGTGGCAGTCGCTGTACACGAAGTGCGGGTTCTCTTCGGCGTCGGGCGGGCCGAGGAACATGTCGCCCACGCCGTGGTTCGGCACCGTGCTGGTGAACCGGAGCAGGCGGCGCATGCCCGCCGCGAGCACGCAGCCCTCGATGAGCTCGCACCCGTCCGGCTCGATGAACTCGAGAGACACGGTGGCGGACGCCTCGAGGGTGACCGCATCGACGGTGAGGTCGGGCAGGGCGCACTCACCGTCGGTGCACCGGGTGCCGATCGGGCAGCAGCGCGTATCGGGGCACTGGGCCTCCTCCGGGCACAGGTCGAGGCACTCCGCCGGCGCGCCGGGGTGCTCGCGGCACCACTGGCCGAGGCCGCAGGCGTCGCAGGCGCACGCATCACCGATCCCGTCGCCATCTTCATCGGCCTGGTCGGCGTTCGCGGCGTCTGGACAGTTGTCGCACGCATCGCCCAGCGCGTCGTCGTCCACATCGGCTTGGTTGGCG